>JAZDES010000224.1:0-69181 GCA_043808585.1 Pseudomonadota bacterium | reverse complement strand
CGGCAAGACCACCACCCTGCACTCGGCCTTGAAGCATATAAACAGGCCGGAAACCAAGATATGGACGGCAGAAGATCCTGTGGAGATCACGCAGGATGGCCTTCGGCAGGTGCAGGTGCATCCTAAGATCGGTCTCAGTTTTGCGACAGCCATGAGGTCTTTCTTGAGGGCTGACCCTGATGTTATAATGGTAGGCGAAATGCGCGACCAGGAGACCGCTTCAACAGGCATTGAGGCATCGCTGACGGGTCACCTGGTATTCAGCACACTTCATACCAATAGCGCCCCGGAGACCATTACGCGACTTCTTGACATGGGAATGGATCCCTTTAATTTTGCGGATGCCCTCCTGGGAATACTTGCCCAGCGCCTGGCAAGGGCCCTTTGTGAGGATTGCAAGGGAAAATACCATCCCTCAAGGAAAGAGTTCGACTACCTGGTCAGGGCCTATGACGGCGATTTTGGCGCCCTCGGTTTTGAGTATAATGGTGATCTCTGCCTTTATAAGGCCAAAGGTTGCCCCAGGTGCAGTAACCTGGGTTACCGCGGCAGAACCGGCATCCATGAACTTCTACTCGGCACGGACCCCATGAAATCGCTCATGCAAAACCGGGCAAGGACCGAAGAGTTGAGGCAGCAGGCAATAAGGGATGGCATGACCACCCTGATGCAAGATGGAATTCGAAAGGTCTTTCTAGGAATCACAGACCTTGAACACGTTAGAAAGGTCTGCATAAGATGAGGCCTGGATCCCGGAGGCACCCTGCAAAACCGGTCGCCCCCTCATGACCCCATACACGTTTACCCC
Organism: Pseudomonadota bacterium; assembly: GCA_043808585.1. Classification (GTDB taxonomy): domain Bacteria; phylum Desulfobacterota; class DSM-4660; order Desulfatiglandales; family Desulfatiglandaceae; genus CAYVMN01. The sequence continues at coordinate 68,373 of JAZDES010000224.1, read as the reverse complement.
TCACGCCTTGTGCCTTGCGCCTAACGCCTTCTACGGATACATTCCCGGGTGAAAGAGCCCTGACGCCTCTTCCAGCCCGAACATTATGTTCATATTCTGAACAGCACTTCCCGCCTGCCCTTTTACCAGGTTATCGATCAGGCTGACAATAATCAGTCGCCCTGTCCGCTCGTCGACGTTAAGGGAGATGTTACAGAAATTGCTGCCCCTAACATTTACGCTCGCCTGTGGCTCAGCCGGTCCGAATATCCTGACGAAAAGATCGTCCTTGTAAAAGGCGCGATAGGCCTCTTCCACTCCCTTGAGGTCTCGCCCCTTCTTTAACTGGGCATATATGGTGCTCAAAATACCCCTGCACATGGGAACCACATGAGGGGTAAAGGTGATCTTGATGTCCCGCCCCCCAAGAAGCCCTAGTTCCCTTTCGATCTCGTAGACGTGCTGATGCCCCGATATCTTGTAGGCATTCATGGATTCGTACCGGGCCGGATAGTGAAAAGTGGGATTAGGGGTCTTCCCGGCCCCCGATACCCCGGTCTTGGCATCACAGATGATCGATTCCGGCTCAATCAGCATTGAATCTATTGCAGGGGAAAGCCCCAGAATACAGCTCACTGCAAAGCACCCTGGATTACCCACCAGGTCGGAACTTGCAATCTCCTTTCTGTGCAGTTCCGCCAGGCCGTAAACCGCCCCTGGCAACAGCTCCGGGGAGGAATGCTCATGGCTGCGCCCGATCCTTTCCGCATATCCCTTGTAAGTTGCCGTGTCATTGAAGCGGAAATCCCCGCTGAAATCTATGACCTTGACTCCTTTCTTTAGCCAGAAAGGTGCCTCCTTCTGACCCACCCCATCCGGGGTGGCAAAGAAGACCGCATCAAAATCCTTCGGGCAGTCGGGATCATCCGGCGCCGTAAGGGGCAAATCGCAGAACCCTTTCAGGTGCGGGTATAGCGCGCTTATGGGCTTCCCTACATCCTGCTTGTCAATAAGGGCCCTTATCTCCGCGAATGGGTGGCGATGGAGAAGCTCGACCGCCCCGCAACCGCCGTATCCCCCGGCCCCGATAATGCCTATCTTTATCTTTTCCATCGGAAACCTCAGAACTTACACACTAAACCTAAAACTAATGATATCCCCATCCTTTACTGCGTATTCCTTCCCCTCGAGACGCACCAGCCCGGCCTTCTTGGCCTCCTGAAAAGATCCATGGGTCTTGAGGTCTTCAAACGACAGGACCTCCGCCCTTATAAAGCCCTTCTTCATGTCGGAGTGGACCGCCCCTGCGGCCTCCAGGGCAGGCGAGTTGGCATCAATGGACCACGCCCTGACCTCGTCAGAGATGACAGTAAAGAAAGAAATGCGATTCAGGATCTGATAGGAGTTTTTTATGACCCTGTCAAGTGCAGACTCCTGGATATGATAGGCCTCCCGGAATTCCTCTGCCTCTTCCGGAGAGAGGGAGGCGATCTCCATTTCAAGCCTGCCCCTCACAACCATTGGATCTATACCCTGCGGCCTGCTATCCCACTCGGGCAACTTCTCATCTTCATCTTCGTTATTGACGATTACAAGGATCGGTTTTGCCGAGAGAAATGTGAAACCCCTGAGAAGGGGATCAGATGCCAGTTCCGGCAGATTGCGCAGGGCCTCGCCCCCTTCCAGACACTCGCAGCAGGATTTAAGCAAGGAGTATTCCGCCTCTCCCTCCTTCTTGCCTCGTTTCCTGTCAAGCTCTATCCTTTCTATCCTCTTTTCCGCAACAACGAGATCGCTCAAAACCATCTCTTCTTCGAGCCTCAGGAAGTCCTGCCCTGGCGTAGGAGCAGAACCCGCAGGCCCCTCAAAATTTCGAAGAACCTCTAAGAGGGCATCGCATATCCGGACCTGGTTCAACACGCCCCCTTCGGCCGTTGAAGGAGATAAGGCAGGGATTTGGGAAGGAAGCAGATATTCAATTTTCGCATAGGTCATCTTCTTTGGCTGGTAGATCTTTGTCAAGAGATCAACCCTCTCATCAGGAACAGTGACCGTGGAAATCCGTGGACCGCTTCCCGATGCCCCGTACTCCCCCTTCTGTCCCCGTGCCCCCGAAAGTGCGGCGAAGATGGTCGACTTACCTGACTGTGGCAGGCCTACTATGCCCAGTTTCATGACTTGAAAGGAGCCTCCTTTCCTTAGACCCTTGCCCTCCCCCTCTTCAGCAGGATATAGATAGCGCCTGTCCCTCCATCGTAAGGCATGGCAGTTGAAAATGCCAGTACGATTTTCCTTACTGGGCCCCGACTCAGCCAGACCGGCAGCCTCTCCTTCAATACCGGGATATTGTCCTCGGAATTCAGGCCCCGGCCGTGAACCACGAGAACGCATCGTAAGCCAAGCCCATAGCTTTCCCGTAGAAAGGTATGGATCCTGACCTCAGCCTCATGTTTCGTGAGCCCGTGGAGATCGATGTAATCCTGTACGGGAAACTGCCCTTTTTTGAGCCTTCCCATAAGCCTTCGGTCGAAGCCTCGAACAGCCCCCTCGATATATTCGTCGCTAAATGTGATGTCCAGTTCGGCGGCCCCGCTGACAAGATCAGAAAGGTGGGCCAGGGCCTCCAGTTCATCATCCGGGGCCGGGTGGGAAGGCCAGACGTTGGTGTCGGGACTGGGCATAATTTTCTTTCTTGGGCCCTTGAGCGGTTCCACATCCCGCATGGCTTCCAGAAAATATTGAGTCTCCTTAGGCACTTTCTCGGGCTCGGGGCGTTCAATCTTCTCTTGAGTCACTGGGACCTCCCCCTTCTTTTCTTTCAGGGATGCCAACGAGCCGAAGACAGGATTGAAGATCTGTGCCTCTTTCTTCGGTTCCTTCGGTCTAGACTGATGCACTTTTCTCTTCTTCTTGCGAGGCATAGTTGGCACCCAAAGAAAATTACAGGGAGGTGGCATTTGGAGATTGGACTTGAAATCCGAGCCCAAATGCTATTATAAACATACCTTCCCGGATCGTAAATCCTTAAATCTTTGATTTGCCATTTTGTAATAGTCCACCGGAGGAAAAATATTTGACAGGATAAAGTGGATGGACATGATACAAATCGAGAAATTTAGCTCGCTCCCCTCACGATTGGAATGCTGGAATAATGATGGACTCGTAAGAAGCCTCCTAGACCGTCGCTCCCGCGCGGCCTGTCCTCGCGAAGGCGGGGAGCGGGAGTCCATAAAAATCAATGGATTATGGGTTCCTGCCCCTGTTCAAGCCCGGGGCAGGCTCTTCTCAGGAATGACAGAGTTTTTGACTGTGTAGTTAGTGATTGAAGCGTTAAGAAAACTATCATGTCAATCCCTGGCCCAGACCTGCTCAGAGAAGTCAATGATAACTGGAGGCACCATCTAAGGGTAATAATGATACCGCTTAGAGGAAGCTTCCTACTTCGCGCCAGGGCGGGCCCGTTCATCCTGTCTAAAAAGAAAGGTTTTCCATGGCCAGAATAGATGATTACAAAAAGGCGGCTGAACTGGGCAAACAGGAGCTTGTCAATAAGAACCCCAAGAGAGTGGCTGACCAGAGCGGGGCTGATCTTGAGGTCGACTCCCAGGGCAATGCCCGTTTGATTCTGGACTTCTTGGGGAAGAGGGTGGCCATCACCTGGCCAGAATGCTGGTTTTCGTTCGTGGGATCTGACCTTGAAGTCCCCGTACAGCAGCAGGTCCTTATCCTTCATTATTTAAACGGTGCAACAGGCCCAAAGGTTCGCAATGAATGGATCGCCTACCAGGAGGTACTGGACGGCAAATTCTATCTGGACGCCTTTCACAGGAGGGCCAAGAACCCGATGGTAGAGGCCTTTGGAGACCAGCCTGAACTCCTCTTGAAACTGGCAAAAGAGGCCTATGGTGCAAGGCCGTCGGATCAAGGCGATGTCTCGGTCGTGATCCAGGCCTTCCCCAGGGTACCGGTTGCCTTGATAGTGTGGAAAGGGGACGATGAATTTCCGCCCGAGGGGAATATCCTTTTTGATCGGAGCATATCCGGTATCCTCTCTGCCGAGGATATCGCCTGGTTGGCCGGGATGATCGTTTATCCCTTGATAGGAATGGCAAAGGGAAGAGGGCAGTAGACAGGTGACAGTGAGTGGTGATCAGAGGTCAGTGGTTGGCCTTTTTCAATCTTCTTTGTTCAGTCCAGTTTCAAGTTTCAAGTTTCGTGATTCAAGTTCGATGGACTCGTAAAAAGCCTCCTAGACCGTCACTCCCGCCAAAGGCGGGATTCCTGGATTCCCGTTTTCACGGGAATGACCAAAAAAGAAAAACTTCGGCTTTTTACCAATTCATCAAGTTTCAGATTTCAAATTTCCAGTTTCGTGATTCAAGTTTCTCTGGGTTGATCCGTAGGGTTCGTCAAATAGAGGAAGGGTAATAGATCCAAAATTCGAGGTAAAGCCATGACTTCAGATAGGCCCTTGGTGGGCGTCTTGATGGGGAGCATCTCCGATAGGGAGGTGATGCAGGGGTGCATTGATCTCTTAGATGCCTTGAATATCCCCCATGAGGTGCGGGTACTCTCTGCACACCGGACACCTGATCTCACAAGGGATTACGCTGTATCAGCCGAGGATCGGGGGATCCAGGTAATCATTGCCGGGGCCGGCTGGGCTGCCCACCTGGCAGGGGCCGTCGCCGGCCACACAACACTCCCGGTCATTGGGGTCCCCATTGATTCCTCACCCCTCAAGGGTTTTGACGCCTTACTCTCGACAGTCCAGATGCCACCCGGCATCCCGGTGGCCACGGTGGCTGTGGGGAGCGGCGGGGCAAAGAATGCTGCTGTCTTGGCCGCCCAGATCCTGGCCCTCAAGCACCCTGAAATAGCTGAAAGACTAAAAGCCTATCGCAGAGGGATAACTGAAAAGGCCTCCCGGACGGTCGAATCTTGAACAAACCAGGCAAAACCGCCGGGAACTCTGTCATCCGCGTGCAACTTCCTGATGGAATGGATGAAGGCATCAAGAGGGCCAAAGGTCTCCTCTTGTCCGGCGGCCTGGTCGCCTATCCCACTGAGTCCTTTTATGGCCTTGCCGTGGATGCAACAAACGAGCAGGCCATCATTAGGCTATTTTTCGTAAAAAAAAGAAAGCCCGACCGCCCCGTCCTGATCCTCATCCCCTCTGTGGAATCACTCGCTCAGTATGTGGCCACCATCCCCCCTGTTGTCCGTCGGCTCATCCGTGAATTCTGGCCGGGTGGCCTGACCATAGTATTTGATGCCTCATCAAAGGTATCGCAGCTCCTCACCGCCAAATCGGGCAAGATCGGCATCCGCCTCTCCAGCCACCCCCTGGCAACAGCCCTGGCCCGAACAATCGGCAGGCCCATCACCGGAACCAGCGCCAACGTCTCTGGCGAAGGCCCATGCAGCACAGCCAAAGAGGTTTTCGATTCACTGGGAGATAGCGTGGACCTGATCCTGGATGGAGGAAAAACCGAAGGAAAGATCGGATCCACCGTCCTCGACGTGACCGTGGATCCGCCCAAGATCCTCAGAGAGGGAATGGTTTCAAGAGAAAAATTGGTCCGTCTAATTTCATCCTGACCTAGTCGAATTAGCTTCCCTGGCTGTCCAAATAATGTGTGAATAGGGTCTCGTGCACCACACAACTTATGCCTGAATTAGTTAACTGCCTTCCTTCTGTTATCGCTCATGCCTGAAAAAGGGATTGTTTGTCCTCTCCCGGCCTATGGTGGATGAGGGACCGTGGCCTGTGTAGACCCTCAAATCATCTCCTAGCGGGAAGATCTTTTGCACAACACCGCGAATCAGTTGATTGTGGTCGCCGCCTGGAAAATCGGTCCGTCCGATTGAACCAGCAAAGAGTGTGTCGCCGGTAAAGACCGCTCCAGAGGCATGAAAGCAGACCCCTCCTGGTGAATGCCCCGATGTGTGAATGACCTCAAGCTTGAAGGTTCCGAAGACGATCGCCTGGCCATCAAATAAGGACCCATCGGCCGGAAATCCGAGGCCCCTGGCATCCAGGGGGTGGATCCATACCGGCGCCCGGGTGATCCGCCGAAGCTCCTCAGCTCCCCCAACATGGTCAATGTGCCCGTGGGTAATAAGAATGTAGCGGATGGTGAGCCCGAGGTTGGAGATCTCCTTTACGATCCGAAAGGCCTCGTCCCCCGGATCAATGACCACCCCTTCTTTCGTATTCTTGCAACCCAGGATATAACAGTTGGCCTGATATGGACCAACGACAAGTTTTCTGAGCATCGTAATTAACCCTCTCTTTCATCTATTTCTTTTTTCATATTCACGTCTGTGTCTATCTTCTACCTCTTGGCAAACACCTTGACTTTTATGAGAAAAAATCATTATACGATAATTCTCCATACTGGCCGGCAGGGCAGTTTAGAGATGAGCTCTTCCCCGGCATGAGACCGCCAAAGTGAGCCAGGCATTGAACCCTCCCCTTTAGGAAAATCTTGACCCTTTATCCTGGCTCATATATCTTGAAGGGCATCATAAATTACCTTGGCGAAGCGAAGGAATAACGTAATAGCTCAATAACTTGTTATAATAACTCATGGATTCCCGCTTTCGCGGGAATGACGAGTGTGGGTAAGTGGCTGTCATTCCCGCGCAAGCGGGAATCCAGAAACCGGCTATAGCAAAGCATTCACCCCTATTTATTGAGAAGACACGGAATAACAATCAAGGTTAGGTGAGCACCTATGGACATGATAAAGAGCATTTCGAGAAGATTTCTTTTGGCCACGTGGCTATTCGCATGTCTTTTTTTGTCCTCATGTGAGACCTTTCAGGCCTCCGGCTGGCGGGCCCCTGATTATACGACACATCCCAATTGGGAGTCAGACTTCGGGCGTGAATCACCACGCTATTTGTCGGGCGCAGAATAAGAGAGACTGTGACCTCTTGTCCATAATTAGGCCTCCAGCCAATTTGGCCTGGACTTACATCTCTGGAGGTTAGCATGGTTGTACCATTAGTCCCGGTCATTTCCATTGTCGCCGGAATACTCATCCTGGTATTCCCCCGGTTGCTCAACTATGTCGTAGCCCTGTACCTGATTATCGTAGGGGTAGCCGAGCTCGTCCGTTATTTTTGACCTCTTCCACGATTACGCTCGGATCTGAGGCCAGCCATTTCAGCAGGATGGGTCGTCACTCCTCGATCTTGAATCGATACTCCACTGTCTTGGGGTAATCCGGGTTTAAATCAAAGGTCCTTTCAACAAAGGTCACACGATCGTCCTGATCGATAAGCATGAGGGTAGAGGATCGGGTCCCATAATGGGGGCTAGTGATGAAGAGAGGCGACAGGATCCTTTCCCATTGAAGGCCAACCCCCGTATGTGGCAGCCTTTCGTCCTCTGCGATATGACGATCAAAGAGGAGACCTAATAGCTGTTCCGGGTCGGGATTCTGTCCACCTGAAAGGAGGGTTGTCATCCCCGTCTTTCCCCGAGTGACCTTGGGCCAGGAGGTATCCAGTAAGTGGTTGCTGAGGCCATGGATTCCAGGCCCGAGTAAACGTCCCTCATCCCCTCGGTTTGAGTACCAGTACAGTCTGTCCTTATCCCCAAAGACCAGGTTGAACCCGTTATAGTCCGGCCCTTCCTGTTCCAGCTTCTTAAGATATTCCGATGGACTTCCACTTTCCAGCAAGAACTTACTTACGAGTTCCCCACGGGAAGGCGCATTGTCTCTCACCGAGGCAGGATCTCGATAGTTGGTAACTGCCGCTATCCTTCCGTTGGTGGTAATCCCCAGCCATGTCCCTCCGGCCCTCAGATCACGTCCCGCAAGCAGCCATGGGCTTTCTTCCCAGAAATCCGCCGGGGCGGTGGGTCGTTCATAGTACTCATCCCTGTTGGCCGCAAGGACCAGCTTATATACGAGATGGGACCTTATCGCTAACAACAAAAGACACATCTCTTCTCCTGTCTTCCTTCGGCATTATTCACCTTAATGAGGCCTTTAACTCCCTCGCCACGGCCCGGAGATTTTCCATCCAGCGTTCATTGAGGGGATCGATAAAGACGACCTTCCCTCCTATCTCCCTGGCGATAATCTTTGCACTCTTTGCCGAGAACTGGGGCTGGGCAAAAACAAGCTTAATCCCCTTGTCTTTGCAATATCCGATCAATCGAGCCGTATCAGAGGCGGACGGCTCTTTCCCCTCCGTCTCAACCGCGATCTGCCTTAATCCATAAGCATCTGCGAAGTAACCCCAGGAAGGATGAAAGACCAGAAACTCAGTTTTTTGTCCAGTTCCTGCAAATAGCTCCCTTAGCTCAGAGTCAAGCCGGTCAAGCTCCGCTTGAAAGCCCTTTAGATTGTTCTCATATATACTCTTGTTGCTTGGATCAATCCTTATAAGTGCATCTGCAATGACATTGGCCTGTATCTTGACAAGGGGGGGAGAGAGCCAGACGTGGGGATCCTTGAATGGCTCTCCAGGACCATTATCACCCTTGGAGTGCCTCTTCTTGAGAGGATTCCTTTCCCCGTGATGATGTCCGGAGAGCATCTCCCTCTTCTTGATGTCCTTATCCGTACGGATCACCTGCATCAGGGGGTTAAGGGCCGCAATCTTCTTGAGCCAGGCCCTTTCAAAGGGTACGCCAATAGCAAAATAGATATCTGACCGTGCCATCCGCTTAAGTTGTGCCGGCCTTGGCTCATAGGTGACGGGATTTGCCCCCGGCTGCACCATTACAGAGACCCTTGCAAGCCCACCGGCAATTTTCTCTACAAAGTATTTCTGGGGCAGTATGCTGACCCAGACATCCACGGGTTCTTTGCTCCAGGATACACTGGATGGGAGGGCCGCCGATGCAAGGAGGCAGATGAGGGCTGCAATCCCTTTCCGTATCATGGGCACATCTCCAAATGAGGACCATATCTCTCGTTCAGGCCATTCATAGGAATTCATTTCCCCATCTAATCAGATTTGCCCCCTCAACCTTGCCCAGACCAGCCCCACGTACTCATGAATGGCGCGTGAGGACCTATCAAGGGCCTCGGGCTGGGGGAAAAACCTGCGGGGAGACAATTCACCCTTTTCCCGGGAAGGCACATCTGCTGGTCCCGGGATAGGGTCCATGCCCTGCTTCCTGAACAGAGCCATGGCCCGTGGCAGGTGAAGGGCGGAAGTGACCAGTACGAATGGCTCCTTACCGATCATGGGCTTGAGGAGTCTGGCCTGGTCCTTGGTATCCCTGGAGTCGGGCTCAAGGATTATATCATCCTTATCAACGCCAATGAAGATCGCAACATCCTGCGCAACCCTTGCCTCAGGAATTGCCGTGTATGCCCCGCCCCCTGAGAGAAGGAGTTTGCTGCCAGGGTTTTCCCGATATATCCTGATCCCTTCAAGGAGGCGTTTCAATCCAGAATCGCTCAGGTGGCTTGTTAGAGGGATTTGAGAGTCAGCGCCGTGCCCCCCTCCGAGCACCACCACATACTTGACCTTATCTCTCTTTTTGAGTGATAGATCTCCTCTGGTTTCGCTCCCAGCCTTGTAAGGCCCGTATTTGTATATCAAGGGAGCCAGAAGGGCATCGGATATGGGTTCATAGCTCAGCAGGCCCAAGGTACAGAGACCCACAGTAACCAGAGCCTTCCCTGTCTTTTGCCTCTTTGTGAACCAGAGCAGGAATAGCCCGAGGAATGAGAGAAGGAGCCCAAAGGGAAGGGGAAGTAGAAACGGGGACACTATCTTCTTAAAGAGAAAGATCATGAGAGAACTCCGTTTTCAGTCTTGTTCATTTCTTATTCCACAAAGATAACACATCATCCCTGAGCCCCTTTCCCCTCAAGGTAAAAACGCCACCTGCAGAACATGTCATGGGGATGGGGGTCCGGGGGGGCGAAAAGACATTCCACTCGAATACGCGGGTCCACCTCACGGGAAAACCCCTCGAATTCAGCACGGTGCATCTCCTTGCATACGTATTCCCCCAGGCCCCGTTTGAGCCTCGCCTCCTGGGTTATACAGGAGGGTACCGAGATAATCACCTCCTGGTCGGATTCCTCAATATCATAGCCCACCAGGATACACCATGGAAAGAGCCTGAGTGCCTTCACAAAGCCCTCAAGCCCCCTTTCCTTGATATCAAATCGGGGCACGAGATCCTTGGCCGCCATGCCTGCCACACGGCCCCAGACCATCCCATTTATTTCTTCGGCGGTCGGCTGGTCGAATCGTTCCGCAACATAAATAAACCAGAATGCATCCATCACCCGGTAGTGCCACAGTAGAAATTCTATGTATTTCCTGAGACCGGACGCATCCATTTTTTCAAAGATTTCAAGGTCCATATCTCCCCCTATAGTCCCGATTTAAGGATGACCCTGCACACGGCCCTACCTGCCCTATATAGGCTAAGGGAATAACTTCTCAGGAGCTCTCCTCTCGGGGACAACCTTGTGCTCGATTTCTTCCTCGTTCCAGGCCCTGGAGACATATAGGTTGCAATAACAGCTCCCATACTCCTCAAGGTCGGGGCCCCTGTAAGCACACGGACATATTATATCTTTGTCTCTTTCCCGCTCTCCGGATGCTAATCTGCACGGGCACGACATATAGCCATAGCGTTCCTTGTTGAACTGCAGGGCCCCAAGGAGTTCAAAGACCCTCTCCTTGTCCTTATTGAAGTAGTATCCTTCGGGCTCTTGAACCCTCCTTAGGCGATCATATAGCCTCTGAACCTCACTCATAACCCGAGCGCCTCCTTTATATCCTTCTCCTTGTATCCTACAATTACCTTATCTCCTATTATTATTGTGGGGAAGGAGCAACGCGGATTAAGCTTTCTCACATCCTCGAGGATCACAGCCCTCTCCACCCCTTGAAGTAGATCCACATCTTCAAAATCGTACTGCACATTGCAATCATCCAGGAATCTCTTGGTCGCCTTACAATGGCTGCAGGTACTTAGCGTATAGATCTTGACCGGCTTTTGCATTTTCAACCTCCTCTTTTCTCACCTCCCATGGGGCTCTTATTTATACACCGCACTGCCAATTCTATGCACAGGTTACAGTTCAATATGCACACCTTATAATAGATGCTGGGTGCTGGATACTAGATGCTCGATGTTGGATGCTGGATGAATATTATAGCGGTTTAGTACTCCTTATCAAGTAGCGCCTCGCCCCATGGCCCTATCGGCCGCCCTCCTCACGTTTGGATCTGGATCACGTATATATTTCTCGATAACCGCCCCTGCCTTCTCACCGCCTATCCTTCCAAGGATATCCAACGCGATTATCCTAAATTTAGGCCCCTCCTTTTTCATCTCTGATTCAATTGGATAGATACCACTATCCCCGAAAAGTTCCAGTGATAAGGCCGCGGAATCCCTGACCCAAGGTCGTTGCGCCCTAAGGAGCCTCAGCAGTTCGGGAATCACAGGCCGGTAATCCATCTGCCCCAGGGAATAGGCTGCAGCCCTTTTCACTTCAGGGTCATCGTCGTCCAGGTATCTCGCTAATTCACTGGCTATTGCGTCTGACCTCTTGATATCTCCGATCCATGTCTCAACTAGAGGTAGTATTTCATCCAGATTGTCATAGGCAAAAGCGGCGTAACCATCCAAGGGCTTTCTTGCTTCTGCTCCCGAGGGCATCTTCCCTAATTTCTTGTAGGTCTGGTAGTCCATGGGGAGTGCCCGAACAAGGACGGAGAGAAGATCCCTCCTCCTCTTCTCATCCTCCAGATATTTCTTGATTGGATGTTGGCTCCCCTTCTTCAATGCCTCCTCAAAGGCAGCCCTCATTGGAATCAAGGCCATGAGTCGCCTCTTGTCAAGGATCTCCCCGAGGGACCAGATCGCACTCGATCTCACATGCCACGATGGATCCTTCAAGGCCCCAACCAGGCATTGGATCGCGCTGGTATCTCTGAGAAGTCCTAAGTGACGGCAGGCCCTCGATCTCAGAAGCGGGTCGGGGGCCTGGGCCTTCTTCATCAATTCCGGGAGGGCATGGAAGGCATGTACCATGAAGAAGCGTTCCAGGAAGACCAGGCCCGTGACATCAGGGGTATCAATGAATTCCATTAGAACAGGGACTGACTTTTCCCCTTCGAGCCCCAGTAGCCTTTCCTTGGCCTCATCAGGTATTTCCTTATCAAGGCCCCAGTGCGAGGCAATTGAAAACATAGCCCCTAAGTTGGAGGGATAGGGTATGGACTCAGATCTCTCCAGCATTCGAGAAAGAAGAGTTTTCTCCCCTTCTCTTTTCTCTTCCCATCCTGGTCTATCGTGAGGGCCCACGCCCGGCGAGGCCAAATTGAGGCCGCTCTTCCCAGCCATATCTTCATCTATGCCTACACCCCATCGATTTTTGATCCAGACTGAGTTGTCTCCGCCCCTGTGAGAATACCTGTCCTTACCAGCAGCATCAACAAACAGGCCTATCCCTCCGGCACGTCTGCCTTCAGTAAGGCTGCCGAGCCCCATGCAGGCCCTGGCCTCATACCCATCGTCTCCCGAATTATCCACAAAGATCCCCACACCATCTGCCTCAGATGCCCCCATCGAGAGCCAGTCTGAGACGTAGGTATCCTCGCCAGCCTCATTGACCAGGATGCCGATGCCATAATCATGACCGCACCCCTGGGAGACCCCCCATGAAAAGGTGTGATCGCTGCCATACACGTCCATAAGAATGCCCAAGGAAAAATGGATCCCGGCCCCCTGGGCATACCTGCGGGCTATATAAACGTCCTTTCCTCTCTCATCATAAAGTATGCCGATCCCGGCCCAGTAGGATGCCCCCTGTCCAAAATACTGGCATTGATAAAGGTCATTTCCCGATCTGTCGGCAAGGATAGAGAAGCCCCCTCCAGCCAGATTCCTCATGCCGAAGGCAAAACCCTGCGAGAAACTCTGGTCCATGTCAGGCTCCCTGGGATCTGGCGCCTGAGCACCGGATATGTATCTGTCGTTTCCGTTGATATCACAGAGCGCGGAGACGCCCAGCACTCCAGAATAGGCCTGACCAGAGTGGTTGCATCTGTATAGATCCTCACCGTCAAGATCGATCAGTCCGCTCCACCCCCAGGAAGAGGCCGCCTGCACAAATGATCCCCCGATATAGGTATCATTGCCATTTCCATCAACCAGGAGACCCACCCCGAAAAGGCCCGCCCCCTGGGACCAATTTCGTGCCCGGTAGAGGTCATTCCCAGTGAGATCATAGAGGATGCCCACACCCCAGCGACCAGATGCCTGGGTATAATCCTCACCGAGGTACACGTCATCACCACCAAGATCAAGGACAACGGCACACCTTCCATCACTCCCGGATGCGACCTTGCCCCTGTAAAGGTCGTCTCCTCCCAGGTCCAGGATCAGGATTGGGTCTTCTTCGTGGATGTCAGAGGATGTCCCACCGATCTTGAGAAGCCCCAAAGGGATCATTAAGGCAAAGGAGTCCACTGTGCTGTGCCACTTATTGTCTTCCAACAAAAGGGCCTGCGCCCTGCTCATCCCATTTACAACTGTCAGCCCTGCCTCAAAAATCCCCTGCCAGTCCAATGAGGCGGCGGCATCTATTGCTTCCCTTGACTTCTTGGCGTTAACAGCTTCCAGGATCTCCCTTTCAGGATCAATCTGTCCCTGGAGGTCCCTATAGAGATATTTTTTGATTAGCTCCATTTTTTCAAGAGGAACCTGATTCCTTACCCTAGAAAGCCTTCTGTTGGCTGTATAAATGGAGTCAAGGAGCAAATGGATGGCCTCTATTAACTGCCCCGGCAGATTGTCCGGGAGCATCAGGTCTCTATACCCTACCAATGGCAGAGGGGAAGTTGAATATGATGAAAGAGATCTTCCCACCTCCTGAAGCAACAAGACGGGATCTTTGGCAGTTCGAAAAAGACCCATAGCCACGTCTTGGGCCTCAACGGGTGCCTTCAGGGGGTTTTCCATCCAACTCTTGAAACGGCTCGAAACTAAGGGATCAGGGAAAAGATCAGTTCTTATGGATAGGTCACTCCTCTTCATGGCAACGGCTTCAAGTGCCTGGTCCAGGAGATAGCCTTTTTTCGGCGCCTCGGCACTGTATGCTAGGGGAGAAGATAGCAGTAGGGATCTAACTACAACAAAAAGCATAACTAACAGGGTTGAAGATGAAACGAAAGGCAGGACCTTGAATTTATTGAACGTCTTCTCACCCATCTCTTCGAGTGCATACGCCGCAGCGGTAGCACTCTCCCACACGGCAGACTTCGGTTTCTTCCTCGTTCATGGCATGGCGGTATTCGCTTCTCAGATGCCCCTTTAAAATACCGTGATCAATAAAATCCCATGGCAGGAGTTTATCAAGGCCCCTGGGGCGGTATACAAAGAAGTCAGGGTTTACATCAGAAAAGCGAAGTGCCTTTGTCCAGTCCCCCCCTAACCTGTGGGAGTTCAAGATGATTGGGGCGACCCTTCTGTCTCCCACCGAAAGCAGTGTTTGTATGTAGGTCCATTTGGGAAGATCGGTATTCACCTTAATGCCCCCCTCTTTGGCCAGTGCCTTCCTTAACCTCTTCTGCTTCTCTTTGAGAATGGATTTCTCCTCCATGGCGCACCATTGAAAGGGTGTAAACGGTTTGGGTACGAAGCAGTTAATACTGAGGCGGATCTGGCCTATCCTGCTGCGGGGGGCCCACTCCTTGATCATGTGGTGCTTTATGACCTTGACAAGATCCACGATTCCATTGACATCCTCCCAGGACTCTGTGGGAAGACCTATGAGGAAATATAGCCTCAGTGAGAAATCCCCCATCTTGGCTATTAGCCGAGCCGTATCCGTGATCTGGTCCCTTGTGAGATGTTTGTTGATTACACGTCGCAGACGATCAGAACCCGCCTCTGGCGCTATGGACACTGATCTTTGTCCAGCCTTTTTCAGGTCTTTGAGGAGTCCTGGACTCAGGTTGTCCGCCCTGAGGGAGGAAACAGAAAAACCACCTCCATCTTCAACGATCAGAGAAGTCAACCTTTCTATCTCCGGTATGTCCGAAACTGCTGCCCCCAGCAATCCCACCTGATTGCACTTTTGAAGGGCCTTCTCAATTGAGGCAGCAAGACGGGATCCCTCATGGATTCTCGGAGGACGGTACACATACCCTGCGGCACAAAAGCGGCATGAACGACCACAACCCCTCCCTAGCTCAACAAGGATCTTATCTGAGAATTCTGCCTCTGGTGTTGTGATGGTGGAAAGGGCCACCTCTTCGCCCAGAGGTATGGGGCGTCGCACCTTGATCCTTTCAGGTATCCCGTCCTTAATCGGGCGGAATGACCGTAGGGTGCCCTCTTTATTGTATTCAGGTCTGTAAAGAGAGGGGACATAAATAGAACTTACAGTCCTGGCCAGGGTCTCCAAGACCTCATCTTTTTTTTCACCCTGATTTATGAGCTTCCAAAAGAGATCGATGAACTCATCCAGGTTGGCCTCGGCCTCCCCCAATAGGAAAAAATCAATAAAAGGGGCCAGGGGTTCAGAATTCATAAAGGCGGTGACCCCCCCTGCCATGACAAATGGCGAAGATGCATCTCGCTCCTCTGCAATGAGGGGGATCTTGCCTAGTTCCAATATCTTCAGGATGTTGGGATAGTCGTTCTCAAAGGAGAGAGAGAAGGCAACAAGGTCGAATTTATGAATGGGGGTCTGTGTCTCCAGGGAAAGGAGCGCCCTTCCTGACCGAAGGTAGAGGGACATTTCATGACCTTCGGGCAGGAAGACGCGCTCCGCTACAACATCGGGCCTCCTGTTCATGAGGCCGTATACGACCTGAAACCCAAGGTTTGACATTCCCAGACGATAATAGCTGGGGTAGGTCAAGGCAACAGAGAGCCTTCCTCCCCAATCTTTCTTGACAGCCCCCTTTTCTGCTGCCAGTCTACTCCGATAAAGCTGAATAATGTCGCCGGTCATGCCATCAAGTCGTTCTACAGGTGGGCCATGATCTCAGAATTTGATTCAGGCTCTTGTAACGCACCCGGGTAAACAGAACAGACAGATACTGGATACTGGATACTGGATGATATAAGGAAGGTTCTTTTCCAGCATCCAACATCAATCCGCCTTGGCCCGGAGAAAGGTGGGGTATTCCAGATTCTCCTTTCTTAAGTGCAGCCTGCTGAGAAAGCTCCTTCTTCTCTCTTCGGCCCTTTCATCTCCCGAGTATGCCGAAAGGGTCGCTCCCTTTCTTTGAAATGTAGGTATATCCAGGGGTTCCCCGTTAACCCTTACTGTCCAGTCCTCTTCAACCTCCTCAGGGGTCACATCTCTGATATTGACCACCTTGCCATAATCAAACCCACGGGTCTTACCGTAACGACCGACATACTCATCTTCAACTTTGTCTATACCTGTGGCTATTACCGTGATCTGGACCTCATCCTTCATCGCCTCATCAAAGGCCATTCCCCAGAATATCTCTGCATCTTTATTAACCTCACCCTTGACAAAAGCCGAGGCCTCATCAATTTCCTCCATAGTCATGTCCGGAGGACCGGTTATATTCATAAGGAGGCCCTTGGCACCGTCAATGGTAATATCCTCCAGGAGGGGACTATTGATGGCCATCTGAGCAGCCTCAAGTGCCCTCTTTTCTCCGCTGGCCCTTCCCATCCCCATGATAGCGGTTCCCATCTGCTCCATAACCTTTTTTACATCGGCAAAGTCCAGGTTTATGAAGCCGCTACTCATGATCAGCTCCGAGATCCCCTTTACCGCCTGGAGCAAGACGTCATCCGCTCGTACGATAAGATCCTTAAAGGTGGCTCTTTCGGTGCCCAAGGTCTTGAGGCGCTCATTGGGGATAATAATCAGGCTGTCAACCTCATCCTTCAGCCTATTGATCCCTCCCAATGCCCTTTTCATCCGCTTCTCCCCTTCGAAATCAAAGGGCTTGGTCACCACGGCCACAGTCAGGGCACCGCTTGCCCTGCATTCGCGGGCCGCCACGGGGGAGGCCCCTGTTCCTGTTCCCCCCCCCATGCCGGCGGCCAAAAAGATCATATCAGAGTCTGCGACAGCATCCCTTATCTCATTGATGCTCTCCTCAGCCGACCTCTCACCGATCTGGGGGTCTGCACCCGCACCCAGGCCCATGGTGATTGATGGGCCGAGCTGGATCCTGCGTGAACACATGGAGCGGTCAAGATCCTGACAATCAGTATTGGCTACAATAAATTCGACCCCCCTCAGATTTGAAGCAATCATGTTGTTTATTGCATTTCCTCCTGCCCCCCCGAGACCCAGCACCTTGATCCTGGCATTGTATTTTCCCCTCTTGCCTTCCTCAATAAATTCGAATCTCATCTCGTCCCTCCTTTGTCTTGTTGTCAACAAAAAAGTATATCTCTGAAACCCCCAATCCCTCGGTTATCTGATCTTATGCGACTTTGGCGGGTCATCCCTTCTCCGGCCCACTCAGATGATTTCTTCAAACCACCTCTTCATTCTACTCAGGACCCGCTCAAAGATGTTTCTGTCCCTTATCCTGAACTTCTTTGGCTTTCTGCTCTCCTTTGACCCATAAATAACCAACCCTACAGCCGTCGCGTACATGGGCTTGTTTACAACCTCAACGAGCCCCGTTACCCCCTGGGGGTATCCCACCCGGGCAGGGGCATTAAATATCTGCTCCGCCATCTCCGTAACCCCCGCCAGCTCTGCCGAGCCACCGGTCACTACCACCCCTGAGCTGATCTTGTCATGGTACCCGGAGCGTACAAGCTCGCTGTAGACCAAAGAAAGTATCTCTTCAACGCGCGGCTCCAGGATCTCCCCGATGATCTGTCGCGAAAGGGTCCTCGGTCTCCTTCCCCCCACTCCTGGCACTTCGATCGTCTCCTCTTTTCCTATAAGGGATGTGAGCGCGCATCCATACTTGATCTTGATCTTTTCTGCCTCCATCTTGGGTGTCCGGAGGCCTACCGCAATGTCATAGGTAAGGTTATCCCCCCCTAAGGCCAGGACCGATGTGTGTTTAACCGCCCCTTTTGAGAAGACAACCATGTCCGTTGTCCCCCCGCCGAAGTCAAGGAGGGCAGTTCCAAGATTGCGTTCTTCCTTTGACAGCACCGCTTCGCTCGATGCCAGGGACTCAAGTACAATATTGCAGACGTCCAGCCCCGCCCGATTGGCGCACTTAATGATGTTCTGGGCCGACGTAACCGCACCCGCCACCATATGGACCCTGGCCTCCAGGCGAACACCCGACATCCCAAGGGGATCCATAATCTCACCCTGATCATCCACAACGAATTCCTGAACCAGTGTGTGAATCACCTCTCGATCCATAGGAATGGCAACTGCACTGGCGGCCTCGATAACGTGCTCAATATCCTTTTTGGTCACCTCCTTCTCTTTGAGCGCGATCACCCCGTGGCTGTTAAAGCCCTTTAAGTGACCACCTGCAATGCCGGTATATACAGAACTGATCTCGCATCCGGCCATGGTCTCCGCCTCTTCCACTGCCTCCTTTATGGAATTGACGGTTTGCTCTATGTTGATCACAACCCCTTTTCTGAGCCCCTCAGACGGATGGCTTCCCATCCCAATGATCTCTATACCATCAGGGCGAACCTCTCCCACTACGGCGCAGATCTTTGTGGTTCCGATATCCAGGCCAACAATAATCTCTCGAGACATCTCCCTCTTACCTCCTGACCTCAGAGGGATCTGTATTCCTGGACCTATGGCCGATTACTAGATCGGAGATCCTATCTCTCTGATCACCCACCCGATGAGACCTTTCCTTTGATGCCATCTCGAAACGAGACCACCACTCCGTCCCCGTAACTTAAATCAATCTTGTTCACCTGATTAATAACACCCGTCTCCTTCAGGTGCCTTGCCACCCTACCCAATTTGTCCATCTCTCCCCCCAACTGGCTCCCGATCAGCTTAATTTCTGCCCCTATATCCTTGTAATAGAGGGAAAACACCTCATCTTCCTTTACATTGACTTCCGATAACTGATTCAATGTCCATGGACCCCCTACCGACTCCAAGGTCCTCATGAGTGACACAGCCCTTCTCAGCTGTTCCCTCTGCCTTGATTCCTCACTGTCGAGGCCGGTGACCAATGGGAAATCGACACCCTCCGATTGGGAAACCTCCTTAAAGACCTCACCCCACCTATTGACATAGTAGAGCTTGTCCATTAGGACGACGCCCAGAGGTCGCTCTTTTTCTGCCTGAACGATGAGGGCATGTGGGAACCTTCTTTCCAGGGTGACCGACCTTATCCATGGATGACCCTCCATCTGCTGTTTCAACCGATTCAGGTTAAGGTCCAGGAGACTCGAATCAGAACCCAGACCGCATGCCTCTATGAGCTCATCTCTGATCTTTCCATCAACACCTTCCACCTCCACCTGTTGGAGCCTCAAATAAGGAGAGGAAAGGAGGTAATGATAAAGGCATAAGAAAGAGACACTGATCACTGTGATAACCGTAACTAGGATAAAAAGCTTGACCATCCCAGATCCAACCCTATAAAACACAGTGAAAACACGGGCAACGTATCTCCTCGCCTCATTGGAGTTCCTGTGATGGTAGAAGGACCTGTGCCTTTTTCTCTTGTCAAATCGATTTACCAAAGTAGAGCGCCTTTTCATTCTCACTGACCCACCACCTTGATTTCCGGCTCAAGCCTGATACCCGTCTCTTTCTTTACCGTTTCCTGGATCAGAGACAGGAGGGCCAAGATGTCTCTGGCCTTGGCTCCCCCGGTATTAATGATGAAATTGGCATGCTTGGGGGAAATCATAGCACCACCCACCCTCTTCCCCTTCAACCCTGCCTCCTCGATGAGTCTACCTGCATAGTCATTGGGGGGGTTTCTAAACACAGAGCCCGCACTAGGGTATTCCAAAGGCTGGCTCTCCCTTCGCCTCCTGAGACAGTCTGAGATACGCTCTCCTACAATTCCCTCGCCTTCCAGTTCCAGCCCGAAAATTACCCTGACAATTACTGCTCCCTTATCCAGTTTCAGGGCCCTATAGGAGAACTGCAGTTGAGAACGATCCTTTACTACCAGATCTCCTTTCGGACTGATTGCATGGATTTCTTTGACCCTTGACTCGATCTCGTACCCGAAGGCCCCGGAATTCATTACAACCGCCCCCCCCACTGTCCCGGGTATCCCTGCAAGGAATTCCAATCCTCCCAACCCTGAATCCCGGCAATAGACAAGCAGGTCTGAGAGGGAAACCCCGGCGCCTGCCCATAGGGTAGAATCACCCGTCTCGCCTCGCTCAACGACAGCCAGCGATCCGCCGACTAAGATAACCAGGCCTCTCAACCCCCCGTCTTTGACCAACAGGTTGCTGCCCTTGCCCACCGGCAGATATGGAATCTGCTCCCCCGTAAGATATGCTACGACTTCTCGGAGGGTTCCCATGTCTTTGGCTTCATAAAGGGCCTCTGCCTTTCCACCCACCCGAAAGGTGGTGTACTGATCCATGGGGCAGTCAAATCGGACTCCCGACCCGACCAACCTGATCAGCTCCTCTTTCTGCCTTTTGTCCATGAACCTTTACCGCCAATAGCTCCGATGCCCTTTAGGCGTCTTCATAAGTTAGGCCCTTAAGATTTATCAAGCATCTAGTATCCAGTAGCTTGACGTCCCGCATGGCGGGATTTGAGGCAGAGCTTCGCCATCTATCTTTTCTCACTCAGCCCTTCCAAGAGCCGATTGCCCACTCGATAAATATCACCGGCACCCAGGGTTATCACCAGATCCCCGGATCTCACTATGGATACAAGTGTGGACAGGGTCACTTCCTCGTCACGGCAAAAAATGACCTCCTTATGCCCGTGGTCCTTTATTCCTTGGGCCAGAGATTCCCCTGTCACTCCGTCGATGGGCTTCTCTCCTGCTGAATATATGGAAGTCACCAGAAGTACATCCGCCTCGTTGAAGCTGATTACGAACCGGTCAAACACGGCCTTGGTGCGCGTATACCTGTGGGGCTGGAAGGCCACGACCACTCTTCTCTCCGGATAGCACTCCTTGGCGGTTTTGAGTGTAGCCACGATCTCAGTGGGATGGTGCCCGTAATCATCCATAACAAGGACATCGCCCTTCTCCCCTTTGATTTGAAAGCGCCTCTCCAGGCCCCCCAGGCTCCTTAGTCCCTCTCTAATCACCCCTATGTCCAGGTCTAGCTCAAGCGCAACTGCCGTAGCAGCCAGGGCGTTAAGTACATTATGCTCCCCCGGCATCCCCACCACTATTCTCCCCAATGGGCGGTCTTGATATTTGACTTCAAAACTCACCCCGAGTCCTTCCTTCTCAACACCTCTGGCTCTCAAATCGGCCTGAGAGGTCATGCCATAGGTCAGATACCTCTTCCTTAGCTCTGGTATGATCCCTTGTATCTCCTCGTTATCCAGGCAAACAATGGCCTTTCCGTAAAATGGGATCTTATTGATGAAATTGACAAAGGTCTGGCGGATGGCCGCCATATCTCCGTAATGATCTTCATGCTCATGATCCATATTGGTGATGACCGCAATGGTGGGAGATAAGGCAAGAAAAGACCCGTCACTTTCGTCCGCCTCTGCCAGCAGGATATCCCCCTGTCCCAGTTTGGCATTTGACCCGCCCCAGATATCCAGCCTTCCACCGATGACTACAGTCGGGTCGAGATGGCCGCAGGTCAGAATGGAAGCAACCATAGAGGTGGTGGTCGTCTTACCGTGGGCACCTGCAATGGCAATCCCATATTTGAGCCTCATCAGCTCCGCCAACATCTCTGCCCTCGGTATGACAGGGATATTCCGTTCCCTTGCCTCGAGGATTTCAGAATTGTCCTGGCCCACCGCCGAGGAATAGACCACCACGTCTGCCTCTCCAACATATTCTTTCTTATGGCCGATAGAGATTTCCCCTCCCAGGCTGCTGAGACGTCTGGTAACGGCCGTATCTCTCAAATCGGAACCGCTTACGTCATACCCCAGGTTGATAAGGAGTTCGGCAATCCCGCTCATGCCGATGCCCCCAACGCCTACGAAGTGGATATGCGTGGCCTTCCCGAATTTTCTCATTACCCGTCTATGCCCCTAAGGCCTCCCCTAAATCCCCTCAGTTGAAGCTGCTTGCCGAGATCTCCACCAGTTGATCGACGATGGTCTTGGCAGCATCCCGCCGACCCACGCTGCGCGCCCTTTCTCCCATTTTATGGAGGGCAGAACGGTCATCCATATATCTTTTTATAACCTGGGCCAACCCCTCTCCGCTCATATCCCCCTGCAGGATCATCACCGCACCGCCAACCTGGACAAGACTGCGGGCATTTGCCTCCTGATGTCGGTTCGCTGCATGGGGATAGGGAATCAGGATTGAGGGCTTGGCCAGGGCAGCCAGTTCCGATAGGGTGCTCGCCCCAGCCCTGCCTATCACCATATCTGCTCGATGGTAGGCCCCCGCCATATCTTTAATAAAAGGAACAAGTTCTCCCTTGAGTCCTCTGCTCCTGTAGTCTTCAACCGCGCGGCGGTAATCCATCTCCCCTGTCTGATGAATGACCTCCGGATCCCTTCCTCCGGCTCTAAGGTGCTCCAAGGCCTCAGCAAAGACCTCATTTATTGCCCTCGCCCCCTGGCTGCCTCCCACCACCAATAGGGTGAAACCCTCCCGTCCTCCGGGCCTTACACCATGGGTAAAGAAAAGTTCCTGGCGAACCGGGTTGCCCGTAAGAATTATCTTGTCCCCACTGAGATGTTCTCTGCTCTCCTCGAATGAGATCAGCACACGGTCCACGAATCTGGACAACATACGGTTTGTAAGACCTGGAAATGAGTTCTGCTCATGGATCGCCGTAGGTATCCCCATGAGCTTGGCCGCCAGGCACATGGGGCCAGCCGAATAGCCACCCACGCCCAGGACCAGCGCTGGGGAGGACTCCTTAATGATAGCCATGGACTGGAAAAGGGCCTTCGGCAGCCTGGCCACCCCGGCAAGGCCCTTCTTCCAACCACGACCCTTGAGCCCTTCAACCTGTATGGATGAGACAGGGTATCCATAGCTGGACAATATCTCTTTCTCCATCCTCTTGTGCCCTACCACGAATAAGATCCTGATATCCTCAAATCGCCCCTCCAATTCCCTCGCAATGGCAATACCTGGAAAAAGATGTCCTCCGGTCCCGCCGCCAGCGATTATAAAACAGAGGCCGGAATAATCTGGTTTGGATTTCCTGATCCTCAACACCCCCCTTGCGCCTCACGTCCTGGACGAGATGTTCAGCAGGATCCCGATGCTAAAGAGAGTAATAACCAGGGATGACCCCCCGCTGCTTATGAGGGGGAGCGGGAGGCCCTTGGTCGGGAGCAATCCCATGACCACGCCCATATTTACCATCGCCTGGAGGCCAATCAGGCATGTCAGGCCAAAGGCCAAATAGCTGCTGTAAAGGTCTCGGGCCTTAATGGCGACCTTGATCCCCGAAATGATCAAGATCGCAAATAGAACGATGATTGCCGATACACCCACTAACCCCAGTTCCTCTCCTGCTATAGGGAGCGCAAAGTCAGTATGGGGTTCAGGCAGATAGAACAGCTTCTGTTTGCTATTACCGAGGCCCGCACCAAAGACGCCGCCAGACCCGAAGGCCAGGAAGGAATGTATGATCTGAAAGCCGATACCATCTGGATCCTCCCAGGGATTAAGGAAGGCTAACCATCTCTTCATCCTGTAATCTGCCTGCCAGACAAGCCACAGGACCACCGGGGTAGAAAGGGCGATTACAAAAAGGAGATGTGGGAATCTGATGCCCCCAACAAACAGCATGAGCATGACCCAACAGCCTAGAATTAGAACCGTTCCGAGATCCGGCTGGAGGAGGATAAACGACATGAAGGCACTGGCCACCAGAAGATGAGGTAAGATCCCCCTTGAAAATGTCTTTACGCTCATCCCCTTCTTGGCCATGGAGTAAGCCAGGTAAACAGCCAGTGAGAATTTTGCAAGCTCCGAGGGCTGAAAAGAAAACTCCCTCCACCTTAGCCACCTGGAGGCGCCACCCACCTTGTGACCCAATCCGGGGATAAGAAGCATGGCCAAGAGGGCGAGACTTAAGAGTAGAAGGGGATAGACCAGCCTTGAATAGAGGGTGCAAGGGACATGTCTTGCGACTATCATAAGGCCGAGCCCCAGGACGCAAAAGAAGGCCTGCCTCTTGAGGTAGTAATAGCTATCTCCCATGCGGTGCTCTGCCAAATGGGAGCTCGCGCTATATACCACCACTAATCCCAGGCACATAAGGAGAATGACCGATGCCAGGATCATATAGTTGTACCCGGAGCTTGAGGATTTCTTCTCAGCCATGAACAAGTTTCTCCACCGCGCTCCTAAACACCATGCCCCTGTGGGAATAGTCGGAAAACATATCAAAGCTGGAACATGCCGGGGCCAGCAACACCACATCTCCCATCTGTGCCATGGAAAACGCCTTGGTGACCGCCTCTTCCATATCCTCGGCCACGGAATAAGGGATAATTCCCTCAAAGGATTCGGCCAGTAGCCCCTTGGCCTCACCCAAAAAAACCCCCCCCCTGACCCTTCCTTGGGAAGCCCTGACCAAGGGGCCATAGCCTGTACCCTTGTCTCGGCCCCCAGCAATCAGGACAAGGGACTCATCAAAGCTCTCGATCGCCTTGACCGCCGCATCAACGTTAGTGGCCTTGGAGTCGTTGTAAAATGCCACCCCATTAAGCTCCCCCACCCTCTCAAGCCGGTCCGGCAGGCCCTTGAACCCATCAATGGTTTCCTGGATCACCGCAGGGTCAAGCCCAAGGGTCAGGCCGACCAAGACACTCCCTAAGAGGTTTTCCAGGTTATGACCCCCCACGAGGCCGAAGAATTCCAGAGAGAAAGATTCGGCCTCCATATGGTTCAGCTTTACTCGTACCTTCCTATTTTCCAGAAAGGCGTGCCGCCCTTTCTCTTTCTTAATTCCATAGCGCACTACGGAGACCTGAGAGGAAGGTGTTAGCGATGAAAGCCTTTTGTCATCGTCATTTAATATGAGATATGAGCCTGCCCCCTGATTCTTGAAGATCTTAAGTTTAGATCTAACGTACGCCTCATAGTTGGTATAGCGGTCCATGTGGTCCGGTGAGATGTTCAGGATGACCGAGATAAAGGGACAAAAGGTCTCAATAGTATCAAGCTGAAAACTGCTCACCTCGACCACCACATAGTCCGCTGTTTGCCCGCTTGCCGCGTAGGCCATTAGAGGAGTCCCGATGTTCCCCCCCACGAAGCACTCAAGGCCTGCATTTTTGAGCATCTGACCCACAAATGCCGTAACAGTGGATTTCCCGTTGGTGCCTGTAATGGCAATCATGGGCGTCTGGATCAGACGGCTTGCAAATTCAAGTTCCCCGATTACAGTCACGCCTTTTTTCACGGCAGCCTTAAGGGGTCTAATATCTTGAGGCACCCCGGGGCTGACAATTATCAGGTCTCTATCCAGAAATGTCTCTTCATTATGCCCGCCGGTCTCCAGCGAAACCCCCATATCCCTGAGCTCGCCTAGGACCTTACTCTCAAGCTGTTCCTTTGGCCTCATTTCACTTACAGTTACCTGGGCCCCTTCGGCCGCCAAAAAACGGGCAGTCCATAGCCCGGATACCCCGAGACCCACCACAAGGACCCTCGAAGTCGGAAGTCGGAGTACGGAAGTCGAAAGTCGTGGCTCTATTGTCATCTCAGTTTCAAGGTACTGAACGAAAAGAGTGCCAGTATTATGGCAATGATCCAGAACCGAACGATAACCTTGGGTTCTGGCCACCCCTTTAACTCAAAATGATGATGCACCGGGGCCATCCGGAAGATCCTCTGCCCCCCTGTGAACTTGAAGTATGCCACCTGGAAGATGACAGAAAGGGCCTCAAAGACAAACAACCCTCCTACAAGGAGCAACAACAACTCCTGTTTCGTGATAACCGCAACGGTGCCCAGGATAGCCCCTAACGAGAGCGAGCCCACATCACCCATGAAGACCTCAGCAGGATAGGCGTTGTACCACAGGAAACCCAGGCCCGCCCCCACCACCGCGCCACATACAACCGAAATCTCACCTGTCCCTGGGACGTACGGGATCTGGAGGTAAGAGGCGATCTTTATATGTCCGGCGAGATAGCAGAAGACCAAATAGCTCGCAAAGGCAACAATGACAGGGCTGATGGCCAGCCCGTCCAGGCCGTCTGTCAGGTTAACGGCATTGGAGGTCCCAACAATTACGAATACCGCCAAGGGGATATAGCCTAGGCCTAGATCCGGCGCCACCCGCTTAAGAAATGGGACCGTCAAGTGGGAATCGAACCCTGGGTGGAGGTGTAGTGCTGCGGCCACGACCAGGGCGGCTGCGATCTGAAGGCTGAACTTCAGACCCATGCTCATACCGCGACTGTCCTTCTTGGTTATCTTCAGGTAGTCGTCCCAAAAACCCACGGCCCCGAATGAAAAGGCAACGAATATGACAATCCATACATAGATATTCTTGGGGTCAGCCCACAATAGTGTAGAAACCATGATGGCCGGAATCAGGAAGAGCCCTCCCATGGTGGGGGTCCCTTCCTTGGATTTATGGTTGGGTGGCCCGTCGTCTCGAATGTATTGACCCACCTGCATGGCCGATAGTCTCCTTATGGCCCATCCACCGAGAATGAAACAGATCATAAGGGCAGTCAGGGTTGAAAGCACCGTCCTGAAGGTGATGTATCTAAAGACGTTCAGCCAGGATATGTCTGTGTGAAATAGGTAAATCAGTTTATAAAGCATATGTACCCTAAGACCTCAGGCTGTGGCCGCATGCCACAATTCGTTCTCACGCGGGATCTCCATAGCGTCCATGGCCGCAGTCACTACACTCAAGAGACTTTCGATCATAAAGGGCTTGGGGAGTTGACTTACAATATCTGGCAAATCCTTATGCGGAAGCCTTAGAGCAGATGGGTTTCCCGTCATGATGATGACCTTTTCCTTTCGCCCGGTCTTCTTCATGTTCTTGAGCATCTCAATTCCATCTAGTCTCGGCATATTGATGTCCGTTATGACCAGGTCAAAATTGTCTTTTTGCAGTTTTTCAAGGGACTCCTGCCCGTCGCTGGCAAGGGTAACCTCGAAGCCTTCCCGCAAGAGGGCCTCGTGAAGAAGAAACCTTATTCCCTTCTCATCATCCACCACCAGTATTCTCTTAGTAGTACTCACAAGAAATCTCCTCTCATTACAAGTTGCCCCCTGGCCTAGCCCTGATTTAGTTCAGATTTGTACGATCTAAATTATTTCGGCCAGGGCAGGCATCAGTTCTTCCACCACCCGTTCAAGCGCCATCCTGCGGGAGCCCTTTAGCAAGACCAGATCGCCTTCTCTCATATCCTCTCTGATCTTTCCCGCCATTTCAGCGTGGCTCTTTACCTCCTCTGCCTGACCTAATGTCATTCCGTAGTCAATGGCCCCCGCTATCATCTCAGGCCCATGTTCCCCCATTGCCAGAAGACGGTAGGCGCCATGTTGCGCCACCTTGCGGCCCGCATCGTAGTGAGCGGAGGCCGCTGCACCTCCCAGTTCTAACATCTCTCCCAGGCCCACGATGATCCTTCCACCTCCTTCGGCCATGGTCTCAACAGACCCCAGAGTTGCCTCCAGTGACATGGGATTGGCATTATAGGTATCATCTATCAAAATTATGCCTCCAGGTAGAGAATTCACCATGAACCGCCCCTTTATACCTGAAAACTCTCCTAGGCCTTTGGCTATGTGTTCCATCGGTTCCTTTAGGCACACTGAAGCCCCAGCCGCCGCAAGCGCATTGGATACGTTTTGAAGGCCAGGGACCTTCAGGATCACGGCACAAGATTCCCCCTGGTAGTGGAGATCAAAGGAGACCCCTTCTCTGCCCAGGTTCTGAATCCTGCCTGCCCAGAGGGTGTTTTTCCTCCCTATGCCAAAGGTCACCAGCTCTTTTTGGTATGGTGCAGCCGTCCTCAACAGAAGTTCATCATCACCATTTATTACCACCATGCCTTCAGGAGAGATCTTTTCCACTAACTCCACCTTTGCCCTGGCCACTCCTTCCAAGTCTCCTAGCCCTTCCAGATGGGCCATCCCCACATTTGTAATCACCCCAACATCCGGATCTGTGATTTCACTGAGCCTCGAGATCTCCCCAGGGCGATTCATGCCCATTTCCAAGACCGCGTTTTTGTGTCCCTCCTCCAGTTGCATTAGCGTCAGGGGCAATCCAATAAGGTTGTTGAGGTTTCCAGGATTCTTAAGAGTCCGACCGCCAAGGCCCAGCACCTTGGCCGTCATCTCCTTTGTCGTAGTCTTACCGGCGCTGCCGGTGACTGCTACAACCCTCGCCTTGTGCTGATGCCTCCACCATCCTGCCAGATCACCAAGGGCACCCAGGGTGTCCTCAACGGCTATCACAACCTGCCTAGGAAGAAGGGATTTTCTAATCTCTTTTTGTCTTTCCTGCCTCTCCCACCAGCCCTTTTCAACCATGGCCCCTGCGGCATCCAGCCGGAGGGCCTGACCTATAAAATCGTGGCCGTCAAACCGCTCCCCTTTAAGGGCCAAGAAGAGCTCACCTGGTTTTATCTTTCTTGAATCAGTGCTGAGCCCTTTTAGCCGAACCTGCCCTTCTCCCGAGACAAGGATGCCTTCTGTGGGGATGAGGATCTCCCTTACCGTTATTTCACCCCACGAGGCCGCCACTTCCCCTCTCCAAGACGACCTCTGCCGCTATCCTCCGATCATCAAAAGGCCTTTTCTCGGTGCCGATGATCTGGTAATCCTCGTGACCCTTTCCTGCAATCAAGATAAGGTCGCCTTCATTCGCTGCCCCGATTGCTTTGCGAATGGCATTTCTGCGATCAAGGTCAAGGTGATAACCGGGGCCTCCCAGTCCCGAACCTGGATCCCCCGTGAGTATTTCGAGACCTGCTCCCCTTACCCCCTCTTCAATCTCCTTCGCAATGGCCGCCGGGTCTTCTGTTCTTGGGTTGTCTGAGGTAATAAAGACCAAGTCGCTATTTTCCCCGGCAACTAGGCCCATCTGGCTCCTTTTCCCCTTGTCCCGATCACCGCCACATCCAAAGACGGTAATCAGCCGTCCCTTTGCAAGGGGTCTCAAGGCCTTCAATGCCTTTAGAAGGGCATCCGGCGTGTGGGCATAATCCACAACAATTGACAATGAGCGACTGTTCTCGACCAATTCCAGGCGGCCAGGTACCTTCTCTAAAAGCGCGACCCCGGAGCCAATAGCACTGAGATCAATGCCCAGACAAGAGGCCGCGGCAGAAGCGGCCAGGATATTGTAGATGTTGAATTCACCGACTAGCGGGGATCGTATATCTGTCTCACCAGAAGGGGTTATCAGCCTGGCGCTCAGGCCTCCCATGCCCCCCTGAACCTGGATGGCCTTGAAATCGCAATCCATCCCCATACCGTATGTAACCACAGGGACCTGCGTCTGTTTTATCAGCTCTCCTCCCTTCGGGTCGTCCGCATTAATGACTCCCCTTGCTAAATCCATATTGCCCTTGTCTCCCAGACTGCGAAAAAGGAGGGCCTTGGCACCGAAGTATGATTCCATGGACTGGTGGTAATCCAGATGGTCCCTGGAGATATTGGTAAAGACACCCACTCGAAAGGGACAGTCTCTGACCCTTCCCTGGTCCAGGGCGTGGGATGAGACCTCCATAACAACATGGGTTGCACCCAAATCTGCCATTCTGCGCAATATCCGCATCAGATCCAGTGACTCGGGGGTAGTTACGGGGGCATCCCAGCTCTCTCCGCCCAGCCTGTAATTTATGGTCCCTATAACACCCGGTCTCGCCCCTGAGGCCAGGAGTATGGATTCGAGGATATAGCTCGTGGTGGTCTTCCCGTTGGTGCCCGTAATTCCTATCAATTTCATGTCCTGGAAAGGCCTGTTATAAAACCTCACGGCAATCCAGGAGAGGGCCTCCCGGGAGTCCTTGACCTGTACCATTGCCACATCTCTCTTTGATTCTTTGCCCCCCCAAGCAGCTTCTGCAACAACCGCTACCGCCCCCCTCTGAATAGCCTCCCTGATGAAATCATGGCCATCCTGATGCTGGCCCCTCAGGGCCACAAATAGAGAACCCATCCTTACTCGCCTGGAGTCATATTCCAGGCCTTCTACCTCTACTCCTGGGTCACCGGAGAGATGGAGGAGTTCCATCCCCTCCAACAATTCTCCCAGGTGTTTCCTGACCTTATCTGTATGTTTCAAGGACACTCCCTGGCCTAGCCCTGACTTAGTTCAGACTTGTACGATCTAAATTATTTCGGCCAGGGCAGGCCCTATTCTCAGCCTCAATTAGGTAGCAAGGCCCTACTTGGGAGGCATGAAACTAACCCTCACCGAGCTAACCTCTCGGAGGGGAGTCCCAGCACCGGGATCCTGTTTTACAGCCAGCCCTGTCCCCTCCAGATGAACCTTAAAGTCTAACGCCCTTGCCCTCTTGAGCACCTCCCTCATACCAAGGCCACTGAAGTCCGGGAGCGATTGCTCTTTCAATTCCAGTGCGATATGATGCACGGCAAGGGACGCATCGGTACTGCCAGGCCCCATTTCTCCTTTTGCGCCTCCTGCCACCCCTTTGGGCCTCAAGAGGGTTACGCTTCCCGCGGCCTCCTGCTGGCTCGTACGCAGGCGGGCACTTCTCTCATCCGATATAGCCGGACTGGCGCTGGCAAAGGAAGATAGACCCCTGCTGGGATTGATCCTGAGGTGATTTAGCGCCCACCTTCCCACCTGCTCGAATACAGGCCCAGCCACTATGCCTCCGTAGGCTATGCCCTTGGGTTCATCTATGACGACCAATATGACGAGTTCGGGTTTTTCAATGGGAACAAACCCC
Organism: Pseudomonadota bacterium; assembly: GCA_043808585.1. Classification (GTDB taxonomy): domain Bacteria; phylum Desulfobacterota; class DSM-4660; order Desulfatiglandales; family Desulfatiglandaceae; genus CAYVMN01. The sequence continues at coordinate 37,435 of JAZDES010000224.1, read as the reverse complement.
ACAAAGGCGGCCACAAATTTTGTTCTGGAGTAGGTCTTTGTCTGCGGGTCCACCTTCTGGGAGGTACCGGTCTTGCCGGCAGCCCTGAAACCCTCGATCGCTGCTTTTGGGGCAGTTCCCTCCCGGCCAACCACACCTTCTAAGATCCTTGTGACCTCGTTGGTTGTCTTCAAAGAAAACACCCTCCTCACCACCCTTGGGCATTTCGCTCCAACCTTGCCCGTTGATCTATCCACTATGGATTTCACAACATAGGGCCGCATTAATTTTCCCCCATTTGCAATGGCCCCCATGGCCATGGCAAGTTGCAACGAGGTGGTGGTCATACCCTGACCGAAAAATATGGTAGCCTGATCTATGGCCCTCGCATCTTCGACCGCTCTGACAAACCCCTCCCTTTCTCCCAGCAAATCGATGCCCGTCTTGCTGCCAAAGCCTAATTTCTTAAGGTACTCTGTAAACCTTTCGTATCCGAGCCTTTGGCCAATCTTTATTGCACCGATGTTGCTGGAGCGCACAACGATATCCGACACACTAAGAATGCCGTGTTCGTGGGTGTCATGTACAATATCGTTGCCAATCCTAAATTTCCCCTGTTCACAGTCAAACTTAGTACCGGGTGTGACCGCCGATTCTTCCAGGCCTGCGGCCAAGAGAAAGGCCTTTATTGTAGAGCCCGGCTCATAGCAGTCTGTAATGGTCCTGTTTCTCCATTGAGCCGGTCTATATTCGGAAAAGACGTTTGGATTAAATTCGGGAACTACTGCCATAGCCAGTATCTCGCCTGTCACCGGATCTACCACCAGACAATGGCCGCCCTTGGCCTGTGCCTTGTTGACCGCGGACTTGAGGGCCTGCTGTGCCTTGTACTGTATGTCCCTGTCGATGGTGAGGACCAGATCGTGGACCCCGTGGTCAGAAGGGATTGGCCTCGTGATAGCGAATGGTTTACCCAGGGCATCGCGCATGTGGACCAGACTGTATTCAGGTCCTTGCAGATAACTGTCATACCGCTTTTCAACGCCTTCCAGCCCCTGATTATCACTGCCAGCAAACCCGATCAGATGGCTTGCAATCTCGCGACCGGGGTAGTAGCGTCTGGTCTCCGTAACTACACCCACGCCCACTAGGTCCAGTGCCATAACCTTTTTTGCCACATCAGGGGGAATCCTTCTCTTAATCCAGCAAAAGCTACGATTATTCTCTAATAGAGAAAGGATTTTCTCCCGGCTCTCTCCCAAGATCCTGGATAGGTCTCTGGCCGTCTTGGCCTTTTCCTTGATCTGTTTGGGGTGAGAAAAGATCGATCCTACCTCAATGCTCAGGGCCAACTCGTGACCCTCGCGATCGTATATTGTACCCCGCTTGGGAGGAAGTTTGGTCTTCCCAATGTAGCTTGCACGCGCTATCGCCTTTAGGCGATCACTCTCAAGGACTTGTAACTGGTAGGCCCTAACTAATAGAGTTCCGAAGCCAAGCAGAAAGAAAATGGCTACCACCCAGATGCGAAATCGGATCCACCTTTTGTCCTCGACCTTCATTTCAGGACAATTATCTGTTCAGGAGTGGGCTGCTTCAGGCCAAATTTCCCAATTGCCTGAGCCTCCAGTCTTTCGGGCGATTTCAGTACTGCCAGTTCCAGTCTTAGCCTCCGGTTCTCCTCTCTCAGTTTCATCTCATCCCTTTTCAACTGGCTCAGGTCATAACCTATCCTGGTACTTTGAAAATTTGACCAGACATATCCGATGCTGCTCCCCATGAACAAAAAGAGCATAAAGATGATCAAAAAAATCTGCCTTCGGGTTACATAAAACCGGGGCTTTTTGGGCCGCGAATTAATGACCTTTACCCCGGTCTTTCCATTTCGCGACCTTACCATAATTGAGACCCTTTCCCGCCTAGTCATGGCTAAATCCTTTCTGCAGCTCTTAGTACGGCGCTGCGAGCCCTTGGGTTCTGCTCGATTTCACCTGGGCTTGCTCTGAGCCCTCTTTTGAAAAGACGCCTAAACAGGGGAACCTTTCCGCATACACAATCGGGAAAATCAGGAGGGCATATACATCTCTGCTCCCAATTAACCATGGTCTGTTTGACGAGTCTGTCTTCAAGGGAATGGTAGGAAAGGACAACTAACCTCCCACCTTTTACCAATATATCCGGGATTGTATTCAGGAATGTCTTCAGATTTTGTAACTCTTTGTTGACGGCAATCCTAAGGGCCTGAAATGTTCTGGTAGCGGGATGTTTGGCCCTAGACCGAAATGACTGAGGAAATACCGTTTCAATCAGCCCCGCTAACTGCAGAGAGGTCTCGATGGGTTTGCTTGTCCGTGCCTTTACTACGGCCCTAACGATTGATTTGGCCCTCCTTTCCTCACCATAATCTTTTAGTATGGCCTCGAGCTCTCTTTCAGGAAGGGTGTTTACAAGATGGTATGCCGTCTGCCCTTTTTCGGGATCCATTCGCATATCGAGAGGCTCCTCTCTGCGAAAGCTGAAACCCCTGCCCGACCTCTCAAGCTGGTAAGAGGATATCCCCAGGTCTAGCAAGACACCCTCAACCCCCTTGACTCCCAGGTCATTAAGTATCTCATCCAGCTCAGAAAAACTTGCTTTGGTGACAAAGGCCCCTTTGCCCAGGATGGCCAGCCTGCGACTCGACATCCTGACGGCATCTGGGTCCACGTCCAGGCATATTAAACGGCCCTTGCCGACCAAAGTCATTCCCACGGCCAGGCTGTGCCCACCTGTACCGACGGTCCCATCTACATATGTGCCATCCGGGATTGTGACCAGATACCTAACGACCTCGTCCACAAGGACCGGTTTGTGAGGATATTCCAATCTTGAGCCTTCTAGATCCCTAATTCTGAAAGGGACCGGCTAACATCCGGAAAACTCTCCTTTGCCCTCCGAAACTCTTCCTCCCACCTGTCCTTTTCCCAGATCTCAAACCTCTTCAGTTCTCCTACAAGCACCACCTCTTTTTTCAATCCTGCAATCTCTCTCAAGTCGAGGGGGAGCGTTATTCGTCCCTGCTTAATTTGACATTCCACTGCACCTGAGATGAAATATCTGAGATAATTGCTGGCGGCCGGATTGAACATCGGGAGGTTGGCCGCCTTTTCCTCTATCACCTTCCAGTCCTCCCTTGCAAATGCCCACAGACAGGCGTCATGATTGGTGACCACCAGGCAATCATCGGGCTTCAGATCCAGCACTTCCCTGAACCTCGCCGGGATGGCCAAACGGCCTTTACTATCCAGCGTATGCCTTGAGCGTCCTCTAAACATTAGCCCTTTTGTGACACTTTATGGGATATTGCACCACTTTATGACACTTGTAGATAGAAAAAAAACATTTGTCAAGTAAAAACTGACAAAAATATTAAGAAAAATGTTAGGTTGGCTCAATTTACAGATAGGCTCAGAGGGATTTCCCGGCGCCCATGATATTTTATCATCATCCCAGATGACGTCGCTAACGAGATAACCTTGACGCCACCCCTATCCACGACCTCCAACAAAAAAAGGGGTTAGCTTCAGCGATTGGCTAACCCCCTGTAATCATGGTGCCGAAGGGGGGACTCGAACCCCCACAGGCGTGCGCCCACTAGACCCTGAACCTAGCGCGTCTACCAGTTCCGCCACTTCGGCCGGGAAATGGGGTTGATCTATTTGATATGAGAGATTATATTAGCAAACCAAGATTGTCAATAAAGAAGATCAGTTTGTCCAAGATTATCATCTCATACCGTTCGAACGGCCTGGAACTAATGGAGATTACGGGATTTTTCATAAAGTAGTTCTTGGAGAGGATTGGGAGTAGTGATTGCCATATGATTTTTATCTCTGATTTAGATCAACTGGTCGAGCCGCTTACAAACCCTGTCTTGACCATTGGCAACTTTGACGGAATGCACAGAGGCCATCTGACCCTCTTTGATAAGGTAAAGGAGCGCGCCAAGAGCATTGGGGGTCAATCGGCTGTCATGACCTTCGAGCCTCATCCTATAAGGGTGGTGAAGGAAGGGAATGGTCCCCCGCTGATCACCCCAACCCAGCAAAAACTGAGACTGATACAAGACACAGGCGTTGATGTAATCTTTTGCATCCCATTTACCAGGGAGTTTTCTGCCATCTCTGCAAGGGACTTTGTCAAGGATATCTTAGTTGACAAGATCGGGGCCAGAGAGATCGTGGTAGGTTACGATTATACCTTCGGACGGGGCCGACAGGGTAACATTGAGCTCTTGAAAGAGATGGGAAAACAGCTGGGGTTCGCGGTACATGTCGTTGATCCGGTTCGTATCGACAGCACCCTGGTATCCAGCACCTCCATCAGGAAACTGGTTCAGGAGGGAAACCTCTCAGAGGCAAAGAAGCTATTGGGAAGGAACTACCAGATAAGTGGAACCGTTGTCAGGGGGAAGAACAGGGGAGACAGGCTACTAGGTTTCTCCACTGCCAATCTGGAACTGATTGACGAACTGACACCGAGGGTGGGGGTCTATGCCGTCATGGCCCATATTGATGATCAAACCTATTACGGCCTTACCAATATCGGGTATAACCCTACCTTTGGAGAGGGGGCCTTTTCAGTTGAGACCCACATCCTTGACTTCTCACGGGACCTCCTTGGCAAGACCATCAGGGTAGACTTTATCGAGCGGTTGAGGGATGAAAAGACCTTTGAATCCCCAAAGGAGCTTGCCGAACAGATTGGTAAAGATGTTATTCGCGCGAGAGAATTATTTAGAGAAATCTCTTGACAATAATCGAACATATTTTATTATTTACTGGCCCAAGCCTAAACAGACCCTTCAATACAGTCCCCAGTTTTAATCCAAGAAATGAGCAAACCCATGCTGACATTTCCGAAGGGCGGAGTCCATCCCCCTGAATCAAAGGGTCTTACCGAACACCTGCCCATTGAAACGCTCCCTATCCCTGAAGAGGTCGAAATCCTCCTGAGCCAGCACTTCGGCGCACCATGTGAACCTTTGGTCAAGAAAAAGGATCAGGTCGCGGAAGGTGATCTAATCGGGGAGGTAAAGGCGGGGCTCGGGGCCTGTATCCATGCGAGCGTTTCAGGTAAGATAACCGCCATCACTACCTCTGCACACCCCGTATCGGTCAGTTCCCCATCCATTGTTATCCAGACCGACCCAGAGGCCGGGCCAAGAAAGAGTACCCACTGTAACTGGAAGGACCTTTCAAGGCAGGAACTCCTTGGGAGGATCAAAAGCGGCGGAATCGTCGGAGTTGGGGGGGCAGGTTTTCCCACCCATGTAAAGCTTTCTCCACCACCCGAGGCCAAGGTGGATACCCTGATCCTGAATGGGGCGGAGTGCGAACCCTATCTCACCACCGACCATCGCCTGATGCTTGAACATCCTGATGAGATCATCGAAGGGGCGAAAATCATCCTGACTATCCTCGGCATACGGGAATGCCGCATAGGAATAGAGGTAAACAAGACTGATGCCATAGAGGAAATGAAAAAGGTCTCCCGAGAGGCCTCCTCCAATGGCCTCCGGATATCCGTAGAACCACTGAAGATCAAGTACCCGCAAGGATCAGAAAAGCAGCTCATAAAAAGCATCACCGGAAAGAGGGTCCCTGGTTTCGGGCTCCCATTCGACGTGGGGGTAATCGTCCAGAATGTAGGTACTGTTCGGGCCGTGTATGAGGCAGTGGTTCTCGAAAAGCCCTTGTACGAAAAGGTTGTCACCATATCCGGCCGCGGCATAGAGAGGCCTGCCAACCTGCTGGTGCGGGTAGGGACCATGCTGAGGGATATCGTATCGTTCCTGGGCGGGACAAGGCCTGATCTGGTCAAGGTGGTCATGGGGGGTCCGATGATGGGGTTTGCCATCCCCACACTTGACATCCCCATCACCAAGACCACGTCCGGGGTCATTTTCTTGACTGGTGATGAAATCGATACCCGTCCCTATGGTCAGTGTATCCGTTGCGGTTGGTGTATGGATGCCTGTCCTATGGGACTATCCCCCAATGAAATAGGGATCTATGTGGAGGCTGGACGTGCCGGGGAGACATCAAGGTTCGGGCTGTTTGAGTGCTTTGAGTGCGGCTGTTGCGCATACGCCTGTCCGGCCAAACGGCCCCTGGTGCAGTTCATTCGGCTTGCCAAGATGAAGGCCAAGAAATAGCACTACGGAGGGTTGACGCCATCGAAGAACAAGCAAAAAATAGCGCCCTTTCTGTAACCGAAAGCCGTTTATGGACGGTCTCTGTCTCGCCCCATATAAAGAGTGGAGAGTCGGTGGAACGGATCATGTGGACCGTTGTGGGCTGCCTCCTCCCCCCTCTTATACTCTCTGTCTTTATCTTTGGCTTCCAGACTCTCATTATCACATTGGTAAGTGTGGGGGCCTGTGTGGCCACAGAGGCCGTTAGCCAAAAGGTCTTCCATCGCCCCATCACAATTAGAGACGGAAGTGCCGTCATTACAGGGCTCCTCTTGGCCTACATCATTCCACCGGGCGTCCCCTATTGGCTCCCTATTCTGGGGGCTGTCATGGCCCTATACATAGCCAAACACCTCCTGGGCGGACTGGGGTTTAATATATTCAACCCTGCCCTTATCGGGAGGGCCTTTCTCGTTGCCACATTTCCCGTTGCCATGACCTCGGCCTGGCTTCCCCCCATTCGAGACGCCTCTGTCTTTAAATACATGGGGCCAGGGCTGGACGCAATTTCAACGGCAACGCCGCTCTATGTGCTGAAGCACTACGGTATTCAGGCCGTGATCGAGAAGTTTGGGGCCATGTCAACCATTTACGGCGATTTCTTCATAGGCTGGAGGCCAGGGTGTATTGGTGAAACCTCTGCTCTCCTCATCTTACTCGGGGGCCTCTATCTCCTCTATAAGAGATACATCACCTGGCATACCCCGGCATCCATCATCGTAACCATTGGGGTCCTTACCTGGGTATTTGGCGGCGAGAATTTGTTTACCGGCAATCCCCTCCTGGCCGTTCTCTCAGGGGGTGTAATGCTGGGGGCGTTCTTTATGGCCACTGACTATGTAACCTCTCCGAGCCAGCCGATAGGAAAGCTCATTTTCGGGACATGTATTGGCGCCCTTACTGTCCTCATACGATTAAAGGGGGGGTATCCCGAAGGGATCTGCTATGCTATTTTGCTCATGAACCCCGTCGCCCCGGCCCTGGAGGGTTGGTTTGGTCCCAGGCGCTTTGCCCCGGAAAAAGGTGCTGTGAAATGAGAGAAATCTTTCGGATAACAGTCGCCCTCACCATCTCGTGTCTGATTGCTGCCCTGGTAATGGGGGCTGTCAACACCATCACCGACAAGGCAAAGAGGCACAACGAGCACCTCAATATCCAGGAGACCATGCTCGGGTTGCTGGGATATGGTAAGGCCAATCCTGCCCCTTCCGACCTCGAGTTCTATAACATCTATCGCTATATCATTGAGGACGGCGAGACAAAGACCCTGGGATATATGCTACCGGTAGCAGCCGGGGGCAAGGCAGCCTATGAGCTGGTGGTCATTGATTTAGCCGGGCAGTTTGTTGGCCGATTCAGCCTGGACATCACGCCGGAAGGCGCCTCAGAGCCCAGTGAGCGGAAATCTGCGTTGGAATCCGTGCTAAAACCGCCAAAGAGATTTATCTATGCTGATTCCACAGTGATTGCAAAGCTGGGAGACAGGCGCCTTGCCTATCTTCTCCCGGGTGAGTTCCCAGGGTTCAAGACCTTTATCCATGTGATGCTGGCCCTTGACCCCTCCTTCACTATCTTAGGGCTGGATATCACAGAACATGAAGAAGACCCGGGGCTGGGGGCAGAGATCGAGCAGGGCTATTTCAAGAATCAGTTCAAGGGTAAGTCCTTTCAGAAGATCAAGGAGCTCACGGTTATCAAAGAACCCTTGCCGGAGGAATATAAGAGATATCTGGAGCCGGATAAAGGAGAACCAATCCCAAAAGGGGAAGTGGATACCATAAGAAGCATATATATGGACAAAGATATATATGCCCTGACCGGCGCAACCATATCCAGCAAATCCGTAACCGAGGGCGTAAAAAACATGATCAAGAAATTTGCTTACCGGATCAACCTATTGGGTAATATAATTGAACGCCAGCATATTCCAGTGGCCTTTTAGGGAGGAGGAAGAGATTGCCTGCCACCACAAAGACAAATTCCCGGCTCTTTCTTGATGGGATATTGAATGAAAACCCCATCTTTCGTCTGGCCCTTTCCATGTGCCCGGCCGTGGGAATCAGCACTACCGTAATGAACGGCCTCCTGCTCGGTATCGCCGTGCTTTTTGTGCAGGTCTTTTCCAGCTGCACCATCGCTGCGATCAAAGACCACATAAACCCACGTATCCGGATTCCCACTTATACCCTGACAATTGCAACTTGGGTGACGGTTATTGACCTGGTCCTGGCCGCATACGTGCCGGTGGCCTATAAACAAATGGGCATCTTTGTAAAACTTATAGTGGCCTTTGCCATAATCACCATGCGCTTAGAGATGTTCGCCTGCAAGAACTCGCTCAAGTCCTCTTTTTGGGACGGCCTGGGTATGGGACTCGGTTTCATGTTCGGAATGATGTCGCTCGGCCTTGTTAGAGAGCTATTGGGGATGGGAACAATTTTCGGCTATGATGTTCTTGGGTTCCGGCCACTCCTTTTCTTCGTGCTCCCGGCTGCCGGTTTCTTCTGCGTTGGAATCATGATGGCGATGTTCAATTATGTGGAACTGGTATATAACCGGAAAAAGAAGGGTTAAGGGATCATGAAAATTATGAGACTGGGACATCTTTCTCTGGCCGCGCTGCTCATGCTGGGCCTTCTCTTGCTGGGCGGCTGCGAGCAGGGACATCGCTTTGTAAAGAAGACGGCCTTCAAGGATTCAAACCGCATCGTTATTTTCTTTGCAGGCCCTGTTGAAGCGGATTGGGCCAAAGACATGGCCAATTACCAGGTCTATGAAAAACAGGACCCTGATATACTGTTGAAAATCACTCAGGCAAGCCTTAGCCCCGACAGAACCACCGTAACCCTGACCTTTGAAGGGGATCTTAATCAGGATCAACCCCACATTCTTAAGATCAGTGAAATCAGGTCCGATGGCAGGTCGTTGGGCACCGCCCTTTTGGGTGTAAAGAAACTCTATGTGGGATACCTCTTCTCCATTCTGATTGGCGCCATGATAATCAACAACTTTGTTTTTACCAAATATTTGGGGCTGTGTGTCTTCTTCGGGACCTCTAAGAAAAAGTCCACGGCCGTTGGAATGGGTATCACCTTCACCATCGTCATCGTCTTCAGCGCCATGATGGCCTGGTTCCTCTACCAGTTCATCCTGAAGCCCTATAGACTCGATTTCTTGCAGATAGTTGTATTTATTGGTCTGGTCTCTCTTTCGGTCCAGGCGGTGGATACGATCTTGAGAAAGGTCAATCCCATGCTCTTTAAGGCATTCGGGGTTTACCTCGTGCTGGTGATTGCCAACTGTATCATTATTGCGGTACCCTTGATGCTGGCAGACAATGAATACAATGCCCTGGAAAGCCTGATGCTGGCCTTCGGAGCGGGAGCAGGGTTCCTGATCGCCCTGTTTTTGATGTCCTCTGTGAGGGAGAGGCTTGAACTGGCCAATGTCCCCCTTACATACAGGGGGCTTCCCGTCGCCTTTGTGGTTGCAGGTCTCTTCGCCCTCGCCTTCTTGGGCTTTTCAGGTATGTCTCTCTTTTAGGAGTGACTAAGGAGTATTGATGGACCCGACGTTGATAAAACTGGCCCTGGGTGGCCTGGCGGTGCTCGGCTGTATCGGTCTCTTTTTCGGGATCGGACTTGCCCTGGCAGCGAACAAATTTGCCGTTGAGGCCAACCCAAAGGTGGAAGAAGTCCTGGAAGTCCTGGCAGGGGCCCAGTGAGGTGGATGCGGCTTCCCTGGATGTGAAGCATATGCCGAAGCGGTAATCAATGAACCTGATGTCCCTCCCAACCTCTGTTTTCCGGGAAAGGCTGAGGTTGCCGGGATGGTGGCAGAGATATCGGGCAAGAAGATGGCCGCAGTGGAGAATCTGATCGCTGCTATCCGCTGCTCAAGGGTAGAGGGGAAGGTCCAGAAAAAGCTGGCCTACATCGGGTATGGTACATGCACGGCTGCCAACCTGGCCTTCGGGGGACCTGCAGCCTGCCGGTATGCCTGCGTAGGACTGGGCGACTGTGCCAAGGCCTGCCCCTTTGATGCCATTACCATGGTGGAGGACTTTCCTTTGGTGGATACCAGGCTCTGTGTGGGCTGCGGGACCTGCGTCCGTACCTGTCCCAAGGGCATCATTGAGCTTATGCCTCTAAAGGCCAGGGTTTGGGTCCCTTGCAGTACCCGGGATACGGGCAAGGCGGTCAAGCAGACCTGTGAGGTCGGCTGTATCGCCTGTAAGATGTGCGTCAAATCATGCCCTGCAGAGGCCATAGCCCTGGAGGATAACCTGGTAAAGATTGACCATCAGAAATGTATGGACTATGGCCCCCAATGTGAAGAGATATGCGCGGAGAAGTGCCCCAGGGATATCTTCAGGCATTACCGGGCGCCTCAAGAGGCAGAGCAGAACATTCAAACGGCAGCATAGTCACAAATAACGCAAGCTATTCAAGGAGGAATATAATGAAAATAATGAACCCTGCAACTGATAAGCTTTGGAGTATGAACCGACGGGCGTTCTTGAGACTCTCGGGACTTCTGGGCTTGGGCCTTGCGACCGGTGGTATCATTCCCTCTGCGGCAGAGGCGGTCCGATTCAATCGGAAATTGTATAAGGTTTCAAAGACCCGGTTGGCGATGGGGACCTTTGTCTCTATGACCCTAATTCACCCGTCACAAGACGAGGCAGAGGAGGCTATGGGACTGGCCTTTGAGGAGATCGACCGTCTGACCCGAGCCATGAGCCGCTTTGATGAAACAACCGCAGTCGCCCAGCTGAACAGGGAAGGGGTCCTTGTTGATGTTCCCCCTGAAGTGGTCCATGTGGTGGCGACCGGATTGGACTATTACCGGATTAGCGGCAGATGTTTTGATATATCGGTCAAGCCCGTAGTAGATCTCTTCAGGGAAAAGTTCGCATCGGGAAAGGACATCCGCCCGGCTGAAACAGAACTGAATAAGGTCCTGGGGCTGGTGGGTTCTGACATGATTGAACTGAACGGCCGTACCCTGCGGTTTAAGAAACCAGGTATGGGGATCACCTTGGACGGCATTGCCAAGGGCTATATTGTCGACAAGGCCTCCGAGGTCCTTGTGAGCCGTAACATCAAGAATCACCTGATTAATGCCGGTGGTGACATCAGGGCCAGGGGCCTCAGACAGGACAGGAAACCCTGGGTCATCGCCATCCAGGACCCCAAAAAGGAAAAAAGGTATCCCGATATTATAAACATGTCTGACGGGGCCATTGCAACATCAGGTAATTACGAGGTCTATTTTGATCGGGAGAAGATGTTTCACCACATCGTAAACCCCTCAACCGGCCGGTCGCCGGAGGCAAGCACCAGCGTCTCTGTCATAGCAGACAATACTATGGCCGCAGATGCCCTTTCTACGAGCGTATTTGTCATGGATCCCGCCCAGGGGACCATATTCATAAACAGCCTTCCCGGGTGCGAATGCCTCGTTATTGCCAGGGATGGGAAAAAATTCAAGTCTGCTGGGTGGAAAAGCGGGGCTGTATAAGGGCCTGGATCCTCTCTGTCAACGGATAGAGACTTGGGGGGGTAATTGCAGATAGGGCAATCCCTCCCGTTTTTTTTTGACAGGGCCTTGGCCTTCTCAGTACCAATAAGATCTGCCTTATTGAGGACTAAAAGGGTGGGGATCCCCCTAAGATCTAAGTCCATCAAGACCTGTTCAACGACCTTGATCTCGTCTTCCATTCGGGGGCTGGAGGCATCAATTACGTGCAGCAACAGGTCCGCCTCATGAAGCTCTTCGAGCGTTGCCGCAAAGGCCTCCATGAGGCTCTTGGGAAGATTTCTGATAAACCCGACGGTGTCAGTAATAATCGCCTCCCGCTCCCTAGGGAACCTCAGGCGCCGACTGCTGGGATCGAGCGTTTCAAAAAGGCGATCCCGGACGCTCACATGGCTATGGGTCAAACTGTTCAATAAAGTAGATTTTCCTGCGTTGGTGTACCCCACGATGGAGATCACCGGTAACCTATTCGCCCCCCGCTGGCGCCTCCTTTCCTCCCTCTGCAGTTTGATCTCCCTGAGCTCGCTGTTCAATCTTGCGATCCTCTCCCTGACCCTCCGCCTGTTGATCTCCAACTTGGTCTCACCAGGACCCCTTCCTCCTATTCCTCCCGTCAGTCGAGACATGGCGGTATTCTTGGTTGCAAGCCTGGGCAGCAGGTACTTCAACTGGGCAAGCTCCACCTGGATCTTTCCCTCTCTCGTCACTGCGCGCCTGGCGAATATGTCCAAAATGAGCTGACTCCTGTCTATGATCTTTAGCTCGGTAAAATCAGCCAGGCTCTTTACCTGGGCAGCCGTCAACTCGTTATTGAAGATCAAAAGCTTTGAACCGGCCTGAAGGCACCGCAGGACCAGTTCACTTAGTTTTCCCTTCCCCATCAAGAACCGAGGATCGGCCTTCTTGATCCGCTGGACTACCCTCCCAGCCACCTCTATGTCATCAGAAAGGGCCAGGGCCTCAAGTTCATCCAGAAACTCCTCTTCTTGTCGTCGTGAATCCGGTGTCACCCCCACCAGTAGGGCCTTCTCCTTTCTTTCCAAGGGGCGTCCAACATGAGTCCTTCCAAGCTCTTCTTCCAGGGAACGGATCATCTCCTGAAAATCGATATCCAATTGCCCGATGTCATTGACCTGACCTAAGTCCCACCCCTTTCCCTTACTGTTTGTCGGCAGGATATTGACATATGAGATGGACCCTGGTATCCCCTCTTCATCCACCTGTACGCACACCATGAGGTCCAGACCCAGCAAAACCAGGTCAGATACGTCTTCTTCAGAGAGGGGTTCCCCATTCAGGTGGGTGTGGATACATCGAAGGCCCTTGAGACGGCCTGCCCCCAGCCTGAAGCCGCTCAGGTCAGGGATCCATATATGCCTATTGTCACCAACAATCACATATTCGACATGACCCTTGCGGGTCATCAACAAGGCCACCTGTCTGTTCATCTCGTGGGAAATAGAGGAGATCTGGCGGGTCAATTCGTGGGAAATGATTTCACGGGGGGGTATTCTGCGACGGTAAAGATTCTGAAGTCGCTTCTGCTGGCTGGCCTTCAGGCCACCGGTCTTGCCATATACCTTGTCGATAGTTACGCCCTTATCCGCCTTACGGTTGGCCGGCATCAGGGTCCTAATCACTGACCACTAGCAACCGACCACTCTTTACACGGTAATATCCTGTTCAGTGTAATTTCTAAACCGCGTAAGCTCCTTCTGAAAGGTCAGCTTCAGGCCTCCGGTAGGTCCATTTCTCTGCTTTGCCACATTGATGTCGGCAATATTGCGGTTTTCCGTCGAATCGGGGTGGTATACCTCGTCCCTGTAAATAAAGGCGATCACATCTGCATCCTGTTCAATTGCACCGCTCTCCCTCAGATCTGCCAGCTGCGGTTTTTTGTTTGGCCGATCTTCCACCTTTCTGTTTAGCTGGGAAAGGGCAACAACCGGGACATTGAGGTCCTTCGCCAAGGCCTTCAAAGATCTCGAGATCTCTGATATCTCCAGTTGACGGGACTCGGCAGACCTGCGGCCCTGAATCAATTGTAGGTAATCAACGATCACAAGCACCAGATCGTGTTTTTTCTTGAGCCTCCTGCATTTGGCCTTCATTTCAAGGACGCTGATGGCCGAGCTGTCATCGATAAAGATCGGCAGCTCTGACAGGCGATTGGCCGACTCGGTCAGCAGTCCCCATTCATGATCCCTTATGAAGCCGGTCCTCAGGTTGGTGGCGTTTATACCAGAATCAAATCCCAGCAACCTGATCCCCAGCTGTGATTTGGACATCTCAAGAGAGAAGATAGCCACCCCTTTATTGGTTCTCTTGGCTGCATTGTACCCGATATTTAGGGCCAGGGCCGTCTTCCCCATACTAGGCCTGCCGGCAATGATAATCAGGTCAGACGGCTGAAGGCCCGTTGTAATGCGATCAAAATCATCAAACCCGGTGGGTACACCTGTCACATATCCCTCGAACTGGGCCGCACTCTCCAACTGCCTAAAACTGGTGGCAATGACCTCATTCAGGCCCTGAAATCCTTCTGCCACCTGCTCCTCGGCAATATCAAAGATAGACTGCTCGGCCATATCCAAGAGATCCTCGGTATCTTCCAGATCCCGAAAACAGGCCTCAGAAATAACCGAACACTGGCTGATCAGCTTCCTTCTTACGGATAACCCCTTTACTATTTCTGCGTGGAAAGCGACTCCTGCAGAGGTAGAAACAGCATCTACCAGGGAAGCCAAGTACTCTGTTCCCCCCACCTTTTCCAACAGATTCTTCTTGGTAAGATACCTGGAAAGGGTAATGATATCGATTGGTTCGTCATTACTATATAATTGGACCATCCCCTCAAAAAGGGACATATTTGCCTCGCGGTAGAAGTCCTCGGGCGACAAGATATCCATCACCTGATTTAGGGCGTCATTATTCATCAAGATGCCGCCCAGTATGGCCTGTTCCGCCTCAATGTTCTGAGGGGGTACCTTCAAATAGGAAGGGGCCTTTTTTCCCTTGGCCTGCTGCATCCAACAACTACCTACTCGTCTTTTAATTTTTCAGGGTCCACAATCACCTTTACCGAGCCTGTGACCTTGGGATAGATCTTGACCGGAACCTTGAACTCCCCCAAGGCCTTTATGGGCCTTTCTAGGACCACCTTTCTCCTGTCAACGACAATGCCCTGCTTTTCAAGCCCTGATGCGATGTCCATGCTGGTGACAGAGCCGTATAATTTCCCGTCTTCACCTGCCTTCTGCAAAAAGGTGATCACAACACCTTCCATCCTTTCCCTTAGCCTTTCAGCGTCTTCTCTTGCCTTCAGCCTCTTGGCCTCAATCTTTCTCCTTTGCAATTGAAAGGCCTTCATGTTTTGCGCACTCGCTTCGACAGCGATACTCTTGGGGATCAGATAATTACGAGCATACCCCTGGGCCACATTCACGACATCTCCCTCCAGGCCCAATTCATCCACATCCTGTCTCAAAATGATTTTCATATTATTTCCTCCGAAGCCAAACTCAGCCCTGAGCTCTCCTGTGGATCTTCCGGAAGTCAATCCACTGATCGAAAAGCCCAGCAAGGGCCAAGACCACCAAGAAGAGCTGTTGAATTATTATCAAGAAATAGATTCCCACCCTCATCCATGAGGGAATATTATATTTATTTAGAAAAAACAACACGATAGACAGCCCGTGAAAAAGATAGGCTACCATTATTACGATCAGCACATTGACCGCAATTAATGTTATACCTCCTGAAGAGAAAAATAAAGCAAAACCTGAAACGATCACTCCCCACACCAGACTCTCCGGTGTCTGCCATCTGTCCATAGAAATAAAGCCTGGATACTCTAGGTGTCCTATCCTAAACAAGGGTCTTGCTATGATAACGTTGAGCCAGACCGCAAATCCAGTGCCTACAATCATGAGGGACGGATAGATCTTGGAGATGATATCCATGAAGACCTTTGCATACTGCTCAAGCTCAAGGGCGTTTTCCTTGGTGATTCCGGTCTCTTCATAGGCCTCGATCGTCTCTTTCAAATGGCCCTGGAGATATTCTGAGATCATCTCAAAGGGGCCCACATTTTTTGAAAGTGAAATAAAGAAGAGGAAACACCAGCCAACAACCAGCATGAATGCAGTCGCAAAAAAGATGGTCTGACCTAGAGAGAACCTTCTCCTCATCAGCTCAGACAGGGCGAGTCCCAAGAGGCTGAACTCTACTCCAAACAGGATTATCTGGGGGTACCCTGTAAGTCTGGTGATGAGCCCGATAGCAAGCATTGCCGCTGCGGCAAGCTTGATACCTTGATACAGGCCCAACTTTGTCGAATAATAAAGAAATGGTAACGGGGTCAGAAGGCTAAGGAAGGGGCCAAACACGGGAATCCATGCGGAGGCTAAGAGAAAAAAGGTAGCCCCACCCACACACCCCAGTAAGTCTGTCAATTTCATGGGATTTTAGGAGTGACAAGATTCCCAAATATCAAAGAAAGTGCACCTCTGAGATATTCTAAGGGTCTTTAAATTACCTCACGACGGAGGTGGTGAATGGCAACATGGCAATATTTCTGGCCCTCTTGATGGCCATGGTTAGCATGCGCTGGTGCTTGGCGCAGTTGCCTGAAATTCTCCGTGGCGTGATCTTACCCCGCTCTGTCGTGAAATACCTGAGAATCTTAGTCTCCTTGTAATCTATCGCAAGGCTGTTGTCGGCACAGAATCGGCATATCTTCCTTCTGTGATATGTCCTTCTAAATCTATTTTTATCGTTTTTATCTCTACTGTATGCCATTCTCAACCTCTAAGTCCCTTTCTACCTCTTCCTCTTCCTCAAGGCTTATTTCCTCCAGGGTTGCCTCCCCTGCGAACACTCTGCCATCCTGTTGCTCTGCCTTGGCCTTAATCGCCTCGGGGTCAGCATGGTCACTCAGCTTGATCGTCTGGTATTTTAGGATCCTGTCGTCCAGTTTCAGGTCTCTCTTTAGTTCATCCGTTATACCGGAGTCCCCGCAGTACCGCAAAAGCACATAATAGCCTTTGTCGTGCTTTTTCACATCATAAGCCAGGGCCTTCTTGCCCCACTCATGTACCCTTGTGACCACTCCGTTATTCTTTTCAACAATGCCGGCGAACTTGGCCACAACCTCTCTATAATCCTCATCTGCCAAATCAGGGTTGATAATATAAAGGGTCTCATAGTATCGCATATTTCTATTCTTCTCCTTTCGGCCTTTTTCCTACCAGGATCTTGGTCCCCCAGGGCGTGCTTAAGATCGGAGTATCTTGTCATCAAGCTCGCCTGAAGGACAAGGAGCTAATTCTTTAAAAACTTAATTTTTTAACACAAGAAAATCACGGTGTCAATAAAATTGCACTCGTGCCATTATATAATTCCCGGAGGCCCTAGCCAGATCCGTCCTAAAGTGAAGTCTCGGTTTTTTCCTCCTTTTCTGGGTTGGCATTTTTTTCGCCTTCTAAGATGGCAAGCCTTTGAGTGAGTAAACGAAGCCTTCGTTCCTGATCAGAGCGCTCAACGTCCATAGTCAGCATCTTGATTAAGATCAGGGCCATTCCCACCACGATCAGCAAGACCGGCCCGTAGTGTACACCTAGCTTATACGCAATCCTATCCACCAGCCGAGGGAAACATCCGAATACGGCAATTGCCAAGGCCATAAGGAGCCACCATAGGGAATACCTGCTGTGCATCAAGTCTTTTCGGACCAGCAGGAGTATAATAACTGCTACCGCAATCCCTATGGCCAGGGATGTGAAGTTATAAGAAATGCTCATCGTGCCCTCATCTATTTTGCCCTGGACAAACACAAGACACTGGTGACCACCAGGTATCGTAAGACGGCTCCCCATGAGTGAAAGACTCTGGAATGTCCTGATGCCCTGGGACACATATTCACAGGAGTCTCCGCTATCTTTAGCCCTCTCTTTTGAAGATAAAGCAGCACCACAATATCCTGATAGTCGAAGAGGGTAGTATCTGACGTGACGAGTTCAGAGATCGCAGCGCGATTGTATGCGCGGAGTCCTGATGTCAGGTCTTTCACTTCAAGCCTTGTTAGCTTACGCAAGAAAAACCAGGCAAGCCTTCTCGCCATACTCCCACGCTCGACACAGGATCCAATGACCACATCTGCCTGTTTCGATTCAATGGGCGCCATAACCGATTGGAGGCAGCTTACAAGGTGCTGCCCGTCCCCGTCCATGGTGACCGCCACCCCATACCCGTGCTTGAAGGCGTAACACATGCCCGTACGGATGGCCCCCCACGCACCTATCTGCAACCTCAGAGGCAACACGGTTGCTCCCGCTGCCCTTGCCTCTTGCGCGGTATTGTCCGTGCTCGCATCATCTATGACGACCACCTCGCAGTCAAGCTCTGCCCTGACCTCCCCGGCAATGCGCCCTATTGTGGGCGCCTCGTTCAGGGCTGGGATCAGCACAACCACTTGTTTGTCGGTGGAGGGTTCACCCAATTTCATTCCCAATCCCTTGCATCTCGATCTCTCTCTTGGGGGCAACCCCGACAATTACTCTGCTCTTGTAAAAAGAAACTCATCTTTTCAGGATCATCACCCGGAAAAAGACACGATCATTGAAAAAGGTATTTTAAGAGAGATCCTAAATTCATATACTATATTATCCGCAAAAAGTCGAATCAAAAACCAAGGAGTTTCGATACAAGATCGTACCCTCAAGTGAAAGCGCATGACATCTCGAATCCCATCTAAGGAAGCTCAAGAGACAACACCTAAAGATAACAGGCCCTTCCGCCCGGGCCTGGCCCTGATCACATTGGGCTACTGGCTGGCGACCTGTCTCCTTCACCTTGAGATATCCAAGATCATAATAGCTCCTATGCCTACCCCCCTGGGGATTCTAACACTATCTGAATACTCTTCAGCGGTGGGACGGGTAGTACTCCTGGGTATGGCAGTCTTCATAGCCTTTCAGGTCAAGAATGGCCAGTCTCGAGGCAGAACCCTCTCTTACTGGAGCCTCTGGCTCACGGCCGTCTATTTTGCGAACAAGACACTCGTTGTAACACCCTCCGAATACATACATTATCCTCAATATGCCATTCTTGCCATCCTCATGGTCTTCTGCCTGGACCGTCAAAGGACGTTGTTTCCCTTTTGGCGCCTCCTCTTCTGGGCGACATTTATGGGAATTCTGGACGAGATGAATCAGCATTTTTTCCTTTGCCCGAGTTATGGGGAATACCTGGACTTCAACGACTTCTTCCTTAATGAACTGGGGGCCGTGGCAGGACTCCTCTTGGCCTATGGGTTCCGGAAGTTCCCTCCAAATGCCGGCAGACCGATGCGCGTGCATAAGACAGCCGAATTCAAACTGGTAACAGCATGTCTTGCCATCTTACTGATTCTCCATATGAGCGGAAGGCTCCGTATAACCCCTCCCACTGAGATCCCCCCGGGAGGAATAGTGGAGGAGTACGGAAAGAAGGTAGTTTGGTCTTTCTTGATGCTGCTGATGAGTTCGATATTCATCACATTTGATCCGCAAATTTTTCGTCGACTTGCCATTAAGCCCAGTCCCGCAAAACGCTTCGATACATGACTCCGATCTCTCGGGATATTCGATCAATCTGAAAGACCTCGTCAAATCTCTCCCTTCCAGCCCGGCCCATAACTTCCCTTAATTCGTGCATCTCCCCCATCATCTGTAATGCCTTTGCAAGCTCCACTGGATCCCCTGGGTGCACCAAAAGCCCGGTCTTCCCGTGACTTACCACCCAACCGATACCCGAACCAGTTACGTCACTTGCCACTACAGGCCTGGCGTATCGCATTGCCTCCAAGAGGACTAGCCCGAACGCCTCGGTGCGCTCAATGGATGGTAAACAAAGGCAGTCACAGGTTGCAAGCATTGCATGGAGCTTTGATTCCTCTAAGAGACCCAAGAGTTTCACCCTGTCCCTGAGCCCCAGTTCAGAGATGAGTCCTTCAAGGCATTTCCTCCGCTCCCCTTGCCCAACAATGAATACCGTCACACGAGGGGTCCTCGCTACAGCCCGCATAAGGACCTCATGCCCCTTGTAATAAGTCAGCCTGCCGATAGCAAGCACCCTTGTACCACCGCCTTGAGCCCATTTTGTCTCGGCCCACCTCATGGCCCTCTCGTCGGGCATATGCAACCGTGAAGGGTTCAATCCGAGAGGAATCACACGGCATTTTGCCCTAAAGGGAGCCAATGCCCTGCTTGTAAACAGGTAGCGTTTTGATGTGACCACTACAGAGCGTGCGCGGTTCAGGAGATAATACTCAAAAGGCCTGTAGATACAATATGCCGCAGCCATCCTGCGGTCGACTTTCGAGGCTACCACGTCTGACTGCCAATGTATCACCCAGGGGATGGCTCGCGCTTCAGGAATGAACATACTCCAGAAGGCCGAGAGATTTGGGACGTGAAAATGGAGGAGGGTGGGACGAAAGGACCTTATCTGCTGATCGAGGAGAACCGGGAAAGAAGGGCTGATAGGGGCATACAGGACTTGTCCCAGTATGGGGGCCCTGACTATAGTGATCTCATCTTCCCTTTCGCTCAGAGAGGGCTCTCCCGGGAGGTGGTGATGGACCAGGGCAGAGACACAAACACCATCCCTCTTAAGGGCATGAAGAAGATCCCTTAAGAAGTTTTCCATTCCTCCCTGATAGGGGGGATAATATTTCCCGATATGTAAGACTCGCACCCTTTAAAATACAACCATCCGTCCGCCCCCCACGGCTACACTCTTGTCCGTAAAGGCGTCTCTGTCAACGAAGTTGAAACTAGTGCTCCTTATCATTAATTTCTGGACATTCCCCGTAGCTTGCGCCTCAGTCTGAAAAGAGTCTTTTTACAGCCCCTAGCCCTATCTGATTGGCCTGGTGAAGGGCATTAGAATCAAATGGTGTAGGTTGAGCTTGTTTGGGGTTCGGTATGCCCCCACTCCGATGCGTATCTTGGCTTGATCCACCTTCATCAGGAGAGTGCCCAGGATCCGATCCCATAGAGAAGAGATGGTACCATAATTGGTATCCCTTTCCTTTATGATTACTGAATGATGAATGCGATGCATGGAAGGGGGTACAAAAAGGATCAAGAATATCATTTCAAACCACTCGGGTATTTTGAGACTGCTGTGGTGAAACTGGGCGCACAATACCACTGCACTCTCGAAGATCAACACGCCTTCTATGCTAGCACCAAGGAAAAAAATCAGGGAAATCTTGATAACGGCCGATATGGCAAGTTCGCCGAAATGAAAGCGGGTGGCTGTGGATACATCCATATTTAGATCGCTATGATGTACCCTGTGGAACCTCCACAGAAGCGGTATCTCATGGTTCAGGAGATGCCAGACATACAGAACAAAATCCATGAATACCACTGTAAAGACGATCCTCAGCCATGTTGGCGCCTGTAACATATGAAGAACACCTAACTTATGTGTTTCCGTATAGGTCGCCGTGCCCAATATGGCGGCAGAGAAGATCAGGCGGACTAGTATACTGTTAAAGAGGGTGAGGGCGAGGTTATTTATCCATCGCTTCAGTTTCGATACGCTACTCTTCCTGTAGGGAACCAGTATCTCCAGGATCAGGAAAAAGAGAATCCCTCCCCAGAAAAACAAGATCCTGATAGCAGATCCTGACAGTTCAAACATCTTCCCTCTCCGGGAGACATAAACACCCAGTCCCTATTGACGATGCTTGTCCATGATAGCCCCCAGGGCCTTCAGGTGGGCCTTTTCTTCCTCTGCTATACCGAACAAGACCTCCTTGCTCCTCTTCTCTTCTGCCCTATGTGAATACCTCAAATAGAGGTCCAGGGCCTGCGTCTCGAGCATCATGGCCACATTGATCACACCCGGCATAGTCTCCATTGCCGCACGATTCTGCTCCAAAAACTCGTCCGTTGTAAAACCTCCCTCCATCATGTCTGATACTATCCCTTCTTCAAATGATTGCCTGTCCATAACAGAGTCATTCATAGTCACATATAGTTCGAAAAGCCTTTGTTTGTGTTTCTCTTCAAATCCGGACAACTTTACTAGCAGACCGGCCACATCGGCGTTTTCTTCCCTCTGCGCCACGATTCTGTAAAGGCGTGCAAGCCCCTCTTCCATGCCGTAGGCGAGTGTAATAATCTCTTCCGGAGTCTCGTCCCCCCTTAACCGTTCCATGCCCATCTCGACAGGGCCGATTGCCGTAAGCCCCTCCCAGGCCTCAATGCCTCCTTTGAGGTTGTAGACCTCCTTGAAACCCTGACCTTCAAGAAGCTGCGCAGCAGCACGGCTGCGCCCGCCAACCGCTCAGTAGGTAATGAGAGGTTTTCCAGGATCCAGTTCCCCTATCCGGTCAGGGAGTTCAGATAGGGGGATTAGTTTGGCCCCCGGTATGTGGCCCTTTCGGTATTCCCCTGGCTCGCGCACGTCCAAGAGCGTATAGCTCCCTTCCTTTTCTCGGCTCATGTAGGCCCTGGCCTCATCAGTGTCCATAGAACTTACTGGCCTGAAGAACTGCTTCCATTTCATTGTCCTTACCTCTCCTCTCGCACCACTCGTTTGGCCTTTAGCTCGAACCTGGGCAATTCTCCGATCTCCACAATCTCAACGTCAGGAGTAACCGTAATCTGGTATTTGACGGTCTCGATAAACCGCCTGACAGCCTGCTCCATTCTATCCTTTGAAATCTCGGACGTGGCAGGTTCAACGCGGACCTTAAGATGCCTTCCGCTCCCCATCTTTGGGACCACCAACTGATACTCGTTGGAGAATTCCTCCATATCTCTGATAAGGTTCTCTATGGCAGAAGGGAAGATATTGACGCCTGCGAACTGAAACATGTCATCGGATCGACCGAGGATACCCCCATCGAGCCGTAGGAATGTCCGACCGCATTCGCAGACCCCTTTGTTGAACCGGACCAGATCCTTCATCCTGTAACGTAAAAGGGGTACACTTTCAGTGCAAAGGTTAGAGAGCACCAGTTCCCCAATCTCACCGGGCTCAACCGGGGCAAGGGTCTCTGGATCGAGGCATTCTGCAAGGAACATGGTCTCGATTACATGTGTCCCTTTCTGGGCCACACATTCGAAACCGAAGTTGGAGATCTCTGTGGAGCCGATATTGTCGTAACATCTGGCGCCCCAAAGATCCTCTATTGCCTTCTTGGTGGAAGGGACATTGGCCCCGGGCTCCCCTGCCGCAACCACGATCCTCACTGCCGAATCCCTGAGCGGCGTGCCCATTTTGTTGGCGGTATCCCCTAGATAGAGCAAGTAGGTGGGTGTGCCGCAGACAACGGTTGCCCCCCATTCAAAGACATTTCTTACCCTATCCTGGGTGGATTGGGCGCCCCCCGGTACGATCATCACCCCCGCCTGCTCCAGCGCGGCCTGAAAACCCCACCACGCTATGTAGAGACCATAGCCAAACGGTACAAAGAGGATATCAGATGTCTTTATTCCGTAACCGTTCATGAAGTGCATGAACTGTTCGTAGAAATGGACAGTCCAGTCGTTCTTATTGAGGAGGACCTTCACAGGGATACCCGTGGTCCCTGTAGTCTGAAATACTCGCACACCCTCTTCAGGCGGAATACAAGGAAAATCCCCCCATGGAGGATGCTGGGCCTGACTCTCCCGCAGTTCCTCCTTCAAGGTGAACGGGAGCTTACAAATGTCATCCAGCGTTTGTATGTCTGATGATTTTACCCCCGCCTCATCGTACTTTCTCCTGTACATTGGGCTGCGATCATAGACATACTGCATCTGTTCCTTAAACCGTTTGAGTTGGAGTTCTTCCAGCCTTTCCCTCGGCAAGGTCTCCATCTCCTTCTTCCAGTAAACCACATTTTCCATGTTGACACTCCCCCTCAAACAGTCGCCCATAAACATCCAAAATAAGCCGGCGTTCTCTGTAGACCATGCTCCAGTTCAAAGATTTTTTTGAAAACCCATCCCCTTTAACCGATCCCCAGCTTCCAATTTCGTAACAGCTTAGCGCTCTGAAACCGGGGCAATGGGGGTTTCTCTAACCTTCATTGCCCCGGATAAACGAGAGATCGGAAAAAGGCTAAAATGATACCAAATTTCAAGTTTCAAGTATCAAGTTTCAAGTATCAGTTTCAAATCCTCCGCAATCCAAAATCCAAAATTCACTTAATTTTCCCCAATCCCCTCAGGATCTTTTCCGGGGTGAAAGGAGTGGAATAAAGCCGAATCCCCACTGCATCATAGATTGCGTTGGCAATTGCAGCCAGTATGGCTGAGACATACCCTTCTCCCACCCCCTTGGTTCGATAAGCCCGATCTCTTCCGTACTGCTCAGTAATTACATCGATATACTCTGAGACAGCCACATTATGGATAGTGGGCATTCTATATTCCAGCCAGTTGGGATTTACGGTCCGCCCCTCCTCCATTATCACCTCTTCCATGAAGGCATGGCCCAGTGCCATGGATACCTGCCCATCAATTTGCCCTTCCACCAAGAGGGGGTTTATCGGAAACCCGCAATCGTGGGCTGTTACCGCCCACACCAGGCGAGCCTTACCGGTATCCACATCAACCTCTACCTCGGCAACCTGTACGTCAAAGGCATAGTTTTCGCTCCAGCGGCCCTTTGTGGTGGCCAGACTCGGATGATAGGGCTCATCCCGCATGGTGCGCCAGTGCCCTTCCCCAATTATTGGATCCCCGTGATATTTTTGTACGCTCGTTGCCACCAGTTCCTCATAGGTAAGCCTCTTGTGGGGGGATCCCTTTACAACAATGCCCTTATTCTCCAAGGCCAGATCCCCGACGTAGGCCTCCATTTTCTCTGCCGCAATCTCGAGCAGCTTCTTTCGCACCTGAGTGGCAGCCTCCCGCGCGGCATTGCCCGAGACATAGGCCCCGCCGCTGATCCACGCCCCGATATCTACAGGGGTCGTCTCCGTATCTGCCGCAATCACCTGGATCTCTTCCACCGGGACCTTAAGCTCCTCAGCAACAATCTGGGAAAGGATTGTCTCTGCACCTTGGCCGATGTCCAGGGCCCCTGTGAGCATGGTCAGTGTGCCATCATCGTTCATTTTGACCACAACTGACGAACTGTTGGGGTAGATCAGGGAACCGCCGAAGTAGGAGCTTACCCCCATTCCTATCCCCTGCTTTATTCGGGTATCGGTGGAAGGAGCGAGTGCCGCCTGGCCATATCTCTTTCGGAAGGAGGTATGATCTGCCGCCTTTTCAATACACTCCCTGAGGCCGCAGTTATGGACATTGTCGCCGTTGGGGAGCCACTCCCCTGCCTGACGGGCATTTCTGAGTCTGATTTCCA
Source organism: Pseudomonadota bacterium (assembly GCA_043808585.1). GTDB lineage: Bacteria > Desulfobacterota > DSM-4660 > Desulfatiglandales > Desulfatiglandaceae > CAYVMN01. The sequence continues at coordinate 12,327 of JAZDES010000224.1, read as the reverse complement.
CCGGGTCTATTCCCAGTTCTTCGGCAATCATGTCCAGCTGTGATTCAACGGCGAACCGGACCTGCGGGGCGCCATGACCCCTCTGGGGCGCCCGCACCGGATTATTGGTATATACGGAATAACCCTCGTACTTGAGGTTGGGGAGACGATAGGGGAGCATAACAAAGCCCCAGGCCAGAAAAATAATCACCACACCGCTGCCCCTGTAACCCCCGCAATTATTAATAACGCGGACCTGTTGGGCCAAAAGCGTCCCATCCTTCTTTACCCCGGTCTTTAGCTCCACAATAAGGGGTTGGCCGTGACGGTAGGAGGAAAAGATCTCTTCCCGTGAGGCCTCTATCTTGACAGGTCGGGCCGTTTTCATGGACAGCAGGGCGGCACAAAATTCGTGGGAGAAAAGGTCTATCTTCCCACCAAATGCCCCGCCTACATAGGCCTTCTGAACCCTGACGGCGGAGAAGGGAAGACCCAGGGTACGGGCCAGTTTGGCCCTCTTTATAAAAGGCCCCTGAGATGAGGTAAACAGGTTAAGCTTGCCCCCTGGCTCTAAGCTTGCTACCGTCACCTGGGGCTCCAGATATCCATGGGTCCTTATATGGCTCTCAAACCGGTCCTCTCGCACATAGTCTGACCCGGAAAACCCGGCCTCAACATCACCCCATTCTGTCTCGGTCTTTCCCCCAACGTTGCTAAAAGGTTCACGGACCTTTGGATGAGTGGGATGGATCTCGGGGGCCCCGGGCTTCATGGCCTCTTCAGGGTCAAAGACAGCGGGCAGGGGCTCGTAATCAACCTTAATGAGTTCTAAGGCCTCTTCAGCCACGTAAGGGTCTGCGGCCGCCACCGCGGCTATTTCCTCACCCACAAAACGTACCTTGTCCGTTGCCAGGGGATACTGATCAGGAGGGTATCGTGGCGTCTCAACGAAACCGTGTCTGATCCCGGGCGTATCTTTGGCCGTTATGATAGCCTTGACACCTTTCAATCCCCTGGCCCTGGACACATCCACATTGAGGATCCGAGCATGGGGTAAGGGGCTTCGGAGGATACGGCCCACAAGCATCCCCGGAAGTTGGATGTCTGCGGTGTATCTGGCACGGCCGGTCACCTTTTCAGGCCCATCCTTTCGCGGAATGCGTTGTCCTACGTAATCTAACCTATCGCCCATATTGATCTCTCTTTTGCTCCCCCTCTGCAAGCATCTGCGCGGCCGCCCTTTTTACCGCTTCAATAATCTTGTTGTAACCGGTACACCGACACAGGTGCCCTTCGAGGGCCTTCTTTATCTCTTCTCCCGTGGGACTCGGAACTTCTTCCAGTAAGGCCGTTACGGACAACACCATTCCCGGCGTGCAGAATCCACACTGAATGGCGCCACAATCGTGAAAGGCCTGCTGAACAATTGAGAGTCGTTCCCCATGGGCAAGTCCTTCTATGGTGATTATATCATGTCCCGGGCAGTCCACAGCCAGGGTGAGACAGGAGAGGACCGCTCTGCGGTCAATCAGGACTGTACATGAGCCGCACTCCCCTGTTCCACAGGACTCTTTGGTTCCGGTAAGGCTAAGATGATTCCGGAGGACCTCCAGCAGTGTGGCCTGGGGCTCCACGGCCAGTTCATATGATTCACCGTTAACCGAAAGCTCAATTATCTGCTTCATAAGATCCTTTCCTTGGGCCCCTGATACGACCGGCTGCCACTTCAATGGCCCGCCGGGCATGCACCCGCAGGCACTCTCTGAGGTAAGCGGCCGTATATCCATGATGCGGAAACGGGTGGGCCTCAGAGACGGCCAGATTGGCTGCTTCCTCTATTTGCTCCTTTGACAGGGATCTTTCCCTAAGGGCTTCTTCGGCATTGACCATCCGCATGGGGGCCGCCCTGATCGCCCCGACAGTGATACGCGCCTCATGGCAGATATCCCCGTCTTTCTCCATGTCAAGCATAACTGCCAGATTAAGGGCTGCAAACTCCAGCCCCCCGCGCAAGGTAAACCTGACAAATGACCCGCCCAATTCATTGGGTCGGCCCGGCACCAGCACTCCCGTCAAGATCTCTTCATGGGAAATGCCGACTGGTTTAACTGGGTCCCCGGTATAAAGCCCCTCAAGGGGCGCCCGGCGGTTCCCTTCAGGGCCTGTTATATTCACAAGCGCCCCCAGCGAAATCAGCGCAGGGGCAGTATCTCCACAAAAGACGGCACAGCACCTGTTCCCTTTGGGAAGGAGGTAGCATCGCTCCCCTTTCCGCTTAAAACACGGCTCCACGAATTGGAAGGTATGGCTTTGGTTATAATAGGAACAACGGGTCTCCAGGCAGATATTGCCACCCAGCGTCCCCATCTGTCGGATCTGATGGGAACCTACGCTCAAGGCGGCCTCTGACAGGATAGGGACCCTGTCTAACACCAGAGGCGAAAAAGCCACGTCCGCCAGGGTCGTCAGGGCATCCAGATACAAGGCGCCATCAGGACCCACTTCCGGGGGCTTTGAGGGTATCCCTTTCAGGCTGACTACCACCTCAGGGCTAACAAGACCGTACTTCATGCGCGGAAATAGGTCGGTTCCCCCTGCAAATACCCGTGCCTTCGGGCCATAATCTTTAAGTATTTGAACACCCTCTTCTAGGGACGATGGACGCAGGTGCCTAAATCTGGGAAGGTGCATATGAATCCTTTTCCGGAATTGGACGAGAAAGCCATATGTGGTGGGCCGGGATCATCAAAAATCCACTATAATTCGGACTTAACAAGGTCGTTCTTATATGATTCCCCAAGGCCTGTCAATATCATACGGCCCTCATGCCGCAGAGGCCCTGTTGCAGACAAGGGTCTTTATAGTGTCAATCACAGCGCTTGCGAACTCGGGATCATTTATGTGGTAAGGCAAAAGGTGTAGCGTCGAATCCACTGAGAGGTTCTCCTTCAGGGTCTTCGAAAAAAGCCCCGGCCCCTCCGGATCATGCAAAGGCCCACCCTTTGAGTCAAAGGCAGAAAACCCTCCCATTGGGACCAATAGGGCCAGCGGCCCCCTGGCCGAATTGCAGAGACCTGCCAGATGCCTTGCGAGGGTTTCTATCTCTCTATGGTCCGTACGGACGACGGTGATAGCGGAATTGTGCACATGGTACGGCCGACCGGGAAAGCGTTTTATGGCCTCCTCTATCGGACCTGTCACCAGAAAGTCGATGTTGCCTGGCACCAAGACTGTGGGCACGCCTTTTTCCAATGCAGCCGATCCGCGCCCCGGCCCTGAGTCATAGTCCCCGCCAAAGAGGTGATCCCCGATCTCATGAAGGGACAGATCAAGCACCGCCTCGATCTCCTCCTCATGGATCGTCTCTTCCATGGCCATACCGCCTGCCCCCACGGTATGAAAGATGATCACCTCTCTTCCTTCCCTCTCTAGGCTCTTTGATACTGTCTTGGCGCAGGCCTCTGTGGTCCCCAACGTCGAAAGGATCACTGGGGGTTTGTCTGAAGGGGTCTCTTGCACTTCCCCCAACACCATACCTGCCAGGGCCATGGCCCCGTTCCGCAATATAGCTCTTGTAATGCGATTAAGCCCCGATAGATCGCAGACCGAATGGAACATCGCTACATCCTTGGTACCCACGAAGGCCCGTGTGTCCCGTGAGGCCATGGTGGAGATCATGATCTTGGGCACCCCGACCCGAAAAGAACGCATGACCCCTGTGCCGAGAGTCGTTCCCATGGATCCGCCCAGCCCGATGACACCCTGAATCTCCCGCTGCCGGTAAAGACCTAGGGCGTGAAAAATGGCGCCTTGGATCATCACATCGAGCGCCTTTCCTTCGTGCCCTATTCCCTGGACCTGGGCCAAGGTCCGGCCTCCTGCCATGGCCACTTGTTCCCGACCAATGCTCACCGAAACAGGGCTCTCTCCCCTGATCCCTCCATCCAGGATAAGGACATTAACTCCTGCCTGTTTCAGGCATCTTTCGATGTAGAGGGCCTCCTCCCATTTGGTATCCATTGTAGCTACCAAAAGAACTGTTGCTGCTGACTCCATGCGACCTCCTCCAATGGGGCGAAACAGGTTTTTTTATGTCTCTTTGTAACCAGCCCCCTTTATAGCCCCTGAAAGATCCTATGGCAACACCCCTGGCAGTAAACCGGCAAATAGCTCGCTGCAAAGGGGCGAAGAATGTGGGTCCCGAGGTGCTCGGTTCTCGATGAACCCTGAATTCTTGTCATACTTGGAGTTGCTGAAGCCGTGAACTTGAGGTTGTTAAAACAAGAAAGTTAAAGTAGAATTGTGACATCTCAATAACTAGCGGTTTGGCCCCTGGATTCCCGCCTTCGCGGGGATGACATATACTGAGCTTATTTCGTCATTCCCGCGAAGGCGGAAATCCAGAAACCGGTTATAGCAAAGCATTCACCACTATTTATTGAGAAGATACGTGGAATTGGTGCACAAGACATTTCAAAAAGGAGTTATAGTATGATTATCGGAGTTCCCAAGGAGATCAAGGATAATGAATATCGGGTGGCCATTACACCGGGCGGTGTCCGTCAGCTTGTGGAGGCCGGACACAGGGTGTTGGTCCAGTCGGGGGCCGGTGCCGGAAGCGGATTTTCGGACGATGAATACAGGCGCGTCGGGGCCGAAATTGCATCAGGAAGCGGGCCCGCCTGGGATGCAGAGCTGGTCGCCAAGGTGAAGGAACCCCAGACTTCTGAATATGGGCTGATGCGTTCGGATCTGGTTCTTTTCACCTACCTCCATCTGGCAGCTGAAAAAAAGTTGGCCGAGGAGATGATCAACAGGGGGGTCATAGGCATTGCCTATGAAACTGTGGAACAGCCAGATGGCACCCTCCCCTTGCTTACGCCCATGAGCGAGGTGGCAGGACGTATGGCGGTTCAGGTGGGTGCCCAGTACCTGGAAAAGCCAAATGGGGGAAGAGGAAAGCTCCTGGGTGGAGTCCCTGGGGTCCGCCCGGCCGATGTCACCATAATTGGCGCGGGTGTGGTAGGAACCAATGCCGCAGAAATGGCCCTGGGAATGGGGGCCAATGTCTTGCTCCTCGACATCAATACCGAACGTCTCCGTTATCTGGACCGGGTCCTGCACGGCCGCCTGACCACGTTGAGCGCAAACCCTTTGAATATCGCCGATTCTGTAAGGAGGTCCGATCTCTTGATTGGTGCTGTCCTGGTAAAAGGTGCCAAGGCCCCACATCTTGTGACCGCAGAGATGATCCGCACCATGGAGCCCGGAAGTGTAGTCATTGATGTGTCCGTGGATCAGGGCGGGTGTATTGAGACCACCTGTCCAACTACACACTCAGATCCTGTTTGTGTGGTGGATGGCGTCCTCCACTACGGGGTTACCAATATGCCAGGAGCTGTCCCGCGTACAAGCACCCATGCCCTTTCCAATGCAACACTCCCTTATATGATGAAGCTGGCCGGACAGGGCGTGGCGAGGGCCATTCAAGGCGATCTTTCACTCGCAAAGGGGGTCAACATCTATCAGGGGAAGGTAACTTACAGGGCCGTGGCAGATGCCCTGGGGCTGGAATACACACCCCTGGAGGTCGTAATTCCTAACCCGGATAAACCGCAAATTGAATATTGACTATTGAATATTGACGATTGGTGTGGCTTGAGTGGCTTTTTATGGGCAGGCATCTGTTAACGCCCGTCACAGAGGCGACTGCAGAAAATTGATGATTGTTGATTGAAGATAGTTTGTCAAATGCGTTATTGTTTTCTTGCCGACATTATGATCAACCGGGTTCTTTATAGGTCAAATAGATATAATTTCGTTCAATAGTCATCCTTCAATCTTCAACCTAGTCGCCTTTTCCAGGCGGTAAGCTGCCCAGAGGGCCCCGATACCGCCCACACCCAGGGTGCTGAATGCCCAGCCCCATACCAGATAGTACTCCATGGTGGCCCCCACCGGATTGGTCAGGTCCAGAACGGCCCCAAAGACCAGGGGGGAAACAGCTCCGGCCCCAAACCCCAGCAGTGACCGAACCCCAAATGCAGTGCCCAGATATGAAGGCGTCACCACTTCCGTCAGGGCTGCCGAGAGGACAGGTGAGTCTCCGAGGCTGGAAAATGAATATGCAAGCCCTATTGCAACAACCACGGCAAAGGGCCACCCGATGGTCCATCCGAACACAAAGGAGCAGAAGGCACTTATGCCCGAAAGGACCATGATGACACGGGCGCGTCCGTGGCGGTCGGATAAGGCTCCCATACTGAACGATGCGGTTAGGCCTGCAAGGTGCAATGCAGCGGTCAGATAGGCGCCAAACCCCGTGGCATCCAGCCCCCTGGTCCCCCCGAAGGCCAGGCAGCTTGTAAGAAAGGCCGGGGTCCACGCCCACATTCCCAAGAGTTCCCAGCTGTGACAGGTATATGAACTTATGAGGAGCCTGGCAGGCCTGTTTCGTACCACCTCTTTTGTGAATCTCTGCTCTTCCTGACGTCTCGTCACCGAGACCTGAGTCTTTCTGAGGGTGACCCATGCGAAGATCGAACCCAGGGCCGGCCCGAGGCATGTCACGAGAAAGGAGAGCCTGTATCCCCCGATGGGTATTGCCATGCCGCTCATCGTAAGCGAGAGCATGTACCCCATTGAACTGCTTGCAATAAACCACCCTGATGCCATTCCTCTTCGTCTGACCGGGTACTGGTCGGCTATGATCATGAGCCCGGTCGTGTAGCTCCCCCCCAGAGAAACGCCCACAAGGGTATAGAGAATCATGGCCGAGAGATAACCCTGGGCAAACAATGCGAACCCAAGGGAGAAAAACGCCGCTGCAGATATGGATCCCAGGAACAGGGGCTTGGATCCCATCCGGTCTGCCAGGCTGGAAAACACGAACAGTGATGCCGCGTACCCGATCTGGAATGCGCTGGCAATCCCCCCGGCCGCCGTGGCCGACATTCCCCATTCCTGTTGAAGCAAGGGGACCACCGCGGCATATGTCATGGTCACGGTCTGGCTAAACACCCTGCTAAGACAGATACCAGCAAGCCACCAGTCAAAGTTCACCTACAGCCCCCGTTTCTGTGTTAAAGATTACAAATAGCGCCCTAACTCCAGGGCCTTTCCAAGTATACTTACACCCGTCTCCGGTTGGACCAATTCATGCCCCATCCTCGCAAAGGGAAGGTAAATGAGGGTCGCGCCAGTCACCCTAATGCCGATACCGGGCAACAATGGAAATACCTTCTTCTTGCTAACTGTCGATACTGCCACCGCAAGCTTTATGGTCTGAGCAGCCTCGCTTAAGGGAAGGGTGACAGGATGGACCTCCTTCCGGGGCATGGCCTCTTCCAGATGAATTCGCTTCCGAGATAAATTGAGCTGCCTGAGGAGAGACATAAGCAATTTCGGACGTATCTTGAAGGCAGGGCTCCAGAAGCCCATTTGCTGATCTTCCCACTCCTTCTGGATCACCTTCGGCTGGTTGGTAACCCGAATAAAATCCGCGTATTATTTGATAGTTATGCCACTAACTGCGGCTGACATTCTCCAGAAGGGGAGATACGCCATTTTCCTAGCCTCGCCCGCTACGACCTTGAAGTCCACCCGGCAGAATCTGTCCCCTGAGGCCTCCCAGGCGCTCTGGCAGTTTGGACACAAAAGGACCACACTGTCCCTTACTCCTTCCAGGTTCCAACCACAGTTCGGACACAATGTGGCCATGAAGGTAACTCTCCATGAGCTATCATTTTTTCTGAGCTGCGAAAATTCGCCTTTACCAGGCGGGAGTTTGGCAATCGGCCTTTCCGTTATGGCGTCAAAGAGTGTCTCATCTTGCACAAACAGGGGAAGATAGATGAGGCTTAGGGCCTCTCCTATGAAGGCCCTGTAAAAGACCGGTCCTGATATGGAAAGCGATGAATGCCTGGCTGCCCTGTCAAGCAGATCTGATTTGGTGAGAAAGGACTTGAGGAACGTTCCTTCAATACCTGGTCTTAGAAACTTCATCCTCATGGCCTGAGGCCGAAGCCCGAGGGAGACAGGAAATTCCTTGAACGGGACTGCCGGATGGGTAATGTCAACGACTCGGTGGCCAATCGTCTGTTCGCTGCAAAAAAATACGCTCCCCCTGAAGCGGAGATAGGGGGCATAGATAATGTCCCTGTTGCGGTCCTTATTGGGCAGGACAAAACGAAGGCAGTCGGGTGCAGATATGAAGTTCTTTACATTGCAGTAAGGGCATAGAAGTAGATGGTCGGTCTCTTCCAGCTCTATGGGTGCGCCGCACTGCGGGCACTCTTGCTCGGCTGTAAAGCCCACCTTAGCCCAGTCTTTCTCCGCACTGGTTGCAAAATGCAGAGCCCGGCAGGTTCTCTGACTTGCAGTTCTTGCAAATTACGGAGGTCGGCCTTTCATCGACCTGGTGCCCGCATTTGGGGCAAAACCTGGCGCTGGGCGGCAGATTCTTGCCGCACTTGACACACTGATCGAAAACCAGCTGCTGGTGTCCGCAAAGAGGGCAGAACCTGGCATCTTTCGGTATCGGGTGCCTGCAGTCCGGGCAAAGGCTCTCAAGTGGGAGGCCACCCCCGGCACCCGGGGACTGTTGCCTGAACATATCCGCAAACATGGCTGGCACCATCAGGCCAAGGCCCATGCCCATACCCCACCCTGCCTCCCCCTGCGATTCCGCAGCCTTTTCCATGGCCATGGCCGCCTTCATCTTGACCAGGCGATCCAGGTCCTGCAGGATATTGAGCCTGCCTCTGTCGTCAATGGCCTCTTGAACCTCCGGAGGAGGAGTAATGGAAGTAATGTAGAGCCGGGTCAGGGCCAATCCCAGGTGGGAGAAGTCATTCTCCAGGCGGGCCTTCAGGCCCGTGGCCAGGTGCTCGTATTGGCCCGGAAGATTTAGCACACTGTCCAGATGTTCGCCCAGATGGTCATTGAACCGGGAGACAATAACCCGTTTGAGGTACTCTTCAATCTCTTCGGTGGTATATCTTCCCATGGTCCCCACAAGTGTGTTGATAAACAGCAAGGGCTGCAATACCTGGATAGTGAAGACCCCATGTGCTCGAAGCCTGATAAGGCCCAGTTCCGAGTCCTTGAAGGCGACCGGTTCCCTGGTACCCCACTTGAGGTTGGGGAAGAGCTTCATATTGACCATGTAGGTCTCGGCCCGAAGGGGGCTTGTCAGGGCCCAGGGAATGGCCAGGATCTTTGTGAGCACCGGGATATTGGCGGTGTTAAGGGTATGACGCCCGGGCCCGAAGGCCTCCCGGGCCTTGCCCTTGTAAAAAAATACCCCAACCTGGCTCTCACGCACTATGAGCTGGGCCCCGAACTTGATCTCCCCAGAGCCTGTTTCCGGAATCCTGTGAACCAGTTCCCGCCCAGTCTCGTCAAACCACTCTATTACTTCCAGAAATATAATGTTATCCGTACCCATCTCTTGCCTCCGGAGGGCAGTCAAACAACGTCTCAAGCGCGGCAAGAAAGCATGCCACGGGCCAATCTTTCATTTACGCTCTTACTATCATTTTTCCGCGTCACCTTCAAGTTTACCCCGTGAAAAGATTGGCGCAGCCGTTAAAGGAGAGTTGTAGAAATAGCCCCTTTGGTCATTCTCGCCGGGGGAGGAATATGTCGGAAGGTTGTATCACTTTAGCCTTTTTCCGAGTTCTCGTTTATCCGGGGGGCAATGAGGGTTTCGGGTTTGAGAGGTGTAACCCTGTCTGAGCCCGTTAGAGAGCGTTAAGAAATCACGGAGAGCACTCTCTCAAAAACGAGATGATGTTGGCATTGGCACAGTTCCTTATTTTCAGCTACGGCGAGTGATTACTTTACGCTCTCTTATGGGCGAGTTTTACACCCGAAAAAGGGAAACCCCCGTTGCCCCGGTTTCAGAGCGCTAAATTGTTACGGAAGGTTTTATTTCTCATCGGCAGATTGAAGAATCGCATGTAGCAGGACATTGGCGCCGGCCTCACAGTCTTCCCACTTTGTGTCTTCTACTTCAACATGGCTGCGACCATTAATGCTTGGAACAAAGATCATGGCGGTCGGGCAAATCCGGTTCATATAACTTGCATCATGCCCTGCACCGCTGACCATATGGAGGCCGGAATAGCCCAATCGTTCTGCGGTTTTGAGAATTCGCTGCACTAATTTCACATCAAAAGACGAATGTTCTACACTCCAAGTTTCTTCCATTTTGATCTGACAGCCCCTTCTTTTGGCGATGTCATCAAAGTCCTTGCGGACTATCTCCCATGCCTTTGAGAGATGGCCATCATCCCAGGACCGGATGTCTACGGTAAAGTGTACCTTGTCCGGAATGATATTTCTGGAATTTGGATAATTCTGAATTTCCCCAACGGTTGCCACCATATTACCGGCCATCCGCTGCGGAAGTTCATTTACCTTCAGAATCATTTCAGCCGCGGCACATAGGGCATCGTGTCGCCCTTCCATGGGCGTCGGCCCCACCTGATTGGCCTCCCCTTCCAGGTAGACATCATACCAATGTAAACTAAGAATACCTTTGGGTGCACCGATGATCTTCCCTTCTTTTTCAAGAATTGGTCCTTGCTCGATATGATATTCGTAATAGGCGTAGACCGGCCATTTCTTGGCAGGTACTGATCCTTTGTAGCAGATGCGGATCAGCTCATCCTCGAATCTCTTGCCGTTAATATCGGTCCTGTCATAAACCCAGTCCCTATCAAGAGCTCCGGTCCATACACCGGAACCCACCATTGCAGGGGCAAAGCGAGAACCTTCCTCATTGGTCCAGTCCACAATCGTAATATGCCGCTCAGTCTCAATATCGTTTTCGTGCAGTGTGCGTAACACTTCTAAGGTGCCAATAACACCTAAGATTCCATCAAACCTTCCACCTTTTGGCTGAGAATCAATATGAGACCCGCTCAGGATCGGCGAAAGGTTGTTATTCCTGCCAGGCCTGCTCCCGAAGATATTTCCCATGTCATCGATGGTGATCCCAAGACCAAGCTCTTTTAGCCACATCACGAAAAGATCTCTTGCTTTTTTATCTTCTTCTGAAAGCCCTAAGCGTTGAACCCCACCGCTTGGGGTTGCACCGATTTTCGCCATTTCTTCGAGGGAGCTCTTTAGCCGTTTGCCGTTAACTCTTAAGTCTTTAAGATCCATTTTGCCAAGCTCCTTTCACACCCCGTCCCCTTTCACTGAGCCCCTAGGGCCTCTCGCACTGCCTCTGAAAGGGCCTCAAAGTCAGGGATGTTATCAAAGGCTATCCTTTCATTGATGACTATCGAGGGTACTGCCGGCCTTCGGCCGCACAGCCTTGTCAGTTCATCAAACCTTCGCAAGCCCTCTCGATCGCCCACGTCCACCACATCCCATCTCAGCACCCCCTCATCAAAGTCCGGGGAGATCTCTTCCAGGATCCCAATTGCCAGATCACAAAGCATGCAGCCCTTTTTCTTTGCAACAATTTCCACCATAACTCCTTGGACGGTCATTTCTTTGGGTCCTCCCTGTTGACCTCTTCTGTCTTAAGACCAGACAACTCGTCTCATTTTAGCCCTTTTCCTATCAGGCGTTTATCCGGGGCAATGGGGGTTTTCCCTAACCTTCATTGCCCCGCTTTCAGGGCGCTAAACTGTTACTATGGCTCAAAGGAAATGAAAGTTAGAGGTCCTAGATTTTCTGCTCCCGGATACCGGTATAAACCGCCTTGCAAATCCCCGACACTCCCCCTTTTAAACCCTCTGGGTTCTTATCTCCCTCAGTGCCCTTGAGGCTTTCGATGTAACCTGACGCGTCTACCAAACCCTCTAATACCCTCGCAGGTTCCAGATGGGGTCTTATTCTGAATAGCCACCCCTGGCCATATGGATATTTTGATATCAGCGCCGGAGACCCTTTAACATCGGTGTTGAAATGAATAGTCCCCTCTACAGGCGAATCGATGTATAGAATCTTGCCGGTGATGGCAAAAAGCACTGTCTCCCCCTCTCTTACAGAATGTCCCTGGGGTACAAGCCAGTCCAAATCATTTAGACCGCCAGCCAAAACCAATGCAGGGTGGCTCAGTCCAAAAATGATTTCTTGGCCATCTGCTTTTGCCCAAAGACCTGGTTTCGTGCAATAAAAATGGTCATCAGGGACCTCCACACATACTCCCAGGAATCTTTCAATAAATGCCATCTTTTCTCCTCCTACGTTCAGCCAGAACTTCTCTGACAAAATGGGCCTTTCGGTAATGCCACAAAAATACCTGCATAGATCTACCTTTTCAGAAGACGGTTGAGGATTCCTTTTTTGGGAGGTGCAGGGGGCGGGAGCCCCAGGTGCTTACAGATA
>JAZDES010000223.1:0-6142 GCA_043808585.1 Pseudomonadota bacterium | reverse complement strand
TCCTCCCTGAGGGTTTCCGGGCGAATTGGTAGAGGCCAATTTCCAGGAGAAAAGTGGGACAAAATATTTGATATTGAGAAGTAATTGTGCTATGGACGGCATCAAGTATGGAGTTTTTCCCTGACTTTATCAAACGCTTATACCACAGACCAATTTTTGAGGAAAGGAGATGAAAGATGACTGCAAAATTGATCAAAGGAACCGAAATCCGGGATCAAATCATTAAGGAGATCGAAGAGGATGTCAAGAAAATCAAGGCAAAACATGGTGTCGTTCCTGGCCTGGTAACCATCCTGGTGGGGGAAAACCCGGCCTCAGTATCCTATGTTACGGCAAAGATACAGACGGCCAAGGCACTGGGGTTCAAAGAGATCCAGGACAACCAGCCAAAAGACATTTCCGAAGAGGATCTTCTTGCCCTGATAGACAAGTACAATAAGGATAAGACAATTCATGGCATCTTGGTTCAGTTGCCCCTACCGAAACACATTAATGAAAAAAAGGTCTTGAACGCGATTGATCCGGACAAGGACGTGGACGGTTTTCATCCTGTAAACGTGGGCCGTTTGATGATCGGAGGGTCAGAGATCAAGTTTCCTCCCTGTACCCCTGCAGGCATCCAGGAGATGATCGTCAGGTCAGGGGTAGAGACCGCGGGGGCAGAGGTGGTGGTGGTTGGACGTTCCAATATTGTTGGAAAACCCATTGCCAATATGTTGATCCAGAAAGGCCCTGGCGCCAATTCAACCGTCACGGTGGTTCACACAAGCACAAAGGATCTGGCAGGGCACTGCAAACGGGCTGATATCCTGATTGTGGCTGCAGGGGTCCCGGACTTGGTGAAACCCGAGTGGATCAAACCGGGGGCCTGTGTGATTGATGTGGGGGTGAATCGTGTTGGAGAGAAGATAAGTGAGAAGACAGGTAAGAAGGTGGCCATACTGAAAGGGGATGTGGATTTTGATGCAGCCAAGGAGATTGCCGGCTGGATAACCCCTGTTCCCGGTGGGGTAGGCCCCATGACAATCACGATGCTGATGAAAAATACCCTCAAATCCCTCAAGTTCCGGCTGGGGATTGCTTAGGCGCGGGAGCACTTCATTGCTCAGAAAAAGGGGGGTCGGCCCAAGGGCCTGATCCCCCTTTCTTAGTCAACCAGGTCTTTCGAATCTAGGGGCTATTCTATAGGTTAGGTCCTTTGGCAAGCCCCCAAACACCTTCCGGTTATAATAAAAGAATATATTATGGCCATGCCTACCAACACACATAGGACGGCCAACCAGCCGAGCACGGCCGAAAAAGAGCCAAGCAATGCCCAAACAGCGCCGCCCAATAGAAAGGCCGGGATAATCAAGACTACCGCAATACCAATCTTTCTCGCAAGATCCATTTTACGCCTTACGCCTCCTTTAAGAGTTCTGTTAAGAAAAGCTGAATCTCCCCATCCTGAGATGCTTCCTGGATATTCAAGCTGCAACAAATTATAGGACAAAGGTGGAAAGGGGTCAAGGATTTAACAGGGAATTGAACAGACAGCAGAATTGACTTGATTTTGTTCCTGTAAACGGTTAAATTTATCCCTGCTTTTCTGCGATTACGGGGCGTGGCGCAGTCTGGTAGCGCACCTGCTTTGGGAGCAGGGTGTCGGCGGTTCAAATCCGTCCGCCCCGACCATCATGCCGGAGGAGACGACTTAAGGCCCGCTAGGAGTGTGTAAAGGGGATCGGCATCCATCACGACAGGATAATCTTGGATATGATCTCCTTCATGATCTCCTGTGTCCCCCCACCAATGGAGAGTATTCGGTTGTCACGGTAGAGCCTCTCTACCAGGTATTCGCGCATATAGCCTGAGCCGCCATGGATCTGGACAGCGTCATAGGTGACCCTGTCACTTACAATGCAGGCAAAATTCTTGGCCATGGAGATCTCCTTGACCTGATTTCGTCCTGCATCCATCTTGGCTGCAACCCGGTAGACAAATTCCCTGCTCGCCTCCACGAGGGTCGCCATGTCAACCAGTTTGTGCCGGGTGACCTGAAAACCGGTTAAGGGCCGACCGAAGGCCTGCCTTTCCTTCGCATACCGAATTGACTCCTCCAGGGCCATTTGGGCTGTCATATAGGCCATCACGGCAAGTGCCAGCCTCTCACCCTGAAAGTTCTCCATGATACCATAAAAGCCTTTGCCTTCCTCCCCTATGAGATTTGAGACCGGCACCCTGCAATCATCAAAGAATAACTGTGCCGTGTCAGAGGCCCACCAACCCATTTTTTTCAATTTTCTTGAGACAGAATAGCCAGGCGTATCGGAATCGATTACAAGGAGGCTGATTCCTGCGTATCCTTCACCCCCGGTCCTGACCGCGCAGGTCAACTGGTTTGCCCTGGCACCGCTGGTGATAAACATCTTGCTCCCGTTTACCACATAGTGGTCACCTTTTTGGACTGCCCTTGTTCTGATATTGGCCACATCGGAGCCGGTATTCGGTTCAGTAATACCGAGGGCGGCTATCTTGTGCCCCTTTAGTACGGGGGGCACGAAACGCATCTTCTGCTCCTCACTACCCATAGCCAGGATGGGGGGAATGGCAATGTCGAGGGAACCCAGTCCTGCTGCTACCCCACCCGAGCCGCATCTCATCAATTCCTCTGTAGCTGCTATCTTGATGAAGGTATCTCCGGCTGATCCCCCATATCTTTCGGGATAACCGATGCCTAATATCCCGGCCTCCCCGGCCTTACGGTAGAGATCGATGGGAAACTCACCCCTCTCCTCCCAGTCGTCCACAAAGGGCTTGATCTCACGCCCCACAAAACTGCGGACGGTCTGGCGGACCAGGTTGTGTGTCTCGCCGAAATATTCCTGGAATCCGGACACGGTGTTAAACCTCCAAACATCTAACCCGGTTAAACCCGGGCATTGAAAAATGTCTTGTTCTACTTCCTTTTCTTGTCTTCTTGTCCAGTTTCTTAATAGTTTAGCGCTTTGAAAGCAGTGATGAGTCGCATGACCGACCGCGAGGGTCTTTTTTCCTCTCCCCTGCCTTGCAGAAACTGTATTTAAAGGTAAGGGGGTGTACCACAGGCTGTGAAGAATTTGGGTTAGGTCAATTGTAAAAAAGACCCTCGCGGTCTTCTGCCTTTCTTTCAAAAGTGTTACCCAGTTTCAAATATCTTTGGTTAGTTATCTTCCCTTGAACTGTGGTTCCCGCTTTTCCAGGAAGGCTACCATCCCCTCCTTCGCATCTTCAGTGGATATCGCCCTTCCCAGGGCCTCGCACAGCAGATCTACCGCCTCTTCAAAGGGCATATCGCTCATTGCACTGAAGGCCTCCTTGCCTATTTTTGTCCCGATGGGGCTCTTGGAGACGAGCGTTTTTAAGGTCTCCTGGACCTGATCGTCTAGCTGATCCGGCTTAACGGCACGGGTTATTAGGCCAATCCGCTCCGCCTCTGGGGCCGGAATCCTTCTGGCCGTCAGGACCATGTCCATGGCCTTTTTCCTCCCCACATTTCGATAGATCAGGGCCCCGATCATCATCGGAAAAATCCCTACGTTGACCTCTGGGGTACAAAAAAAGACGTCCTCTCTGGCAATAACTATGTCACAGGACAGCATAAGCCCCAATCCGCCCGCAAGGCACGGCCCATTTACCCTGGCAACGAGAGGTTTGCCGAACTTTGCCATTCTTTTAAGTAATTGGGCATAGTTCCTTGCCCCTGAAAACGGGTCTACACCTCCTCCGGATAGGCTCACAGATAGATCGGCGCCTGAACAGAAGGCCTTTTCACCTGCCCCAGTAATACAGATGGCACGGACTTCCACATCATTCTCAGCCCTGTCCAGGTATTTCATGAATGCGGTGATCATCTCTT
The DNA here is from genome assembly GCA_043808585.1 of Pseudomonadota bacterium. Lineage (GTDB taxonomy): Bacteria > Desulfobacterota > DSM-4660 > Desulfatiglandales > Desulfatiglandaceae > CAYVMN01. The sequence continues at coordinate 2,265 of JAZDES010000223.1, read as the reverse complement.
GACTTATTGCATTTCTCCTGGACTCACGATTAATTGTCATGTAGGCCACAAGATCCTTTACCTCGTAAAGTAGATCTTCACTCATCTTTTCCCCCTGTTCTTTGATAGCTCATTGCCAAGTCATCAATATAAAATTCCATCGGCTATCTTCATTCTGGATATCTCCGAAGAGGTCCCTGCGATTTGCAGGTATTTGGCATCCCGATAGCCCTCTTCTGCTGGATTGCCCTGGATATATCCCTTTCCACCCAGTATCTGAAGGGCACTGCTTGCCACCGCTTCGGCCGACTCAGAACAAAAGACCTTGGCACAATGGGCCAGGATGCCTGCCTCCCCGTCTCCTGATTCGTCCATCCATGCGGCCCGATAGGCCAGCAACTGGGCAGTCTGAAGGAGGGTCAACATTTCAGCTAACTTGAAGCCTATTTCCTGATAGGCGATGATGGGCTTGCCTCCGCTAGAATGGCTCTTGGCATGACGGGAGGCCGCATCAAAAGCCCTCTTCATCAGTCCGAGGCCTGCAGCGGTGAGGACCTGATCCTCCCACGAACGGATCTCTCTGAGAACCCCTCTCGTCCTGGATGGGCCGATGACATACCGGGCTTGTACCGGGGAATTTTCAAGCGTAAGTGAAGAGACAGTTGCCCCCTTGTATCCAAGTGTGGGGAGCCTCTCCCCTGGGGATAGGCCCTTGTTCTCTCTCTGGATCAAGAAGAAGGCGATGCCGTCTTCCCCCTGCCTCCCCACCCTTCCGGCAACGGCGAACCAGTCCGCGAGGGGGGCATTCACGACATGGCCCTTTGTGCCGGAAACCAGGAAACCGCCATCGTCCCGGATTGCGGTGGTGTTGAGGGGGTTGTTGTCAATACCCATGTTCTCTTCGGTCAGTGCCACGGTTCCAATTAGCCCCCCTTTCTCCAGGCGGGGTAAGATTTGGGCCTTTTGTTCCGAGGTCCCATAAAGGGATAGCAATCGTCCAAAGAGCCGGGTGCTGGTCTCGACCGATAGGTGGAGAGAAGGGGATATGGAGGCAAGCGTTTCCTGCGCAAGCGTAAGGGTCACGCTGTTTCTTCCGTTCTCCAGGCCGAGGTTAAGATAGTTGATTTGGCCCAGGGCCTTTAATGCCTTGAGAGTGAGAGCACGGATATCCTCACTTTCTCCTTTTTCCAATCGGGCAAGGGCGGCCCGGGTATCCGGGCTGAACAATCCCTTTAGCTCTTCGCAGAGGACCTTTTCTGTTTCGCCAAGGTCGAAATTCATTTTGTGTATGTCCTATCTATTGTACCGTAAGTTCGTGAAGTAGAATCAATTCCTTCTTATCCCCCTTTTTTCCCTTGAGCCGTGTGCCTTCTGCCTTGAGCCGTGTGCCTTCTGCCTTAAGCCGTTTGAATATTTGCAACGCTTTGGTTGGTGAAACGCCTTTCATCTCTCTACCAATTAGCGATACGGAGCACTATATAAGATGGCACTAGATGAGCTTCGCGATAATCCTTTTGGTGATCTCGGAGGTGCCTCCTCCTATGGGGGCAAGCCTGCTATCCCGGAAGTTTCGCTCCACGTCGTATTCGTGGCAATAGCCATATCCTCCGTGCAGTGTAACCGCATCATTGGCAGGGCCGAGGCTCCAGTCTCCGATAAAGAGCTTGGCCACCGCCGCCTCCAAGTGATTGAGGGGTCTTCCCTGGTCCTTACACCAGGCAATACGGTAGATCAAAGATCTGGCAGCTTCTATAAAGATCTTGATGTTTGCCAGTTTGTGTTTGATGGCCTGGTATTCTGCTATAGGCCGGCCAAACTGACAGCGTTCCTTGGCATAGGCAAGGCATCTTTTCAGGGCATAAGCCATCCCGCCCACAAAAGGCGCCATAATGGTACTGCGATCCCATTCCACTGTCTGCATGGCCATGTTAAAGCCTGCCCCTTCCTGGCCAAGGAGGTTTTCCTGCGGGATCTGGCAGTCTTGGAAGACCAGCTCCGAGGTATGGGAGCTTCGGACCCCCATTTTTACGAGGTTCTTGCCTGCAGAAAAGCCTGGGGTTCCCTTCTCTACGATAAAGGCGGAGATCCCGGCATGTTTCAGGTCCTTGTCAGTCTTGGCATAGACCACGGCCACATCAGAGCCAGCACCTGGCTCGGTGAGCCCCATGCAACCTATCCATTCACCTGATATCAGTTTGGGGAGATATCTCTCTCTATGCGAATCTGTCCCGTGGGCAAAGATGGTATCGGCACATAGGAAGGTATGGGCACCATAAGACAAGGTCA
>JAZDES010000222.1:0-2042 GCA_043808585.1 Pseudomonadota bacterium | reverse complement strand
GATTGCCAGGTGAAAGGTAGTAAAGAATTCCGTCTGAAACCGTCCGCTGTCAGACCTTAATGCTTGCCGTACCGCATCGCCATACCGTCCTCCCGGGAATCACCTCACCCCACCGCTCAATGCTATGATGAATTGGGGTCTCCAAATTGCCAGAAACAGCCGGGGGCTATTTGATTTCTGGATTCCATGCCCACCATGTAGCCGTCCATGTCCCCAGAGGAGCGGATCGACGAAGGGAATGGGGTGTCCTGCTGGTGAGGCATAGATAGCATGAAAGATCGTGATGGCCTAAAATCAATTATCTCTTTGGAACATGGTCAGAATAAGGGTACGGGGAGATCGTGGCTTCTGGGCGAATCTGGCAAGCTCCATGGGCAGAAGATCAATGGTATCGGGCTCGGGACACCTTAAGGCTATTTTTTCGCGTAAGCCTGACCGGCGAAGATGGCCCGGACCTCGGAGGCTGTGGAGACCTTCCTCAGGCGGGACTGACGGTCGTTTTCCTCGATCTGCAGCTTTCGCACATTGGTCAGGATCGCCTCAAGTTTATTCGCCGGAAACTTAACCGCACCGTTCTCGTCCATGTGGATGATCTCACCCGGTGCGACGTCCATCCCACCTACCGAGACCGGCACGTTCACCGCGTGTACGGCCATGTCCCCGTGCCCTGCGCAGACGCCGGTCAGGAGGTTCTGGAACTTCATCGGACGAATCTCGTCAATGTCCCGTGAGGGACCGTTGGAGATGAGCCCCAGGCATCCCACAGCCTTCATTGCTGTGGTCATGTTCCCGCCCGAGAGTCCTACCTTTCCCGCGATCTCGGGCGGAAATCTCTGCTCAAGCACGAGGATTGTTGGCTTCGGGGATGTGTCAAGGGCATCGATGACGTCCATAAAGGTCAGCCGCTTAAAACTTGAATCGGGAAGACCATAAACGCAGGTCACTGCGTAACCCACTATCCTGCCGAGTTCAGGGTATATGCAGCGGATTGTCTGATCCGTGTACCAGTTTCCCGTCCAAGGGTTGTAGAGTCCCAAGCAGAAGGGGTTTGCCGGATAGGTCGCCACCACGTTGGTAATGGAGGGGGTGTCGAACTCCTTGAGCGCCTCCAGCATTTTTCTTTCTGTCATCTTCACCATACCAATTCCTCCTGTCCATTTAATGACGGCACATTGCACATACTCATACTTGTTATTATACACGAAAACGGTAATTCCACAAAGCACCTGTTCTTTTATGCGCCCTACCCTGCCGTAGCGGACCAGGGTATCCTCAGCTGTACGGCTTGTCTCCCCTCCCCTCTCAGATACAACATCACCAGTTACCAGTGTTACCTCCCGGGGGTAAACCTTTGATGGAATATGGGAACAATCTGAACATTCGGCAGGATCAAAACTCTTCGGCTGTACCCTGTCCGGGGGGGGGTAATCAGGATCGTCAGACAGAGTAAAAAATGACCCTTAAAAATTAAAATAGTGGTAAAGGAGTGGCATAATATGGCCAGTCAAAAAACAAGGGGCTACGGCATTTCTCCGTAACCCCTTGTTTTTATTGGTGCGCCCAGCAAGATTCGAACTTGCGACATTCAGATTCGTAGTCATATTTCTGTTATTTCACGACCTTTCACAAACTATAAAATATTCCTTGATAAATAAACCAGTTGGCATTATATTAAGTCACAAGGCATCATAAAGAAACATCCCGTTTCAGAGATAATGTGGGGAGAGAGTGGGGAGAGGAAGATAATCAGAGCAGAAAGGGGCTTTCAAATGGCAGTAATCTGGAAAGGTACAAACTTCACGCGATTCCGGTATAATGAACATCCAACCCGGAAGCACGGTGTCGGAAAGGACAAGTATTTTGCCATCAGATACCAGAGAAACGGCAAGCGGGTTGAAGAGGGTATCGGATGGACAAGTGAACTTGACCCCAAAGATCAGAGGTATTGGACATCCGAAAAAGCTGCAATTCTATTGGGCGAATTAAAGGAAGCCGCCAGAGGGTTGAAGCAAGGGGCGGATCGTCTATCGGCGCGCCGGGAT
>JAZDES010000221.1:0-78542 GCA_043808585.1 Pseudomonadota bacterium | reverse complement strand
ACTCATAATGTTAAGACGCTATAATGTCAAGCATTAAAACGCCTAAACTCCTGCCTGTGACTGTGATGCAAGTCCCCTATGAAAGATAGTATCGCTTTGAAAAGGTCATCCCGATAGAGTGTTCCCAGCTATTGCCAGTGGGGCGTGCGTTTGGCCTTATAAGCGCTTTTGGCCTCTTCGGCATCCAGGCTGAATTGGGCCCGTTCCTGAAGTTGAAAGGAAATAGTTCACCGCAGACTTGGAGGTTTTCCTAATCCTTTTTCTCGCCCATCTGCTTGAGGATATTCTCCAATTTTTCCAGTTCCTGTCCGTAACCGCCCCAATCCCCCTCGCGGAGATAGGCCTTGGCCCTGTTGTAGTGCTCCAGGGCAACGACCCCCAGCTCAGAGGATTTGAGGATCTCTTTGGCGGCCGGGACCACCAATTCCCTGGACGGTATCTTTCCTTCCAGTACACTGCTCAAGGCATTCTCAAGGTTTTCGGCCATGGCAACTCGGTTGCCGAATGCTGCAATGACCCGCTTGAGTTCAGGCAGGGCGGCAGTGCTCGATTGATCGCGTCCGGATGAGACCCCTCCGTCTCTTGCCTGGGATTTTCTGAGACCCCTGGATTGCTGGGCGCCGGTTGAAGCTGCCTCGCTTTCTTCCTGTTTTGCCTCCAGGTAAATGGGCTCCACATAGATAAAGGAATCACATATGGGTATGGCCAGGAGATTCCCCCTGATGACCCTGGAACCCCTCTGACCCCACAAACTCAACTCCCGTGAAATCTCGGTTTGCTGGTCCACCCTGGCCTCGATCTGCATGGGCCCGTAGACCAGTTTATCCTTGGGCAGTTTATAGACAATGAGACTCCCGTAGTTGGGCAGGTCGCTCCTGGCCGCAAGCCATCCGATCATGTTGTCCTTTTTGGAAGGGGTAAAGGGGAGCATGAGGAGAAACTCCTCTTTCTCGCCTTCGGGCAGTTTTATGATGATGTAATAGGGCTCTATTTTCTGGCGACTTTCCCCATACAGTTCGTCAGGGAGTTCCCAGAGGTCTTCCTGATTATAGAAAACCTGGACGTCTTCCATGTGATACCGGGTGTAGGTGGCTGCCTGGATATCGAAGAGGTCCTTGGGATAGCGGATGTGCCGCTTCAGGTCCTCGGGCATTTCCTTAAACGGCCTGAACAGATCCGGGAATATCTTTCCATAGACCTTGGCAATGGGATCCTTTTCGTCAATCAGGTAAAAAGAGACATCTCCGTTATAGGCATCGACAATGACCTTGACCGAATTGCGAATGTAGTTGAGCGACTCTCCCCTGAAGGGACTTTTGGATCTGAGCGAATAAGGATACATGTCAGAGGTGGTATAGGCATCAAGGATCCAGTAAAGTTTTCCCCCGGAGATGACCAGATAGGGATCGCGATCATACCTCAGAAAGGGGGCTATGGATCCCGCCCGTGTCTTGATCCCGCGTCTATACATGATCCTGCTCTCCGGGCTTAGGTAGTTTGTAAAGAGTATCTGGGGATCCATGAACTCATAGGCAAAAAGCAGTCTTCTGCTAAACGATCCCAGTGGAACGCCCCCTTTGCCCTGATAGATGGTGTAGACGTTCTTGTCGCCTTTGGGATAATCAAACTCCTTTGTCTTGGTCCTGACCAGGACGTATTGGGCGGTCTTTTCTCCAAAATAGATCTCCGGCCGCTCTATCTTGAGATCAACCTCACTGACAGGGGGCACGTCTTTGATAAACAGGCGGGGAAGACCCTCGCTGGTGACTTCATTGACCGGGCTTGCGGCCAGGCCGTATCCGTGGGTATAGATGAGGTGCTGGTTAACCCAGGTACTGGCCTGGGGGGGGAGTTGATTGACCAGCAACTCCCTTGCCGACAGCATGAGCTGCCGGTACTGGCCGTCTATTTCATAACGATCCACGTCCACATTGTTAAAACCGTAATATAGCCTGATGGATTGAATCTGTCTGTAGGTCTGAAGCAAGGGACGCTCGTCCCATATCCTGATATTTTGGATCGTTCCAGTCTGCTTGTTCACCTCTTCCAGACTGAGTTTGTCATTAACGTCAAAAGTGACTTCTTTTATCTTGTTCAGATGATAGGCCTTCCGGGTAGAATCGATGTTGTAGGCAATATATCGGGATTCCTTTGCCAGTTCGTTGGGCTTGACCACAAACTGCTGTACCGCCATGGGGAGTAAGGTGCCAAAAACCAGCACAGACCCCACCCAGATCCCGCCGCTGATCCATATGAGTCTTGTCCTTGGTTTAAATGCGTTGACAAAGAGGAGAACAGCAAAGGCAATGGAGACGAGGATCAAGAGCCTGAAGGCCCAGACCTTGAAGTGCACATCCGTGTAGCTGGCCCCAAAGGCGGGTCCCTGTGTTGAGTAAAGAACTCCCCGGATTTTCAGCTGATACCCCCAGGAGAGGAGCAAGACGATAATCCCTCCCAGGAAGAGGAGGTGTTTTTTGACCCCGGGTGCCACGGCGATCTTTGGCATGGCGGGTGCCCCGCCTTTGGCGGAAACGATTTCACCAATCATCTGAATCGCCCCGTTCTTGAAATACCACACGATGGTCAGGGCGCCGGTGAAAACGACAAGGATCATTAGGCCGCTTCGGACCAAAAGATAAAAAGGGAGGACAAAGACGTAAAAACCAATGTCTTTGTTAAAGACGGGATCAGCGCTGCCAAAGGGTTGCCGGTACAGATATTGAAGCACCAGATTCCAGCTGTCGGATCCCTTCGATGCGATGATAAAGCTGACAACCAAGATAAGGCCTGCGAAAAGGATATTGAGGGTGTTTCCTGAAAGGCCAAGTTGCGAGACATAGCCGCCTTCAATCTTGAGGGCAACTCCGGTTCCAACCTCCGGACACAACCGTCTGGCGATATAGAGGTTAATGGCTATGATCAGAATCAAAAACACCCAAATCACAAGACCAAACCCGAATTTGGTCAATAGCATGGTCCAGAAAACAGGGAAAAAGCCCAGATTCTGAAACCACAGCCAGTCAGGGTAGATGGATATACACGAAAAGAACAAAACAAGGATCAAAAGCCCGCACCCGATCAATACTCTTATTTTCATGATTGAATCTCCTTAGATCTACCGCGTTAGACGGCGTTAGGGTTAACCCACAGGGACGGTTAAAGGCCATGGATGTCGGGATGCTGAGGCATATCTGAAACCACCAATGCCTGATCACCCGTTTTTCGTCACCCGTAGGAGTAGAAACAGAAGGTATAGTGCCCCATGGATAATGTCAACGTTGTTGCTGACATGGAAACGGTTCCGCTAATCGTTGTGCGGGCCATTCTTCAATATGGCAAAGCTCGGACCATCAGCATAGCTGAAGGTTTGAACGATTAATTAAGGGATTGAAAATAACGGGATTATAGTCCAGTCTTTGCTGTCACAATTTCACCGGGTCTCTATAGGATTGACGATTGTCGATTGTCGATTGAAGAACAGGAAGAAACAAGAACATAAAGGATCAGGAACCAAAACATATGGGCCCGATACCCACGTCATCGAGGCACTGGCTCGTGGGTTAAGGCGGATTCAGGAGAAGGCCGCGGCCCTGGGATTTCGATCCCATTCTTGCGGCTTTCTGAAGAAGGTTTGGTGGATGTTAGAAAGGGTCAGGTGCTGGAATTTATGGTTTCTTTGTGAAGGTCAAGCAACGGGCCAATTTCGGAGTGCTGTCTTTTGGGTTTTTGTGTTGACATTCAAGATTATATGGTTAATATAATGTATTATTGCTTCAAAAATTTGTTCGAACGATTAGTTTTTAGTTGTTTCGAGGGTTGTACACTGCTTTCAAGGGGTCCTTGACCAGAACGGCAACCTGATTTTTTGGGAGCATGGATTCTCAGAAAGGAGGTTAGCCCTATGGAAAAAGGAACCGTGAAGTGGTTCAGCGACAAAAAGGGATTCGGTTTTATTGAGCGGGAAGACGGCGGTGACGTATTTGTTCACCACTCAGCCATCAACATGGCCGGATTCAAGAGCCTAGGTGAGGGTGAGCGGGTCAGCTTTGAGATAGAAGAAGGCACCCGAGGACCTGCGGCCAAGAACGTTAATAGATTGTAATTCGCTTCAATTCGATTATTTAGGGCATCTTGTCGCGTTGATACGAGATGCCCTTTTATTTCAAATCTTAGAAACTAGACAGTCCAAAGTTCTGTCATTCCTGCGAAGAGGCTGCCCCTGGTTTGAACAGGGGCAGGCTTTTCGCAGGAATCACAGATAAATTTTGGGGGGTACTCGCGTTGATGGGAAGAGGAACAGATCAAATGGCAGAAAACGGATTTTCCTTGGAAAACACCCCAGCCAGCTCTAACTTTATGGAATTATACGAAGAGAGCTTCAAGAGCATCCAGGAGGGGAAAGTTGTCAAAGGGCAGATCCTTCAAATAGACCAGGAATATGTTCTGGTTGATATTGGTTACAAATCAGAAGGAACAGTTCGGATCGCTGAATTTATTGATTCTGATGGTCATGTGACAGCCACGGTGGGTGACGAAATAGAAGTCCTTTTGGTGCGAAAAGAGGATGAAGAAGGGCGGGTCATTCTCTCCAAGGAGAAGGCAGCGAAAGTCAAGCTATGGGATGACATAGAAAATGCCTATAAAACGGAGGGTATTGTAAGAGGGAAAATCATTTCAAAGGTTAAAGGCGGACTTTTTGTAGATATTGGTCTGCGGGCTTTCTTGCCAGGATCTCAGGCCGATTTGCCGCCAGTCAAAAACTTGGATCGCCTGATTGGCACGGAGCACGATTTTAGGATCATAAAGTACGAAAAAGAACAAGGGAATATCGTGGTATCCCGCCGGGCCGTTTTAGAGGCGGAGAGGATGGCCTTGCTGGAAGAAACTCTTGAAAGCCTCGAGGAGGGTTCTGCGATTCCCGGGACGGTTACAAGCATTACCGATTATGGTTTGTTTATCGATCTGGGCGGCATTGACGGCCATGTTCATATTACCAACATGTCTTGGGGCAAGGTCGGCCATCCTTCAGAGGCATATAAGATTGGTGACAAGGTCACGGTCAAGATTCTGAACATCGATAGAGAGAGGAAAAGGGTGTCCCTCGGCATCAAACAGCTAACCCCCAGCCCATGGAGCATAGTTGAAGATAAATATCCAGTGGGGACCAGAGTCACAGGACGTGTCGCGAGCCTGAAAAAGTACGGGGCCTTCTTGGAACTGGAAGAAGGGGTGGGAGGCCTGGTTCACATATCTGAAATGTCTTGGACAAGAAAGATTCGACATCCCTCCGAGGTCTTGAGCACCGGTAACACGGTGGAGGCAATTGTCTTAGACATCGATGTTGCCAAAGAGCGGATTGCCTTAAGTATCAAGCAGCTTGAGCCAAATCCCTGGGATTCCATTGCTGAAAACTATCCCGTAGGGGCCGTTATAGAGGGAAAGATAAAAGATATAACGGATTTCGGTATATTTATCGGCATTGATGAAGGGATCGATGGCCTAGTCCACACATCTAACCTGTCATGGACCAGACAGACAAATCACCCTTCGGAGCTTTACAAAAAAGGCGAAAAAGTCCAGGCAATTATTCTGGACATTGACAAGAAGAATCAGCATTTTTCATTGGGAATCAAACAACTAACGCCAGACCCATGGAATGACGTCCCAGAAAAATACAAACCCGGCACCCGAGTTTCCGGTACCGTGATCAACATCACCGATTTCGGCCTCTTCGTTGAACTAGAAAAAGGTATAGAGGGCCTGATTCACGTATCCCAATTGCCCAAGCGCAAAGATGGCAATCCCATGGAGGGATTTCAGATTAAGGATGAAATAGAGGCCGAGGTTGTTAATGTCTCGCAGGAGGATAAGAGGATTGAGCTTTCCACCCGAAGACTGGGAAAAACCTCGAAAAGAGGTGTTCATAAGAGCTACGTCGACAATCAGGAAAAGGCTACCTCTAATCTGGGAGAGCTGTTGAGAGAAAAGATGTTGAACGCCTCATAAGGCACCTGATCCATTCCTGCCCCTGAATCCTCATACCCCCTCACCCCGTGAATGTGAATCACCTGAGTTAAGTCTACATACCGACTTATCGACCCAGTCACATCTTCCTTCCCTAGCAACAGGTGCCCAAGGTCCAAGCGATGATCCCCGCCAAAAGCCTGCCCCTGGCTTGAACAGGGGCCGGAACCCAGAAGTCATTACACCATTACGTTCTTTTTGAGTTGAAAAAGAATTTAGGTTATAGTATACATGGTATAATAATTGATAAGGGAGGTTATCTTACCATGTCTATTAGGTTTGAGGATTGCCCCTGTTCCGGGAAAAATATGAGCTACTTCACGGCCCCATGGATACTCTTGACGCTTTATAACCATGAGGGAACCCACGGTTATAAAATAAAGCAAATTTTGAAAAAAAATATGGATGACCTTAAAATTACAATTAATATTACAGGCTTATACCGGCATCTCAAACTCCTTGAACTGAGGGGGATGTTGTCCTCCAGATGGGATACGCCGGATAAAGGCCCTGCCAAGCGGCAATACTATCTTACTGAAATGGGAAAAGAGTGCCTCTGGCGATGGGTCCAGACCCTGACCATCCAGAAGGAACTGATTACGAGGTTTTTCCATAAGGCAAGGAGCGTTTTTCCTTTTGAGGAGCACAGGACCGCAAAAACTACAAGAGATCAAGGAAACCTTGAACCATAGGAGGTGATAAGATGAGAGTCCCCAGGCAACTAACCGTGGAAAGGCCTGTGAAGTTGATCTTTGCAGGCGGATTTCTGGGTTCTGGAAAAACAACGGCCCTGGCAGCCCTTGCAAAGGATTTGATTCGCCGCGGCATGAGAGTGGGCATAATCACCAACGACCAGAGCGAAAACCTTGTGGACACGGTGATTGTAAAGCAGATGCTCAGCGAACTTGGAATCCCAGTGGAAGAGGTGGTAGAGGGGTGCTTCTGTTGCAAGTTCGACGACCTGATCAAGCAGGTGGAAAAGATCCTGGCTCACAAACCTGATATCCTTATGGGCGAACCGGTCGGCAGCTGCACCGATTTCGTGGCTGCGGTAGCCAATCCCATAAAGATCCACTATAAGGACGCGTTCCGGTTTGCCCCCTTCTCCATCATGGTCGACCCCCAGCGTGCTCGCGAGCTCCTGTTCCATGAAACACCCACAGCCTTTCCCGAGGAGGTCTCTTACCTCTTTCAAAAGCAGTTGGAAGAGGCGGATGTCATCGTCCTAAACAAGATTGACCTCCTTTCACACGAGGAAACCGAAAGGATCCTGTCGCGCCTCAAAGAGACATTTCCGGAAAAGACCGTAACAGCTGTCTCAGCCACAGAGGGTCATGGAATGGATGCATGGTTGGAGGACCTTTTATCAGGCAGGCCAGGGGCAGGCACTGTATTGAGGCAGATCGATTATGACCGGTATGCAACGGCAGAGGCGGTTTTGGGCTGGCTCAATGCCGCATTTACATTCAAGGCCAGTGTGCCCTTCAATGCCGCTCAATTCGCCAATGCCCTGGCCGTGGAGCTCAGGGATGCCTTCAGGAAACGAGACAGCGAAATCGGGCACTTAAAGTTTGTGATCACCAGTGCCGGGAAAACCCTGTGGACAAACATCACGCACCTCTCTGCAGGGCCTGTCGTTGGTGGCTACCAATTGGGCGAGGTCTCTAAGGGTTCCCTCATCCTGAATGCACGGGTAAGGCTTGATCCAGAGGATCTGGAACGGATTGTGCGAGAATCGGTTGCCAGGCTATTCAAAGACCAGGGAATGAAGTTCGAGACCGTGGATCTGCAGTGTTTCAGCCCTGCCTACCCGGATCCCCCATATCTAATGAGGGAGCAATAAGGCTAAAGTGAAAGAAAGGGAGATTGTTGATGCGAATAGAGGTCATAGGCCTGGAGCCGCCGTGTGAAAAGTGCTCTGAACTGTTGGAAAACGCAAAGAAGGCAGCGGTAGAGGCCGGGATAGAAGCAGAGGTAGTAAAGCTGTGGGTCCTTTCAGAAGAAGTACGAAAGAAATATGGTCTGCCACTCAGCCCTGCCCTTGCTATAGATGGTGTGCTGGTAGCCCAGGGAAAGGTGTACGGTGTGGAAAGAATAGTCAGCCTTCTTAAGGGTTAATATCCTATTTGCAACTTTATTAATAGAGCCATCACCATCTATTACAACTTTCTTTGTCTATGGAAAGGAGGGATAAGATAATGAATGTACAAAATCGAGACAACACACCGAAGTTGAAAACGACCCATATCGTGACATTTGCCTTTTGTACGGCTGTCATGGCCATCCTTTGCACGGCTGCTGGCTTCCTATTCGCGGTGATACCCGGTCTGCCTCTGGGGTTTTGTCCCGCTGTGCCACTGATGGTCCCTTTCGCCCTGTGGTTTGGAGCATGGGGCGTGGCTGCCGCCTATATCGGTTGTGCTATAGGCGGTATTCTTAAAGGCACGCCAGTGATAGTGGCTCTGCCCTGGGTTATCAACGATGTTTTTATGGCAGGCATCCCGTTGCTTGCATTCAGGCTTCTAAAAGGTGACCCTGGCTTGAACACGAGACGCGATTGGGTGATCTTCATCATTTTTGGCGTCTTAATCAACACCCTGATCGCTTGCACCTGGGGGACCTGGATCCCGGTCTATTTCGGCATCTGGCCCAGCGGAGCCGTAGCTGTCATATGGGTGCAATATGTAATCGCATCTCTGCTGCTCCTTGGGTTTATCACTCCACTCATTTTGAAGGGCTTCACCAAATTTGCCCGGACAACAGGAGCCTATGCCAAAGGTTTCTTGACTTAGCAGGACCGTAGTATGACAACCTATTGCGCTTGCGGAGATAAAGCAAGGTCGGCGGCATTAGGAAAAGGCAGCAAAATCAGGTCTTTTCTCTATTACTTCTCTCCCGACTCTCCTCTCCAACGTATAAATTCTCTGACCAAATTAGTGATGGTAGTCTTCCTGGGTGCAGTGGCCTTTATGATTGAGAACATATACGCCAGCCTACTCTTGCTGTCCCTGGTCTGTGGTGGTTTACTGTTGGCACGCATGCCAGGGGTATTTTTGAAAAAGATCGTTGTGGCCATGTCAGGCTTGCTTTTGATTGCAGCCCTCTCCCACGCCTTTTTCAGCCAAGTCCCTGGCCGCATCACTTTTTTCACCCTGCCATGGGGCTCGTATTTTACAGAGAGGACCCTCTTGGTCATCGTGACCTTCTATTCCCGGTTCTTGACTGCTTCATTTATCAGCCTCATCTTCCTGTGCACCACACGGGAGGCTGATGTCATAATGGCTATGCGTTTTCTTCGCTTGCCCTATGTGGTTTGCTTTGCCTCTGCCTTCATCCTACGCCTTATATCGACCCTTATTGATGGTTGGTGGGCCTTGGTCGAGGCCCAGCGGGCACGAGGGATGGAGTTTAGCGGCTCCCTGATAGAGCGAATGAAAAGGCTGTCGGAATTGGCATCTCCTCTACTTGCCAATATGTTCATCAATATAAAAAAGGTAGACCTAGCTCTTCAGGCACGCGGCTTCACCCTTCAAACCACACACAGAACCTGTTTCAGGCACTTAAAATGGAATATCTACGACTATGTCCTGTTGGCCTCCACATCCGCGCTTTTCATTGTCGTGACTGTAGATAGATATGTTTACGGCTATCTCTCAGTATCCTAGGTGTCTGAAGATGAATGGCAAGATGGTCATCATAGAGGATCTGTGGTGGAGATATGAAGACGGTGAAGACTGGGTTCTGAAAGGGATCGATCTGGAAATTGGCGAGGGAGAAGTAGTAGGAGTCATTGGCCCTACCGGAGCTGGGAAGACCACCCTATGTTTGGCAATAGCAGGCTTGATACCCCACGCTGTGACCGGCAAGATGAACGGTTCGGTGTACGTGGCAGGAGTAGAGACCAAGACTGTAACCTTGAAAGAAATTGTTAGGCGGGTTTGTATGCTTTTTCAGAATCCCGAGTCCCAGTTTGTATCCATGAGCGTATTGGATGAGGTAGCATTTGGCCTGGAGAACTTCGGCTATTCATATGAGGAGATGTTGAGCCGGATCCAATGGGCCCTAAAAGTGGTTGGCCTTTCCGGATACGAGGATAAGCACCCTCTGGCCTTTTCCAGCGGACAGAAACAGAGGCTGGCGCTGGCATCCATACTTGCCCTTCGACCTAACGTATTAGTTCTCGATGAACCTCTCTCCAATTTAGATGGACCAAGCCAGGAAGAGGTGTTCTCGACCATCCATGACCTTAAAGAGACATTTGGAACGACCGCAGTCATCGTGGAACACAACACAGAGGAACTGATTAATTTGGTGGATCGCCTCGTCCTGCTGAACAAGGGAGGGATCTTACACATAGAAGCACCCCAAAGGTTCTTTCAAGGAATGGATTCAACAGCAGCAAATGGTGTCTGGTTACCTCAAGTGACAGAACTGGGCTACCGATTATCGGAAAGTGGGCTTTGGAAAGAGGAATTACCAGTGACCCTGGAGGCAGCTCAGGACATGATAGGGAGTTTGGTTACTGGTAAGAGCCAATCCGCTCCTACACTTTCTATCCCTCACCTTTTTGCTCGGCCTTTCCAGATATCCAACGACCTGGCCATAGAAATCAGACACCTATCCTACGCCTATCCTGATGGCAGCGAAGCACTGCGTGACATAAACCTAGTCATAGGCCGGGGCGAATATATCGCTCTCTTGGGGAAAAATGGGAGCGGGAAAACCACCCTGGCTAAGCATTCCCTCGGTCTGCTAAGACCCACAAGTGGCCAAGTCACGATACACGGGGTTGATACCAGGCAGGTCTCGACAAAAGAACTTGTCACCAGAGTCGGGTACATCTTTCAGAATCCGGATCACCAGTTGTTCTGCACAACGATTGAAGAGGAGGTGGCCTATGGCTTGAAGAACTTGGGGCTAAGACCCGAGGAGATAGAGAGACGAGTGCACGATGCCCTGATCGCGGTAGAGTTAGCCTACCCTCTTAATTTTCCGGTTTTCTCATTAGGAGAAGCCGCTCGGCAAAAGATTGCCCTGGCATCGGTACTGGCCATGCAGCCGGATATTCTCATCGTGGATGAACCGTCTTCCTGCAAGGATAAAGGGTTATCGGACTTATTGATGCGAATTCTCCGAAATCTGAACGCTTCGGGCAAAAACATTATCCTTATTACCCACAACATGCGACTTTTAACTCAGGATGTCGAGCGAGTGGTCATGCTTGATGAGGGTCGGATCGTCCTGGATGCTCCAATCCGTATGGCCTTAGCCAAAGCAGAGCTTATGAAAAGGGCTGGATTGAAACTGCCTCAAATCACACAAATGGCTCATGGGCTGGCAAACTTTAGTTTCCCAGTTCATGTTTCGACTGTAGATGAAGCATTTAAGTGGGTATGCATAGCCTGTGGAAAATCCTTCGGAAAAACAATTCCTTGAGTGTTCAAGAGACCGGTAACGGCACCCTAATCTCTTCAAGAACCGAAATTATAGTCCGCACCTGGGGTTCCAGCAGTGATGAGCAAGGAGAGAAATAATTGAGATTGCAGATCTTGTCACAGAGATGAGAGAAATAAGACATCCCTACAGCACGGGAATCAAGGCCCAAAAAGGGATAGAGTTCTGAGGAGAGGAATTGCTCCCAGGGGCATCAAGCCGTTTGGGCCATCAACCCATCACTTCTTCGACAAGCCCTCTCAGACAGTGCGGGAAACGTTTTATGAATTCAGTATCCAACCTGTTCTTGTGTGCCACGATACACTGACAACAAAGGCCGTGTCTTTCACAGTCAATCTTAGGACAAGAACAATAGGCGTTTATTTCCTCACGAATAAGACATTCAATCATCTCTTGATCCATTAATAGGGCCCCCGCATAAGATATCCTCTACGAAGACTACCACGAATTGAACGAAGTTCAAATGAGAAATTGAGGGATGAGTTGAAGGCAGACACGGTAGTGTGGTATTAAACTCACTATTATGGAAGAGATATGGATAATCGGTGTGGGCCGGTTTGGATCGATAGCTTACCAGAGGCTCTCGAAAACAAGAAAAACGAGGCGTTTTGTACTGGTAGATCCGGTTGAGGAGAATCTTTCTCGGTGCAAGGGCCCCTATTCTACCTTCGAAAAGGCCGATGGGGTAGACTTTCTCAAGGAAAACCTCTTCACCCACGGCAACCCGGACTGGATTATTCCCGCCTTGCCCGTTCACCTGGCCGCTGAGTGGATTCTGGCCCGCCTAGGCCCTGGGCGGCTTCGACGCGTCACCCTGCCACATGGTATTGAGCCACTTCTCCCTAATTCCATTCGCGGAACCGACGGGAACATATATGTTAGCCACGCCGATTTCAGGTGTCCTGATGATTGTGCGGAACCGCGTGATATCTGTACGGCTACAGGAGAAAAGAGAAAACAGAACATGTTTGAGATCCTTGGGGACATAAGGTTTCTCCCTTATCGGCCGCTCGCCATCAGGAGCCGCCAACTTGCGCCGGGTGTCGGCGGTTACCGCCCCAAGGAGCTTCGCTCGTTGATGGACCAGGTGGATAAGGCCGGGGGTCAGCTTCTTCTGAGCACGGCGTGCCGCTGCCACGGGGTCATAACCGGTCTGGAAAGATTGTAGGTGTTTAGCAGGAAAACTAATGGGGGTTTTGGCCGAAGCCATGGATTCGAAGATCGCGCTGCTTGGAGAAAAGATCATAATAGACGCAGATCGAAGCGACTTTTACGAAGCCATGCTGAAGGCCATCGTAGAGCGGGTTTTTCAATTACTGGGGCCGGAATTTGATAAAAAGACGTTCCTCCAAGAGGTAGAAAAAGGTCGTCTCCCTGCAGAGATTGGACAAGAATTAGCAATACCGGTCAGCATCATACTCTCCCTGGAATTGGGTTACTGCCTCGGGCAACTTAAGTATCTGGGGAGATCTATGGACTGTGATAAGGCCTTGGCCGACCTTTACTCCCTGTGGAAGACCAGGCTCAAGATGATGTTGCAGGAGGAGATTATCACCTCCGGTTCAGTGCATTGAGCCTTGAGAGAGATACGCCAACAACCAGGCATGTCTTTTACTACTACCTTCAACTTCTTTCTTTCTTTTGCAATCGGGTTCTGATCCAATTTGGCTGGTAGCCCAATTCATGGGGATTCGGATGATCACCCTGGAAGATCTGAGATCGTTTATGCCAGTTGCAGAACCGCTTTTCGGACGGTTGCAAGACCTCTATAGCCGGTTGCCTGAGACCCAATGTATGTGCAAGGAGCCGGGACTCTGCTGCATATTTCTGCCGGAGATGACAGTGCTTGAGGCCTTTCAATGGCTCAAGCTCCTGCAGGCAATGCCTGAGCCCGAGTCGACCGTCCTGCTTAAAAGGTTCGCGGAATTCTACCTCACCAATCCGGCCCGCCTTAGAGGGTGTCCATTTATGGCCGACGGCCTGTGCACAATATACAAATACCGGACATTCGGGTGCCGATCCTATGGTCTGTGGAGCCAGGAAATGGGCAAGACCCGGACCATGGAAAACCGTAACGGGAAAAAGGCCTTGAAGGAGATGTGGAAGAGGTACGGTGTGGAGCTTCCTGCCGATGTTGTTGAATTCGAGATGGATTATTGCAGCAAGGTCCAAATCCAGTCACCTGAACCTCTTTCAGACGAAGGGATAATGGAGCTTTTAAAAAGGGTATATGACCTCGGGAGACCCCTGGGCGACCTGCAAACCCGATTCGAGGAGGAATATCATTCTGACTTCAGTTTTCTTGTGACCTCATTTGCTTTGGGCATGAAAAAGACCGTGCTGCTCAAATATGCAGTAATCAAAGAAATCGTAAACACCGCTACAGAAACCAGCCTTCAGGACGCCCTTAAGAAGGTATCTGCTCCCCTATTGCGCTTTTAGCCCCATTTTATTATCATCTACTTTGTTTGGATAAATCGTCCCTTGGACGATTTCCAACCGGAGCTAAATTCCGTAATAACGCTTTAATTGGAAAGAGCATTATTGCGCTTCAACTTCCTGAGGGAGGCATGAGATGAAACCAATACGCTTGGTACTTCTCCATGAAGGGGAACACTGAATCCCCTGTGTGTACATGGCCAGGGTGGTCGATTCCGTGGCACCAGATTTCGGTGACGCCCTCAGAGTGGAAAAGGTCATCACCAAACAGCTTGAAGGTGCAACCCGGTACAATGAGATTTCCAAGGCCCTGGGGCGGCCAGCGCCTGTTCCGAGCATCTTTATTGAAGGGGAACTTGTATTCGCTCAAACCCCCGGTCAGGAGGAACTGAGGGCCTGTATCGAACGCATCATAGCAGATGCCGATTGAAAGCGGATTCGGGAAACGACAAGTGAAATCGAACAATGAAACCTTGCGGTTTGTTTACCAAACAAAGGGCGTATGTCCGCCGGAGATCCATTTCCAGACGCAAGAGGACGTCCTCAAGGAAGTACGCTTCGTAGGTGGAGGTTGCCCGGGCAACGCCCAGGCAGTGAGCCGGCTCTTGAGACAAAGACCCATAAAAGAGGTATTGGAGCTGATCAAAGACATCCGGTGCAGGAATGACACCTCATGCCCGGATCAACTGACCAAGGCCTTGTTGGCAGTACAAGACGGTACCCTTGCTCCAGCGCACTCATTTCGGGTATACAAGGACACAGGGCTTAGAGACCGCGCAGGCCTGATAGGCGACCTGGAGGGACGCAGCGATGTCTTACAAGGCCTTATTGACGCGATCCGCAAAGAGGGGGTTGAGACGGTCTACTGCCTGGGAAACCTTACGGGTCGATTATCGAATAGTAGCGATATTCTCGGGCTGATAAGAAAACAAGGACTCCTGGCCATTCAGGGAGAACTGGACTGGCAGTATGGGCAGGGAATGGAGTCACAAAAACTGCCCGATCTAGAGCAGAAGGAGAGAGACTACCTTACCTGTCTTCCCCAGGTCCTTTTATTCCAGATTGCTCAAAAGAGAGGGATGGCCTTTTTTGGAAAATACCTCCAGGATCTCCCCGGATTTTCGGACTTCGAACCATTTGCCCTTGAAATAAATATGGTGTGCGGTTTAACCCAGTTCTTACATGATGAGACAGTATTTCCTGCACTCGAGGCCATGGCACCGCAGTTCGAAGCAGAGATTATTGCATTCAGCCAGTCAAAGGAATGGGGGCACTGGACTGTGGGAGGAATAGATTTCATCAGTCTAGGACCGGCCTTGGGCGTTAACGGGCCGGCCTGGGGCCTGTTAGAGCGAAGAGGTGAAGAGATCGCCTTCAAAATCATGGAAGTGAGATGATTAGAGGAAATTAATATGGCGGAAAAGGTTGTTGTTGATGTGCTTCTGACAGACTTTAATCAATGACTTGCCTGCGTCTATATGGCGGAGTCGGTAAGGGTCTTACCGGAAGAGATTCAAGATCTTATAGAGGTAAGGGAATGGGATATGCGCACGCGCGAAGGGATTCAGCGCTTCCGAGAACTTAAGGCCAGGTCTTTGCCCAGCGTCGCACTGGATGGAGAATTGGTATACGAGGCCATAATCCCAGGGCAGGAGGAACTGAGCGATGAGATACGCCGGCGACACCTTAATAGGAATAGTGCCTGAGTTCATCCAATGTGTCAGGGAGGTAGGGTAATGGATTCACCAGAAGAGAAGGCAATCAAGACATCGAAAGACTTCTACTTAGAGGATGTAAATATTGAAGGGTTCAAATCCTTTTCAGAGCTAACGAATATGGGTTTTCAAACAGGTATTGGCGTAATTATAGGCAATAACGGGGTCGGGAAATCTAACATATTGGATGCAATCGTTTGGGCACTGGGGGAAGATGATCTCAACCGGCTCAGATGCTATGAAAAAGACGAGTTATTCTTCTGCGGCAGCAAGGACTATCCTCCAGCCTCACGGATTCGGGTCGAGCTGATCTTTAAACAGGGGACGGAAAAGAAGGCGCCCACCATACGCCTGATACGAGAGATGACAAAGGATGGAAAGGATGCCTATTGGGTTCAAGATGAACTTCATCAAAGGGAACAGTACAAGCAGGAGTTGATAAATCTGAAACTGCCCCATGCCCTAAGGTCGATTATAAGACAGGAACAGATTAATGATATGATCCTTTTGGATCCCTGGAGACGTTTTCGTTGGGTTGAGGAATTATTGTCCACAGGCAAGAGGCCAGATCTGGGCGAACGCATCTATGAGGAGATAGATCCCCTTTTTCGTCAGTATCTGGATTTCCTGTTCCCATTGGGCGAGGGCCACCTAAAAGTCATTGAGCAGAATGGCCGAAGCGGGTTAGAGGTTGAGGTTACATTACCGGGGAACCGAAGGCGCAAATCTCACCAACTATCCGGCGGGGAAAAGTCGGTAACGAGCCTTGCCCTGAAATTGGCCATTTTCGGGCAGTTGGACAGCCCCTTTTACCTGCTAGATGAAGTGGAACCATCTCTTGATTATACAAATCACAAGTCCATGCAGGCCCTTCTAAAGACTATGGCCCAAAATAAGCAACTCATTATGATCACCCACCTGCGCAGCACCATAGCGCTCGCAAATACGGTCCACGGGGTAAGGACACGATGGGACGGCTCTTCATTTATGAAGTTCTACTTTGTTATGGACGAGCGCCTTTTGAGGCTTTACAAGTGCTGCTAGGAGTGATGAATGTCCCGGTCTTGACCACCGAGCGCAGGACCGTAGCCCAGTCACACGGCAAAAGGGTACGCAGCTGGCTCAAGATCTCTGCCGCCTCAAGTGAAGGCCCCACCATGGCTCCAAACGTAGCAAGTGCAACATCTTCCCCTGCCCGGTTGAAAGGTGGACAGTCTCGGTGGGTAAATCGCCCCTTGCAAAGTCCTGGGCCAGTTCTTCTTCAAGTGACCTAAAGTCATTATTAACGAGTAACGAGCAACCAGCAACGAACAACGAATTCAGCCAATCAATGCATCCGGCCTTCCGCCCGCTCGGCTCCCTATGAACTGTGAATTGACATAGAGCCGCGATTTATCTACCCTTCTTTTGACAAAAACAAGTAGTTATCAAATCGATAACATCCTGCGGAAGGAGCAAGGCAATGGATCTGAGATTTAGATATCCAAAGCTCCTCACGTTCCACGCAGACAGCGTCTGGGACGGTAAGACAGGCGGTACTGCAACAATAAGTCAGGGCCGCAAAATTGCCTTTGACACACCCGAGACATTTGGTGGCATGGGAAAAGGGATCTGCCCTGATGAATTGTTTGTCTCAGCCATTCTTGGATGTCTGAACAATACATTCCTTGACTTTCAAACGGGTTTCGACATCCAGCTCGTCTTGTTGAACCTTCAGGGTAAGGCCACTGTGGGATTTGACGGTAGGGGGTATATTATCACGGATATTACTGTCTCCGGGGAGATAGTGGTTGAAAAAGGTGAGATGAAAATCGGCGAAAGGTGCCTGGAGCTGATGAAGGAGTATTGCCACCTTACCCGTACAATCAGGAATTGTATTCCAATCCATTTTAACATTTCGGTCAATGAAGAAAAGGATGTCGGGAAGTTGGATACATTCGAAAGACCTTTGGTCTGAATAGGGGTTATTAAGAAAAGGAGTGTTGGCCATGGAAGGAATATGGGTCAAGCAGTTTTCCCAAACCGCATTCCCTTGGGCGTTTGCGTTTCTTACCGGGGTGTTGCTTCTCCGATATAATCGGAAAAACAAGAACCCCTTGGAATGGTGCACGATCGACCGTTGCCTCCTTCTCATTGCCCTATTTTGCTTCGTGGGAGGGGCCAGCAATCTCGTCATGAACATTGCGATATCAAAGTATTTTGAGCGCTTGCCCTGGATCAATTGGAATATTATTCAATTGGGCTATCAGTTAAATCGAATTGTCGGGATTCCCTGGATACTCCTCTTGCTTTTAGGCCTATGGTTACGCCGGCGCTCTCCGGAAAGCAGGGCCTTTGCACACATTGTTATTCAATATAACGCAGTTCATGTGTCACTGGTATGTTACGCCTTTGGGTCTGTGACCCACCCCGGGCCGTTTCTCTTAGCGATGGCCTTTGGGACCCTTAACTTCCTCCTCTTCGAAACGAAAATCGCCCTGCCATGGGCCGTCACCTTCACAGCCCTCACCCTGGGTTCATCAATAGCTACGTGGGCTGGACTCATACCATACGCACCCCTCTTTTCATCATCTCCCTTTACGGGCGGAAGGATAGAGACCTATTATTTTGCTGGGACCCTCGCTATTGTGATGGTGGTCTTTCTCCTCATGCTCCTGCTCACTGCCTACATCTTCATCCGGTGGAGGGACCGGGAGGCAAAGGTGGCTGAGATGACCGATCTTCTCAAGAAGATGTTCGGCCGCTACCTTTCCACAGAGGTCATGAATTCCCTCATTGAGAACCCTTCGGCCCTTGAATTAGGGGGCGAGAAGCGTAGAGTCACGATTATGATGACAGACCTGAGGGGATTTACTGCCCTCTCAGAGCGTCTTGAGCCTGAGCGGGTCGTTCAGTTGCTCAACTCCTACTTCGAGGTCATGGTGGAGGTGGTCCTTAAATACAACGGAACCATAAATGAAATCATCGGCGACGCCCTCCTTGTCATCTTTGGTGCACCACAGGAGATGCCGGACCGGGCCCATCGAGCCATTGCATGTGCCATTGCCATGCAAAACGCCATGGCCGAGGTAAACAGGGAGAACCGCACTAACGGGCTTCCAGAGCTGGAAATGGGGATTGGTCTCAACGAGGCCGAGGTAATAGTCGGGAACATCGGATCCAGCAAGAGAAGCAAGTATGCCGTGGTGGGGAGCGGCGTTAACATGACAAGTCGGATTGAGTCCTATACGGTCGGTGGGCAGATACTAGTCTCGGAATCCCTATATGAACAGGCAGGCGAGATCCTGCGAATTGACGCCCAGCGAGAGGTATTTCCTAAAGGAGCTGAAACGCCGTTAAAAATCTACGAGGTGGGAGGCATAGCCGGGGGCTTCAATCTCGCCCTGGAGGAGATGGACCCTGCTCCTGTTACCCTGGTGCGACAAATTCCGGTGCGATACACGGTGCTCGAGGGCAAGCACGTGGGGAGAAAGGGCATCGAGGGCTTTATGGTCAAACTCTCAAAAAAATCCGCTGAGATTAACCTCGACGAACCCGTTGAGCTTTTGACCAACCTAAAGATGAACCTGAGAGGAGTCGATGAAGACCTGATGAATAAGGTCTTCTATGGCAAGGTGATAGGGAATGCTGGGGATCGTGGAAATCCCCACATAATTCGTTTCACAGCGGTTCCGCCGGAGGTGAGATCATATTTACAGGCGCACCGGCAACATGCCTCGAAAGGCCCCACAGAGTTGGTTCCCCCCGCCTTTCCCGTAGCTTCATAGAGGTCACATGCCCTATTAACATATCTCTATTCTTGACGTGGGTCAAGAATTCTATTAATCTCATTTACAGTAAAATCGGTTATTTTATTTAGGCGACGTTTTCAGCGGAAATGGGGAGAAGCAATGGTAGAAAGACTTAGAGTGGCCTCAGGAGTCTACCAGCTGGATCGTCTCTTGGGGGGGCTTTATATCGGTGACAATGTGGTATGGCACGATGATGCCGGCAGTCTAGCCGCTGTCTTCGGCCTCAACTTCATCCAGGCATCTCAAGCGCAAAAAAGACCGCTCATTTATGTATCCTTTGACCGATCCCCGCGAAACCTCTTGGAAAAACTCGGGCCACTGGCAGACAACCCATTCCTGACGATCCTCGACTGTTTCACCTTCGGGAAGGGGTCGGGCTCGGATGTCTTTCTCAGATTCTATAAAGAAAAGGAATCAGAACCGGCATGCAGGATCATCCGTGTAGATGAACCCCAAAAGGTGGATAAGGTAATGGACGCCTTTTACGGCGTCCACGCCACCATGGAAGGGGATGTCCGGTTTGTGTTTGAAAGCCTGACCGGTATGCAAGAACTTTGGGGCGGTGAAGACCATATCCTAAATTTCTACTCCCACTCTTGCCCCAGGCTATACGAACTGAATACTATCGCCTACTGGATTATGGAGAAACGGGCCCATTCTCCCCGTCTCAGGGCTCAGATCAATCAAATCGCCCAGGTGGCCATCGATCTCTCCGTGAGAAGAGGCAAGACCTCCATGACCATTCTCAAGGCTGAAAAGCGTAATCTGGATACGTTGAACCGGCCTTACAATTATTGGAGCAAAGATCTTAATATCACATTTGAAATTGAAAAACGGGTCACCGGCCGGGTCGATCTGGGAATGCGATTGAAAGAGCTTCGCATCAAGCGGGGTCTATCGCAGACTGAACTGGCCAAGCTTGTGGGAGTAACTCCCAGTACCATCTCCCAGGTAGAAAGCAACCTGATATACCCCTCTCTGCCAGCATTGCTCAAAATGGCGGAAGTGCTCTCCGTTCAGATTACGTCCTTTTTTCAGGAGTCCGCTGAGATAAAGAACCGGGTCATTTTTCCCGGCCCTGAGGCGGTTGACATAAAATTCCCCGACCTTCCCCCCGGCAGTATCAGCGGCCGCCTCTTGACCCCTGTGGATTTCGAGCCCAAGGCTGAACCCTACCTGATCGAAATCCACCCGGAGCAGACCTTGCCCTCACATTTTTTTGTCCACAAGGGTGAAGAGGTTGGCTATCTCATGTCTGGGAGGCTGCAAATGAAACTGCAGAATGCCGTATTCACGGTGCGCTCTGGAGATGTGATCTATCTGACCTCTGAAATGCCTTCCCAGTGGAAAAATCCCGGCCCAGGCGTGGCCAGACTGCTCTGGCTCAATATCAAATAGTCAAGGACAATTGTCACCGGGCACCCGATTATCTCGGGAGGCCTTTTTTTGATCTTGACAATTATTACCGCTAACATATAATAATATTATTTAGTATTAATAATTACGTAGTCCAAAGTCTGTTCATTCCTGCAAAGGCACGAATCCATACCCAACGATATTCCTGGATTCCCGCTATCGCGGGAATGAGGGGTGAGATTATAAAGAATTTTGGATCTGAAGGTAATCAATTCTAAGAGGATTCGGAAACGAGATCTTGAACCATTAACCGTATTGATGTTTCAGGATTCCCGCTTTTGCGGGGAATAACGATTGAAGCAAGTGAAAGGAGCCTGTGATGGATAGCACCAAGTCGAAAAAGATCCACGCCCTTGAATTCGAATGTGGGACCCCATTGAAATTCTTTGAGCAGTGTCATGCATGCCCCCGTTTTGAAAACTGTCCGGATCTTGGCCTGGGCCAGGAAATACTGAGGGGGAAAAAGAAGGTCAATTACCACGGGGAGACAGGCCTGGATGATAGTGTTGACGTGAGGTCATTCGGCTGTCTTGTGCCCTATAACTACTTTGAAAAGACCAGAAAGGCGTGTGGTCATCAGGGTCGCTGCCGGGAGGAGGGCCTCCTGCTTGCCCTCTTGAGCGGAAAGAAGAAACTGGACTACGCTCAGAAGAGAGCCGTCCCATTTCCGAAACCGAGCCGCCTCGATAAAAAAGTCAGGGTCCGCGAAAAAGAGGCAGAGGGGATGGCGGTCTAGCCCACACGATACCGTTCGAATCTTTCATATTCACTTTTTAACCAGTCAGGCCAAAATTCTCGGGCTATGGGATAGGTGGAATCGAGTGCCTGGAAGGATCCGTTGCCGGCGACTTTTCTGATCCTCTCCAGGGAATTGTACCTCACCTCATCGACGCCAACTAACTTGGCGACCGCCTTGTTGATCTCATCCAGTGTCTTGTCATAGGGGTTACCGTCTGGGAAGGCTCGCTGGACTGCAAGTTCTTGGACGCACTCTACGCCTCGGTGCCATTCTTTAAAGGAAGGGAAAAACATCGGGCCGTAAGATATCCAAAATTCGATATATTTTGCACCGGCGTTATATACCACCCAGACAGAACCGCCCTCACTCACACTCCCTCTTACGATGCTGTCGTCCCCCATTGCGACATTCTTTCCCTTGAGCAGAGAATCGATTCCCCCGAACTTGAGTCCCACTTCCTGAGATCGGGTCGTCTGCTCACCCTCCTGAAATGTCCTGATGGCCTGCGGGAGTTTTATGAGTGCGGGGAACAGATTTTTTCCCAGGCCCTCAGCAATCCCCACTGTAACACCCCACCCTGATTCCGGATTGGGAATAACAATATCGGCCTTGGAATCCCCGTACTGTTTCACCAACTCTAGTCCCAGCTCTCTTCTCAGCTGAAATATCTCCTTTCCTCGGAAGATGGACCCCACATTCCCGAAATAGACACCTTGAAAAATATCAGGCATCAGGGATTCCTCTCTCAGTCTTCTTGTCTCGATCCCCCCAGACGAGCATACGGTCATCTCCGAGCCGTCATATTCCTTTTCGGTAACGCCATTTAGCCTCCTGTGAGAACAGGATTCAGAGCTGGCAACGAATGTACCGTCAATCATAGCATAACAGAAGGGCTCAAAGGCCCTGTCATCATTCAAGGCGATTAGGTAAATCTCTCCGCCGTCATGAACCAGCGCTGTGAGGGCAAAGGTCGCCCTGCCGTGCAGCCTGTAAACCAGCTTCTCCCCGGCAGCAAAGGATACACCTTCCTGGGTTATGTATTTGTGCAGCAAGGCACCTACGATCTCTGTCTTATTATCGGTCTGGATGCTGTAGTCCGGCTCCAGCTCATCTCTCAGGTCATCCTCTTTGATCAGGTATCCGTCCATCGTTAAGACAACCTTGTATTTGGAGCTATTCCTCGGATGGATTTCAATTGGCTCGGCGTTGACCTTTTCGGCTATTCTCCTCTTGGTATAACCGATGTTTCCGATTGCTGCCACGGGCGCCAGATCCTGAAAAACCCTGACTATGTCATGGTCAATTACCTCGGCTATCCTTCCCAGACCCTTGTGCACATAGATGCCTTTGCTGTTTCCAATGGCAATCCCGGTGCTGGCCTTTCCCCTGTGCTGACAGGCCCCTGTCGCCAGAAATGTCTTGCACACCAATTCAGCGTCATCCATACCAAATACACCAACAATTCCATCCATTTATTCAACCCCCCCTCACTAGTACCCGCGGGCTCTGCTCCATTCCTGACAACCGACCTATCAATGGCATGTCTTTCCGGGCAAGTCAAGTGACTACCCACAGTCGACGTGGTTTGTTTTCTTGGTATCTGGAAGGTACGCTGGATCAGCTTGAAGTGACTAAGGTTTTAATTGGACCCCGCATGTTCTCAAACACCGTTCAGCCTCACATCTGGCCTGTTCCTCACTGAATCCCAGATCGATCTCTTTAAAGGTCCTCCTCCGTTCTGCCAGGGAGAGGCGGGGCATTGATTCCCTTTCTTGAAACTCAACTTCCTCAGATATAAACGCAATCCCTTTCCAGTCACGCCTCTGCCTGGCGTCGATGTCTTCACCCTTCAAGAAGCGATCTATTGATCTTGCCGCCTCCTTTCCAAAGGCGACCGCTTCCACAACGGTCCCTGGGCCCGAAACCGCATCCCCCCCTGAGAAGATTCCTGGAATTTGCGTCCTCCCAGTGTGAGGATCGGCGGTTAAGCGCCCGTTTCCGGCAACATTCATTTCCAACTCATGGGGCAGACAGGTCAAGTCCGGTGCCTGACCGATGGCTATTATCACAGTTTCCGCTTTCACCATGAATTCGGACCCCTCAATCGGTACAGGTCTGCGCCGACCCGAGTTATCGGATTCTCCCAACCTCATGCGAATGCACTCAAGTCCGGAAACCTTCCCGTTCTCGCCCAGGATTTTAACAGGTGCTGTCAGGAACTGGATATCAATTCCCTCCTCCAGGGTTTCGTCAAGTTCCCATGGGCTTGCCGGCATTTCCTCTCGCGTTCTCCTGTAAAGGATCGCGACACTTTGAGGTCCTGACCGCTTTGCCACGCGGGCGCAATCAACCGCAGTATTTCCGCCGCCAATAACAACCACTCTGCCCTCGCAAACGGGCATGTCCTTCAAATTTATGTCTCTCAAGAACGTGAGGCCGTCGAAAACGCCGGCCAACCCATCTTCATTAGGGATACCGAGCTTTATGGCACGCTGACATCCAATGCCGACAAAAATGGCATTGAATTCCCTTTGCAGTTCCATAAAACTGATATCCTTTCCGACCTCGACGTTGAGTCTGATATCTACCCCTAACTTCTTAATCACCTCAATTTCAGCCTGGAGGATATTTCGAGGTAAGCGGAACTCAGGAATTCCCAGGACCATCATACCCCCGGCCGCAGGAAGTTTCTCAAAGACGGTGACAGGATAGCCTTCGATAGCTAAATAATAGGCTGCCGTAAGCCCGGCTGGTCCTGCCCCTATGACGGCAACTCTCTCTTTCTTGCCCGGCTTCTTCTTCGGGACATAGGAAGTCTCCTTTGAGATATCCAGATCCGCCAGAAAACGTTTCAAGAACTCTATGGCGATTGGTTTATCGATCCCTCCCCTATTGCACTGCAGCTCACAGGGATGGGGACATATACGTCCGCATATGGCCGGGAAGGGCATCTCTTCTTTGATGAGCTTCAACCCTTCTTCATACCTCCCCTCTGCAACAGCGCCCACAAAACCGGGGATACTGATGTGTGCGGGACAGGCTGCCTTGCAAGGGGCGGTCCCCCACCTCTCCACGTTCTTTCCGCCAGGATATTCCTCACCCATGACCATTTCTCGAAGCACATCCACAACAGAGCTAAACCGGATATCCTGGGGACAGACAACCGCACACGAATCACAATGGGTGCAGTGCCAAATCGTGGGGGAGCTCAGGAGCCTATCCTTGAGGCCCATTTGAATCATATGAAGGATTTTTCTCGGATCAAAGCCGGTTCCTGATTCACTGACCGGACATACACCTGCACAGCTGCCGCAGCCGAAGCACCGACTGACCAGCTCTCCGCCCGGTATGGCACTGACTTCGGATTTGAATCTCGGTTGGAAATGAGTGCTTGTCAATGTGAAAGGCCACTCCTTATCCGCTTACAGCCGTTTTTGGACAAGATAAACAGGATAGACATGACAGTTTTTTTCTTGCTGATTCGCTATGTTAAGTCCTTGATTTCACGCCTAACCTCTGGGATAAACAGGTCTGGCCAGGGGTTGCCATAAATAGTATTGATTTACCCTGTTAAATAGGGCTCCCTTCGGGAAATTTAACAGGGTGAGCTGGATTTGAATGTAACAGCTCAATGAGTGGCGGCAATCCAGAAAAGGGGTCTTAGAAAGCAGTTGCCCCGATTTATTGAGAAGATACATTTGAATCATGTCTATCCAGTTATCCTGTCAACTGGTCTTTTAACGGTGACAGTTTTCCATTTCGCGAGAAATGGCCTCGTCCAACTTTTCTGACATCTTGGCTTCTATCACCTGAGAGGAATAATCATCTGCCTTTCTCAGTTCCACGGCGACCCTGGCAAACCGCGTACGCAATTTAAGATTCGCTGCAACAGACCTGGCCGCGGATAACCTCAATTTGAGTTTCTCTAAGGGCATTCCCTCTGTTTCTCCGAGCAGGCCCAATTCTCTTATGTGCTTGGTGAATTCCGTTATCAATTTCACATAAAGCGGGGCCTCAGCGGCAGAGGCCCAGTCAAGGGCAACCCTGTTTGGATGGACGCCTGCCTCTTTAAGAATCCTCCGGGCGAAATGAGCGGTGAAGATGGCGTCATAATTACCAACCTGGTAATGGCATTCCCCGAGTTGTCAGCCGCCCACAAAGACACCGTCAGCACCTGAGCAGAAGGCTTCAATAATGAACAGGGGATCCATTCTACCGGTACACATAATCCTGATGACCCTTATATTGGGTGGATACTGAAAACGGGAAATCCCCGCAGAATCCGCTGCCGCATAACAGCACCAGTTACAAAGGAAACCCAGGATTCTTGGCTCAAATGATTTCTTACCTGTCATTTAAAGAAAAACCTCCAATAACTAGCCGCGTTCTCCATAGGCCCTTATCTGGGCCATAATCTGTTCGCTGCTGAAACCTCCCATGTATATGGCCAGTGCAGGGCAATGGGATGCGCAAATCCCGCATCCCTTACATGATGCCGAGACCGTGTCCGCCTTTTTCTTATTTCCAACCCTTGTCATCTGAATGGCATTGTAAGGGCAGAGGCTTTCACATATTCCGCATCCGATACAGATCTCCTGATCCACCGAAGAAACGATCGGCTCTACTGCAATATATCCCCTGGCTAAATGGATACATGCCTTACCGGCAGCGGCCTTGGCTTGGGCAACGGACTCGGAGATAGGCCTGGGGGAATGAGCAAGACCGCAGAGGTAAACCCCGTCTACTGAAAACTCCACGGGCCGAAGCTTCGCATGGGCCTCCAAAAAGAACCCACTCTCGGTGAGCGGGGTCTTGAGAATCCTTGCCAACCCCTCTGTTTCTGCAGGTACGATGCCCACACCCAAGACAAGGAGATCAGGCTCAAGGGTCATCTTCTCTTCCAAAAGCTTGTCCCAAAATTCTACACGGAGTCTCCCGTCTTGTTCAGTCACATCCGGAGGATAATTTCCATCAAAATGGATGAAACTGACCCCTTTTTCACGGGCCAGGTTGTAGGCGTCCTCCATGAACCCGTAAGTCCGCATGTCTCTGAAGAGAACGGTTATGTCGACCGACGGGTTGCAGTCCATAATCTGAATGGCATTCTTAACGGCCTGACCGCAACACACTTTGCTGCAGTAGGACAGGTCTTCTCCTCTGGAGCCTACACACTGAATCATGACAATACTGTTTGTCGTCTTGATACGATTAGAGCCCGCCAACATCTCCTCCAGTTCGAGTTGCGTAACCACGTGACTCGATTTACCATACAGATATTGTTTGGGCTCATACGGCCTCCCCCCGGTGGCCACCACAATAACTCCGTGCTGTAAGGTCTTGGTCCCTTCCTTGGTTTGAAGCGTGGTGGCATAGTTGCCAACGTAGCCTGAGATTTCCTTTATATGGGCGTTGGTATAAACCTGCACCAGTTCATGGGACATGACTTCCTCTATGAGACCCTTCAGAAATAGACGGGGATCATCACCGCTGAGCATGAACTTGACATCCCTGAGATTGCCTCCCAGCTCTGATGATCTTTCCACCAAAAAGCACTCGAATCCTTGTCGAGCTATGCTCAAGGCAGACGTAATCCCTGAAAGACCCCCTCCAATGACCAGCGCCTTTGGAGTGACTGCAATCCTCTGTTCCGGTAAAGGACGTAACAAGCGGGCCTTAGCCACAGCCATTCTGACCTGGTCTTTGGCCTTTTCCGTTGCTTCTTCAGGGAGATGGGAATGGACCCATGAGCAATGATCCCTGATATTGGCCATCTCAAACAGGGACCTGTTCAGGCCGGCATTCTTCAGGGTTTCCTGAAACAGGGGCTCATGGGTGCGTGGCGTACACGCCGCCACCACCACCCGATTCAGCCGGTTCTCTTTAATCTTCGTTGTAATGAGTTCCTGAGTGTTCTGGGCACAGCTATAAAGATTCGTATCTGTAAAGACCACATTTTCCAGAGTTGCAGCATAATCTGCCACGTCCGGGACATCAACAACGCCGCCGATATTGCTGCCGCAAGAGCAGACAAACACGCCGATACGAGGCGATTCCCTTATCTCCATTTCATCTGGATAGACCTTCACTTCGACTTTCGTGTTTCGCGCCTGAGAGAGGGCCTCGGCGGCAAGGGCGGCTGCACCGCTCGCATCGGTAACGCTTTCCGGCACATCCTTGGGGCCCTGAAAGGCACCCGCTACAAAGACACCGGGGCGGGAAGTTTCCAGCGGGGAAAAACCCTGGGTCCTGCAAAAATCATAATGGTTCAGATCGATACCAGCGGCCTTTGATAAAGGACGCGCGTCTTCAGGGGATTCAAGCCCTTCAGGAAGCACCACCATGTCAAACGTCTCTCTGCAATGCTCCCCCTCCTCTTTCACGTATTTCAGTTCAAGGCCTTTACCCTTGGGCCGAATACTTCCAAATCGGCTTCTCACAAAGCGGATGCCCTTCTCTTTGGCTCGGATCCTGGCATTATCGAATTCCTTCCCATGGGTACGCATGTCCATATGGAAAATGACTATATCCAGATTTGGGTTGTGGTCCTTAGCCACTAAGGCCTCTTTGATTGCATACATACAGCAGACCGACGAACAATACCCATTGCCGCTTGACAGGTCTCTGCTGCCGATGCATTGGAGAAAGGCGATCCTTTCAGGGTGTTCCCTATCTGATGGTCTGATAATCTCGCCCATGAAGGGTCCGGAGGCCGATGTCAAACGCTCAAATTCCAAACCGGTTACCACATCAGGGAATCTCCCATAACCATATTTTGCCAGTACATCTTTTCGGATATGGCCAAACCCAGGAGACAGGATTACTGCACCCACATGAAGATCCATATCCCGGGGTTGTTGATTAAGGTCGATGGCCTTGGCAAGGCAGACCCTCTCGCATTGTTTGCATTCTTTTTTTGTCAGGAATAGACAGGCCTTCTCATCTATATGAAAGGCGGCGGGAATGGCCTGCTGGTAATCAATGTGTACGGCCTTGGTGTAGGAAAGCCCTTCATTGTAAACGTCCTCGACAGGCATCGGGCAGTAACCGGTGCACGTGCCGCAGGCTGTGCACAGGTCTTCGTCCACATAGCGGGGCAGACGGCGCACCCTTGCAGTGAAATTGCCGACTTCACCCTCAATCAACAATAATTCCGCTTTGGTAATGATCTCAATGTTTGGAGACCGACCGGCCTCCACCAGTTTGGGTGCCAGGATTCAGATGGCGCAATCATTGGTCGGAAACGTCTTGTCCAACTGCGCCATCACACCTCCTATAGAGGTATGCTTATCTAACAGATAGACATAGTAGCCCAATTCAGCCAGGTCGAGCGAGGCCTGTATACCGGCAATCCCTCCACCGACAACCAACACGGCTCCAATGAGATCCCCTTTGCTCTTGATCCGATTCATACGAATATGGCTCCGAGACTGAAAACTCCGAACGTGAAGCCGACGGACAAGAAGGCATTCTCGGTGTTCAGAGTCTCCAGTTTCGCATATGAAGGCTTTTTGCTAATCTTCTATTAATTCCAGGGCACCGCTATTGCACCACCTGACACAGGAGGGGCTTGGTGGGATCCCACAGAAATCACATTTCAGGGGAAAACCGGTTTCAGCTTCAATAAAAAAGGGTTTCTCCGGACATGATGCCCGGCAGACCAGGCACATGTTGTATCTCTGGTCACCGACAACCAAGTCGTTCTTGGAGGTGCACGCAGCATCTACAAAAGGCCCGGCAATGGTCGGAAAATAGGTATGCCCTTCTCTGAAGACCCTGATTCGCGCTCGTCTCGGATTGCAGACACCCGCCACATGGTTGAGAGAACAGGCCGTCTCGCAATGTCTACAACCGGTGCATTTGGTGTGATCGATCTTTATTCTCGCCATCCCTATTCCTCCAATTCACTTAAGGTTAGGGACCGGGGTTGGCCTTCTTCGTCCCAATCACGAAGTCTGTAGTATTCCCCGAGCATCTCGGGAACCCTGCTGACCTGTCCCCTGGCCGGCCCATCGGGCATGGGCTCGAAGAACCTCTGGGGAAGGGTGTCATGGCTCCGATCAAAACCCGCCCTGATATTGAACATCCGCTCTTGATCCCATATCCGCTCCCCAATCTTGAGCAGATCCTCTGCCTTGTAACTGGTGCCCAGGCAGCTGTTTACCATTGGAACAAAATTGTTGAACTTAAGCCCCATCAATGGCCAGTTGCATAGCCCCAACGAATCCATCACCGCTGTTATGTCCTGGTACCGCTTGACCAGTTCCGGTTTGCCTTCGGTGGTCCACGGATTCAGGTTTTCGTGAACGTTCAGCACCTCATCAATAAAGGTGTAGGCATAAAGATGGTGGGGTCCGTAATTGGAGGTGGCGAAGTGAAGACCCATCCCCTGAATGCACCTCGGATCAAACGGCGCCATGGGCAGACCTTTGACACCCATAAATAATTTGGGCTGTCCATATTCCTTAACCAGGGCATCACCCCCCTGCCCCAACCGTTTGGCATGCCCCTTCTTGGTCGCCATCAGCGTCAAGGCCTGAAGGAGGTCTTCCCCGTGACCGAACCTCAGATCAAGTTTGAGATCGTCCTTTGATATAACGTCTTTCTCACCGAGTTCCATGGCAGCGGCAACTGTCCCCCCCGTTGCCATGGGATCCAGGCCCATCTCTGCGCAAATCATATTTGCCATTCCGATCGTCGTCAGGTCAGTGATGCCGCAATTAAGACCCAAAGCTCCGACTGCCAGATAGGTTGGAGCCATGCCCTTTCCCCTAAAGAGCGGGTTATTCACATCGGTCTTCTTTATGCATGCGATCGGACATGCAAAGCATCCCCTGCTTCTCAAGGCAAAGGCATTTGAAAGGGACTGGGTCCCCACACTCTTGGATTCTCCAAAGGAGGAGCTTTGGAAGTTCTTGAAAGGCAATATCCCCTTCTGATAACAAAGACCGACAAAAAACGCAGACCCCCAGGATGACATCGACTGAGAGGTCAAAGCGGCGCTGTTCAGTTTGTTAATGAGGGTGGTGATTACCTGAACAAAACGGTTTCCATCAGCAACGGTTACCGACCGGCTCCCCTTGACGGCAATGGCCTTGAGGTTCTTAGAGCCCAGAACGGCGCCAATGCCAGCACCCCCAACAGACAGAAAACCATCATTAATGATATTCGCGAGGGGCACCAGTCTTTCTCCTGCCGGACCGATGGTCAGGAGATAGGTTTCTCGAGCCGCCCACTTGTCGGTCAGTTTCCTCATGAAGAGATCCTCTGTCTCCGAGGTACTCCGCCCCCAGTACTCAACGGCAGACAGGATATCTACCTTGTTATCCATAATGGTAAGGATCACGGGTGATTCTGACCGACCTTCCAGGATCACCATGTCGAATCCTGAAAACTTTAGTTCGGCCCCAAAGTGCCCCCTGACCTTGGCGCATGCGATGGTGCCGGACAGGGCACTCTTGGTCAGGACATTGCAGGAGGCACCGGTTATCGCGCCAGTGCCCACCAGCGGACCTGAAACAAATATCACTTTATTGTCAGGGGAAAGAGGGTCAACTGAAGGATCGATTTCGTCTGAAAGGACCTTGGCGCCAAGGCCGCGCCCTCCAAGATACCCTTCCATAAGCTCATAGGGGATATCTTCATGTTGAAAACGACCATTCGTCAGGTTTACCCTGAGGCATCGACCGGTCCAGCCGTTCATGTTTTGACTCCAGGTTTCTTGACGATTTTCGATTGGAGATTGACGATCTAAGAAAATCGCTAATCCAACAACCATCAATCTTCAATAATCAATATTGATGCTTCCGTAAAAACCCCCCTTTCTCCTCACTCCCGCGCAGGCGGCAGTCCATAACAACACAAAACCACTGGATTCCCGCTTTCGCGGGAATGACAAAAAGTGGCTGTTAATGTGTTTTTACGAATTAATCAATATTCAATTGCCTATGCAGCTCCCATTAGCCATTGAGGAGTCTTCTGCTCCAGGGCCTTGTACCCAAAGGTAATGCACGAGGTTTTACAGCAGCCGCAGCCGATACAATCATCGGTCTCCACATAGATGGAGCCCTGCTGGTCTTTTATAGCGCGAACCGCACATACCCTCATCGCGTAACAGTCCTTGCAGTTGTGGGGGCAAATCACGTTGAGCATCTTTTTTCTCCTTTCATTTCCGCTACGCCTTGCTCGGCAACATTCTATATTAATTTATTGATCGCAATCCTCTGGTTCCACACTATCCCAATATTTTATCAATCTCTTCCTTGTCGGCATCCATTACATACGGAATTCCCGATATTTCGGCCGCCTCCCTGGTCAGGGCCACAAGGTCATTTCTCTCTATATATTTCAGTGCGAATTTCCTCTCACCGGCCATCAGTTGCTGTAGCCCCTGCTTCAAGCGATCGAGATAGGAATACATGCCGATGGCGCCGGCCGGGAGCTCCGCAAAGTCTTTACCAAACCGCTCCTTGAGCTGCGTGCCAACGGAAAATAGTTTCAAATATCCGACATCGGCATCCTCTCCTTCCAGTTCCAACTTTTCCGCCATCATTTTTCCATGGGTCTTGCCCACCATGGCTGCGGTCATAACGGCCCGTCCGAATAGAACCGCCTTGACATAAGGCGCACCCAATGCGAGGACCTTAAACATGTGGTCTTCGAGTGATAATCCCCCGCCAACGGCGATCGGGGGGATATAGGCGCCCTTGGCTCTCAGGCGTTCACACATCTGATGTGTCAGACACTCCAACTCGACGGTAGGAATTCCCCATTCATTCATCATCCGCCATGGGCTCATGCCTGTTCCGCCACCGGCGCCGTCAATGGTCAAAAGGTCGATTTTTGCATCGGAAGAATACTTAATGGCGCGAGCGAGGTCTGCCGGCCGATAGGCGCCGGTTTTGAGGGTGACGTACTTGGCGCCTACGCTCCGAAGATACTCTACCATCTTGTGAAATGCCTCTTCGTCCACCATCCCTAGCCTTGAGTGTCTTTCAAACTCGGTGATCCCACCAGACTTGAAGGCCTCTTGCGCGGCAGGGCTTGTCGGATCGGGGAGTACGATATACCCCCGTTCTTTCAATTGTAGGGCCCGCTCCAGTGTAGGCAGCTTGACCTCACCGCCGATATCCTTCGCACCCTGCCCCCACTTTAATTCGAAGATCTCCACACCCAGCTTCTCAATGACGTATTCAGGGACGCCGAGTTTGATGTCTTCCACATTGGCCTGGACAACGAGCCCACCCTTGCCGTCATACCACCTCTTATAGATATTCACACGACGTTCCATTTCGGGTGATTTGGCTATCTTGCCGTTCTGGAACTCCGCCTTGGGGTCCATTCCGCAGATGTTCTCTCCGGCTACAAGGATGATGCCAGATATGGCCGCTCCAGCCGCCATGTCTTCCCAGTTAATCCTAGCAACGTCCGTCGATCCCAGGGCACCGGTCACAACGGGAAAATCGAGTTTGATGCCTCCGTCCGCACCCGCGGTGGTTGTGCAGTCAACCGCGGGAAATGTTGCCAGATCCGGATCGGCATCCACGCCTACGGCCCCTACACAGGTCCCCAGAATGTTAAAGTGGGAAAGATCTACCGGATAATCCTTGTCAGCCCCTGCGGTAATTTTTCCGTAAGGCTGGGGGTAAAGCATCTCCCGTCCCTTGAGGGCGGAGCGTCCTATCTCACAAGGGCCTTCACACCCATCCAGACAGGTGACGCAGATCCCCGAGATAGGCGCCGGTTCCACACGGGTTGTGGTTACGGTTGCAGCACTACGGTTCGGCTTGCTAAATGACATGACTTTTTCCTCCTTTTCGTAATGTAGTTTTCGAGCATAATATTCGAATAAAAAAAGGCGCCTTCCCGATTACGGGAAAAGACGCCTTTGTCCCTTATGGTTCCGAGGCTCCACACATCATTGTGGAGAGCCTCTCTCAAGTAATATGAAATTCTTTACATATCACTTTTTTCTCTTTTGTCAAGAAATATTTATTGAAGCGCCGATTTTTTTATTCAAGGAACTTACGCCTTAGAAACGCCATTCGGCTCCGGCACTGCCGGGTCCTGTAATAACGATCAGATCTCGTCAGAGATAAGAACGGC
This sequence comes from Pseudomonadota bacterium, assembly GCA_043808585.1. GTDB lineage: Bacteria > Desulfobacterota > DSM-4660 > Desulfatiglandales > Desulfatiglandaceae > CAYVMN01. The sequence goes on along the minus strand of JAZDES010000221.1, from coordinate 44,862 downwards.
TTCGGCCACATGACGCATGGATTTCCGGGAATCCATGCTGCGCTTTTGCAACCAGCGGTAGGCCTGTTCACCGGTCATGTTGCGGCGGCGCATAAGAACTTCCTTGGCCCGCTCAACAAGCTTCCGGGTCTCCAGTTCCTCCTGGATGACCTGGGTCTTGACCATAAGCTCTGTATTTAGGATTGCGACAGCAGCCTGATTGGCAACAGCAGTAACAAGGTTTATCTCGGTAACAGAGAACTCATGGGGTTCTGAAGTAAAGCAATTGAGTACCCCAATGACCCCCTTATCCTTTACCTGTAAAGGGATACCCAGCATGGATACCAGCCCCAATTTTTTTGCCATTTCCTTTTCTTTGAACCGGGGCTCCTTCAAGACATCTCTGACTATGAGAGGCTCATTATGGGTAGCCACATAGCCTACAACCCCCTCCTCCATCCGCAGGGAACGGTCCTTTACATAGTCTGGATCTATGGCCTGGGTCGCCTTCAAACGGATCACTCTGGGATCTGTTGAGTCATCGATCAACCATAGCGAGCAGATCTCCACACCCGTCACCTTGGCCGTGACCATTACGATCAGCTTGAGTATATCCTCCAAGTACTGCTCGGAAGTAATAGCCCGACTGATGTCCGTAAGTGCCTTTATATATTTGTCATAAGTCTCTTGGGTAATTCTTTCCATATCAATCCGGAGCCTATCAGATTTCCCGGGATTCCCCCTCTTCCAGCACAATTCACAGACACTACTAACTCGTCTATTTTCAGGGTCATTCTACAGGAAAAGAATGGCCTTTTCAATCCAATTGAAATCCCAACGCATATGCGGGTAGGACACCGGGAATTTCCAGGTCAGTTAGACATGCGCAAACTGATAATACGATCAGCGGCTTCGTAATTATGACGCCCGAAGCCCCCTTGAAAACAGAAGTCCTATTGTAATGCGAAGCTTCTTCAGCTATCCTAAGGACCCTAAGCCCCTGGTGCTATTCTGGCATAAGGGTTCATTTTATCGAGGTTTTGGCCATATTAAGCGGGTAGACACCCAGAGATCTTTGCGCTAAAAGGCACTGGGCGTCTCTATTTTAAATGGAGGGTAGCCATGGTCGCACCGAAAATCAACCCTTTTCAGATGGCAAGGAAACAGGTGGATATTGCTAGTAAATATCTGGAGCTGGATGAGGGTATACTCGAGACGATAAAGAGTACCCGCCGAGAGTTAATCGTACATTTTCCAGTAAAAATGGACGACGGATCATTAAAGATCTTTACTGGATACCGCGTACAGCACAATGATACCAGAGGCCCATTCAAGGGGGGGATGAGATATCACCCGGATGTAAATCTAGATGAAATCAGGGCCCTGGCCATGTGGATGACCTGGAAGACCGCTGTGGTCAACATTCCTTTCGGGGGGGCCAAGGGCGGGGTTCAGTGCAACCCCAAGGAAATGAGCGAGCGTGAGATCGAGGGCATGACAAGGCGCTTTGCCTGGGAGATATCTTTATTTATAGGGCCGGACGTGGATATCCCTGCCCCAGACGTCTACACCAATCCCCAGGTCATGGCCTGGATCATGGACACCTATTCGATTATGAAAGGATATACCGTCACGGGTGTGGTGACCGGGAAACCAATCGAGCTGGGTGGCTCTTTGGGCCGCTTTGAGGCGACCGGGAAAGGCGTGGTGATTAACACTCATAAGGCCTGCCAGTATCTGGGGCTCTCCATGGAGGGGGCACGCGTTGTTATTCAGGGTGCGGGAAATGTTGGAGGCATTGCCGCCCGGTATTTTGATAAGGCTGGGGCCAAAGTCATCGCCATCAGCGACTCAAGGGGGGGTGTTTACAGGAAGGAAGGCCTTAACTTGGAGGGGGCCTTGGATTGTAAGAAGCAACACGACGCTTTTCTGCCAGAACGGATTAAAGGGTGCGAATCAGTAACAAACGAAGAGATACTGGAACTGGACTGCGATATCTTGGTCCCAGCGGCCTTGGAAAACGTGATTACAGCAGAGAACGCAGACCGTATCAGGGCGAAGCTCATTGTGGAGGGGGCCAATGGGCCGACCACTCTGGAGGCAGACCAGGTCTTGTACGATAAAGGAATTACGGTACTTCCCGACATTTTGGCCAATGCCGGAGGAGTCGTTGTATCCTATTTTGAATGGCTTCAGAATTTACAGGAGCTGTTGTGGAGTGAAGCAGAGATATCTGAACGTCTCGAAAATATTCTTCATCGGAGTTTTGATGAAGTGGTTGCCATTGCCAGTGAGAAGAAGATCTCCATGCGCTCAGCGGCCTATGTCCTGGGTGTGGGGAGGGTGGCAAAGGCCCACGCCCTCCGGGGGATCTATCCCTAATCCAGACAAAGGGTTATCGAGACCATTTAAAGCCAATCCAGTCCGTTCAAAATCCCTCAAGAAAGTCAATCTAATTCAGTCTTCCACCGTCTCTTAGCCTAAGTGCGGGCACGGCCCTGGACGAGACTAATCCTCCCGTAAAGCCGCCCTGGGTGAAGAGATGATCTCTTTTACCCTGGCCTCCCGAATACGCTCCTCATGTTCAGCCTTTTTCTCGAAAGCCTTATTGATCTTGGCAAGCAGTTCTTCGGTCTCACACGGTTTCTTGAGGTAATCATAGGCACCGAGCTTCATCCCTTGTATGGCTGAGTCTACCGTGGCATGCCCGGTCAACATGATCACTTCGGTCAGGGGTTTGAGTTTCTTGATCTCATGCAGCGTAGCGATACCATCCATCCCGGGCATGGCCACATCCAGAATGACAACGTCGAAATTGTAGCCCTTGACCTTCTCAGTCGCATCCTCACCGCTGAGGGATGTGGTCACATCGTAATCCCTTATCCTCAAACGCTCAGATAATGCCTCTGTGAATTCCTTCTCGTCATCGACGATTAAGACCCGTGTCTTCATGATGAGTCCTCCTTCGATAAGATGAATGGTTTCTCCTCTAGTACATTCAGACCGCTGGCTACCCGGCATCCGGTGGCAATACTAGAACAAGCTCTCCTGCCTCCGTATCGACTGCCAGATCTCCCTTAACGGCTCTGAGAAGGGCCTTATGTTCCTCTCTTGGAAAGGTCTCTCCTCTCAGCTCTGAGAGACCTTTCAGCCCCTTGATCCTGATCCGCACCCCATTTTCCCCTGCTTCACAGCCCAGGACGACGGTCTTCGATCCGCCGGCCCCAGCCATGGCGAAATCCAGGCAAAGCCAGATCAGATTTTCCAGGATAAACGGTTTGGTCCTGACCGTTACCCTGCCCCGGCGAGGCTCCTTCTCCAGCGCGATCTCCCGCATCAAAGAAGGCCGCTCTGCAAGAGATGCCATGAGTGTCAGGATCTCGTCTAAATCCACCACCTGAAGGGGTTCATTAATACTGTGGGCAAATCGATTCATCCACTTTACGATCTCATCCCCTCTCTTGATTTGGGCCTTCATTTTTCCGGCCAGGACCTTGACCCGCTCTATCTCAAGAGGTCTCCCCTTCTCGGCCAAGGACGCCAGATCCTCCAGAAGTCCCGCATCTTCGTTGATAATGGCCAGCACGTTTTTGATCTCATGGGAGATGGAAGCGGTCATCTTCCCAAAGAACTGAAGCCCTGCATCACCAAGGATACCCAATTCAAAGCCCATAGCAACACCCCTCCTCACTCTTTGAGGATCTCCCTCATTTTCTTGACCAGGAGCTCGATATTGACCGGCTTCACCAGGTAATACTCCGCTCCAGCCTCCATAGAACCGACCCTGTAATCATCTTCCGAGCCGTGCCCGGTCATGAAGATGAATTTCATGTTAGGACTTTTTTCCTCCAGTTTTTTCTTTAGCCTAATCCCGTCGATCCTGGGGAGCTTTACGTCTAGGACAGCTACATCGTAAGTCTCGGTTTCCACCTGTTTCAGTGCCTCTTCCCCACTGATAACCCAGCCCGCTTCGATTCCTCGAAGCTCCAGCCTCTCTGCCAGCGTGGAGACCAGTTCTTTTTCGTCGTCCACCAACAATACCCGCATATATCTCAGCCTTCCTTTTTCTCCCTGATAAGCGGCAAAAAAACGATGAAAGTCGTTCCCTTCCCCACCTCGCTTTTTACGCTAATGCTCCCCCCCAGTTCCTCGGCGAGACCGTATGTAATGGATAGGCCGAGACCTGTCCCGCCCTTGTTTGCTCTGGTGGTAAAAAACGGTTCAAAGACGCGTTTGAGGTCTTCCTCAGGGATTCCGCATCCGTTGTCTGCGATCGAGACCGAAACAAAGTTCTTATCCTCGGCTCTGGCAGTAATCTCAAGACGCCCACCGTCGCTCATGGCCGCGAAGGCGTTATTGAATATATTGAGAAGAATTTGTTGCAGCCGGCCTCGATCGCTTTCGAATTGAGGGATGTTGTCGGGCACATCTACGGTGACCGAAATGGATCTATACTCTGCCTCCTTGGCCAAAAAGCCGAGTACATCATGGATGAGGTCCCTCAAGTTGATCGGTTGCTTGATGCTTGTCTCCATGTGCCGCGCAAAGGCCAAAAGTCTCCTGGTGATGGTCGCACACCGCTCCACAGACGTCAACACTGAACCAACCAGACCTACCAGCTTCTGGTCCTTAGCATAGTCATCCTTGAGCGTGAAAAGATCCTTAATAAGTCCCGCCTTCTCATTGATAATGGCCAGTGGGTTGTTGATCTCGTGGGCCACGCCCGCTGCCAATCGGCCGAGGGAGGCCAACTTGTTGGAGTATTCCACCTGGTGCAGGGTTGTGATCCGCCTCTGGTCCGCCTCATAGAGCTGATCCACAAGATAGGTTGTCCCGCCCAAGATCACTATCAGAATGGCGACGATGCTGGCAGCAAGAAACCCGATAAGTTTCATGCGGGTCTCGTACCAGGGCCTCATGAGCGCCTCTTTCTGTTTGACCACCATAAGGATAAAAGGGGTATCTTCAATATACCTGTATCCGATAATGAGGGGGGGCCCTTCGGCGTTTTTCCATTCGAACACGCGAGTTTCCGGTGCGTATTCTGGTACGGGCAATGAGAGCTTTTCGAAAACCTTGCCATGGTAAAGGGACGGAGTCTGGAGCGCACCCTGCCGGTTGATGATAAAGAAATCACCCAGCCCGCTCACCTCAAGTCTTGAGAGAATATCCTTAAAGCGCTCGGTATCCAGGGTGGCCCGAAGCAAATAGAAGGAGCCGTCTGGCCGGTTGTGCTTGACTGCAATGATAAGATGCGGAACGTTCCGGAACCCTAAGAACACATCGCTGATGTACACGCCTCGGTCTAAGACGTGTTTAAACCACTCCTGCTCGCTGTAGTTCTTTCCTTCAAGCCTGTATGGCCCCACATAGGTCCTCTGTCTGCCCAGGGAATCTATCACTCCGAGGTCCACAAATCCACCAAACCCCTTCTTCAGGTTTTCCAGGATAGTGGCAAGCCGGGTCGGATCGTTCAGCGCTTCGAACGTGTTGTCCCTGTCAATGAAATCTAGTGCGGCCATGCGTTCATCCAGGAAGTAAGAGAAGGTCCGGCGGGTATTGGAGACGAGCCGAGCAGTGCGCAAGAGGATTTCGGACTCTATGGCATGTTGTGTCACGAGGTAGTCAACAACAGTTATGAAAATCAGCGGCAAGAGAACCACGCCGGACGTAAGGAGGACTGCCATCTTCCAGATTCGGCGGAAATTGAACAGAGGTTTGTACGGGCCTGCCGCTGCATCGTGGTAGTCCCAGAATTTCGGTTTCAGTCTCACACGTATTGACATATCCCATGCAAACCTTAGAGGTTTTCGTCCTTCAATCACCTCGATATCCAGAATAAAGTAGAGACATCAATCTTTCATAAGGCTAGAAGGGCCGGTTATTCGAGTCAATCCTTTCTGATGAGGCTAGTATATAAAAAGAGGCCGCTGCCTGTAAACGGAAAAAGGATCGCGAAGTAGGTGAATTGCCGTCGATGAGGTCGTGCAGGAGCAAAAATAGAGGGCAACGAACTGGGGTCGCGGACTTTATGGATAAACGGGCTCCGAACGGCGATGAGGGAAGGTTCAAGAATGCGGAGCTGAATCAGACCAGGACCAGGTCGTGCAAAAAGTTACTCCGCCAATATATCAGCAACGGCCAGGAAAAGGTCCGTATCGCGGATAATCCCTACCAGTTTATTCCCCTCATGCACAGGGAGTTTGGTTATCTTATTGCGAAAAATCAACTTGAGCGCCTCGGTGAGGCTGGCATCGGCCTGAATTGTTCCCCTCGTTTTGAGCATGATGTCCTTTATCTTTACACCTGCATTCCTTATTACTCGTGCGTTGAAGTCGGCTCGCGCCTCATCCAGGGATGGGGAATCCGCCTGGGCAAAAGCGATGGTTACTTCGAGCGCTTCTAATCTGGCAGTCAACCCACCGGCTACCTCAGGAATAAGGGTCCTGAGTATACTTCGGAAATCGAGTATCCCTGCAAGTTTCCCGTGGTCATCAACCACCAAGACGGAGCGGGGGCCTACCTCGGTACACATGCCCGTTTCCAATTGACAGTATGACCTTCTCAAGCTCACTACCGCCTCTCGTAAGGTGCTATTGGGGCTCACCACCGAGTATCTGTGGAGAGGGATCATCAGGTCTCTTACCTTCTTCTTGATAAACATGGTCTATCCTCCTTGATCTTCAAAATGGATCGCTTTCGATTTCTTTCTCGCCACGCCCTTTCTCAGTGCCCCACAGCAAGAATCCCGCTGGCCGCCAGGGAGAGGATTACTACTTCGAGAAACGCCAATAGGGCATAGACCTTGTCGTCGTTTCTCAGGAGGATCGGAATAATAGTCAGATAGCAAATGATGGTCACTCCAGCCAAAATCGCCACCCCGATAAAATTAATAAAGTCCCCGTACTTAAGCATCGCAAGCCAACCCCACCCGTTCTTAATGTTGGTATGCCGCAGGTAATCATGTACGTTCATGTTCCAGAACTTGGAGATCTTATCCAGAGGGATATAGGGCTTCATAATACCGAAGGCATAAATGGCAAAGGTGATAAGAAGCAACAATAATCCGATATACATCCCCTTTTCGAGGATACCGGCATAACGGACCTGTTCCGGGCTTGCTTCAAGCGTCGCTTCCAATTTATCAGTCATGATCTTTCCTCCTTACTGGACGTTCTGAAGGCCACTTCTCTTTTGAAGAAAAATCTCCTCTGAGGGGCTATCCTACACCCAAGCCCTTTAAAAGGGCCTTTATACCGGCAAAGGCCAGTATTCCGATCACGATCCACCGGATAACACCGGGTTTGGCCATGGCGAGAAGCCGGACGCCTACAAAGGAGCCAAGCATGATTCCCACCAGGGAAGGCACTACCATCATGGGGATGACGCATCCCTGATTCATATAGATCCAGGCGGCGGAGGTGTCCGTGATGGATAGCAGAAATTTACTGGTCGCCACGCTGATTTTCAAAGGTGCTCCCATCAGGAGGTTCAATACGGGCACATTTGCCCAGCCTGCTCCTAGGCCAAACATGCCGGCCATAATACCGATCATAATAAATAAACCCAGACCCAGCGGAGTCCGGTGGATTTTCCAGTCGATGATCTTTCCCGTACTCCTCTCCTGGTAGACTCCGTAGATCCTGAGTGCCGAAGAAAGTCTATCCGCCTCTGGTACATCAGGGAGCTCTGACTTCTTTGCTTTCAACATGAGCACGCAGATACCGACGATGGTGCCTCCCAGAGAAATCTGCACAATGTTGGTGGGCAAGGCCAGCCCGATCATGGCCCCAATTATGGCACAGGTTGAGGCAATGAGGGCAACCGGGATGGCAAGCCTGAGACTCGCTAGGTTCATTTTGAGAAGGCCGGGCCCGGCGGCTAGGGCCCCGGAGAGGGCCACTAGCAGCCCTGCCCCGCGGACGAAGTCCAGGTGGAAAGGAAAGAATCCGCTGATGATGGGAACGAACAGGACACCTCCTCCAACCCCGCCAAGAACGGCGAATATACCCATCAAAAAGGTTACAATCAGCAAGACTAGAGGCCAGAACCACCAAGGATGCATAGGGGCCGAGGCTTCAGGAGTTTGAGACAGTTCTGTTGCACCTACAGCACATGCCAAAGCAAAAAATAAGAGGATGCTCAACAAAGCCGTGAACCATGTCTTCGCGGATTGTATCATCCATCGACCTCCCTACCTTAATTCTTGGACACCATTTCTCAGATGAAAAAGGGCGCTTTTCTTTCACCCCTCTGTTGCCGTTTTCACTTTTAACGCCCTGAATACCCTCATGGATTCACGCGGGAACAATATGTGATATATGGTGATCAGTCAAGAGATTAATCCTTACTTTATTTCAATCTGGTTTTCTGATAGCCTACCTCAAAGGTGTGTACTTGTCCAATAATCGGCAGGAAATTCACCCTCTCCCAGGCCCCCCTTTTCAAGGGAAAATGGATGGGTGGCGGGCCTCTATCATTTCCCTGGGTTATTGAGCGGACACAAAGTGATCTATTTGAGTTAGAGGATGTTGTATCACTCAGTCAAGGTTTTAACTTCGGTCATTAATGGAGAAACAGGATCTTGTACACGAGCCATTTGCCAGAAGTCATAGGGCTCTTTTCTCTGCCCGTTGCCTTCCGCTCACTGGTTGATGAAATCCCTCTTGGTGTCGTGGTGCTTGATGTGGAGCGCACGGTCATCTTCTTGAATCGAGCCTTGGAAGCTCTCACCGGATTTTCCAGGGAAGAAGCCCGGGGCATTCCCTGTTATCATGTCCTACGAAACAGGATATGCGTCCAAGGTTGCCCTGCCTTGAATCTAAACGCAGAAGCTGAACCGCCGTGTGTTGAAAGCGACCTCATCAACCGCGCCCGCCAGAAAATTCCTGTACGTATTACGATGGCCCCCCTCAAAGACATTGAAAGTGAGTTAGTCGGTTTTTTGGAAACGGTAGAAGACATGCGTCCCCTTCGCAGGCTGGAGGGAAAGACCGGGCAAGCCTATAGTTTTGGACCTCTGATCGGCAAGAGTCCACAAATCGAAAAGATCTTTCAGATTCTCCCTGTTCTTGCCCAGAGCGATTCTTCTGTACTCATCACCGGTGAGACCGGTACGGGCAAAGACCTGGTTGCAGAGACAATTCACCAGGCCTCAAGCAGGGCCAAGGGGCCTTTTATCAAGCTCAATTGCGGGGCATTACCTGAAACCTTGCTGGAATCAGAGCTCTTCGGGCACCAGAAAGGGGCCTTCACCGGGGCCGTTGAGAACAAACCGGGGCGATTTCGTCTGGCCCACCATGGCACGCTTTATCTTACGGAAATCGGTGACCTCCCTCCCTCCCTCCAGGTCAAACTGCTGACCTTCCTGGATGACAGGGTGATCTATCCATTGGGGAGTACTAGGGGCTTTCAGGCTGATGTGAGAATTGTCGCCGCAACCCACCGAAACCTTGAACAAATGGTTGGAGACGGAGGTTTCAGGGAAGATCTCCTCTTCAGGCTCAACGTAGTCCGTCTTCACCTGCCTCCCCTGAGAGAGCGGGATGACGACGTCAGGCTCCTGATCGATCACTTTCTCAACACCTTCGCCACCCAATTCAAAAAGGATATTGGAGGGTTTTCGAGCAAGGCCCTTCGAATCCTGTCGGACTACCACTACCCTGGTAATGTGAGAGAACTGAGAAATATTATTGAATATGCAGTAAATATCTCCCAGGGAGGACTCATTCATCCAAAACACCTTCCTACCTATCTAACAGAAAAGGGGCTTGAGCTCCAGGAGAGAGGGGTCGGAGAGAATTGGGCCTCGATTTCCGTGCAGCCAGGGGTAGAGGATCTAAGAAGGAAATGGGAAACAGAGACCTGGTCATCAACTGAAAAGAAAATGATCATGGAAGCACTCATCAAGGCGAGAGGCCGGAGGACCAAGGCCGCAGCCCTTTTGGGTTGGGGAAGAAGCACCCTGTGGAGAAAAATGAAAGAGTATGGGATAAGCTCATGAACGCCATAGGTTCAAACGAGCACCTGACAGATGCGGGTCCAGACAGGTCTTCCAAGAGGAGAATCAAACACAGAAAAGGAGCTGAAAAGTTCAGGTAAGGTTTCTTCATGTCTCAAAAATTGCTTATTCCTTTGTACGGTAATGAGGTAGCACCACGGTTTGATTTGGCGACAGAGGCAGTTATTGTTTCTACGGATGAAAAGGGAGAGAAGACTGATGAAAAGATGGTGGTGCTCCCTCAGGCCTCTGGAGAACAACTTTGTCACCTGATTCTCACCGAAGGCGTCCAGCTGGTCATTTGCGGAGGCATAGAGGAGGAGTATTATCAGTACATCACTTGGAAAAGAGTAAGGGTTCTGGATTCGGTGATCGGTCCTTATGAATCTGTGCTGGAGCATTTTAGAAAAGGCGCCCTTCGGGCGGGCGATATACTTTATAGGCGGAAGGGTCTGGGAAAAACGGAGGCCTAGTAGGGCTGGAGGAGTAAAATGGATAAGTGGAAGGTGTTACTTGTAGATGACGAGGAGGAATTCGTCACAACCCTCGCAGAAAGACTCGAACTGAGAGGGATTCAGGTCAAGACTGCGACATCCGGTGAAGAAGCATTGCGTCTCATTGAGGCCGACCCTCCTCAGGTGGTCGTCTTAGATGTGCTGATGCCAGGCTTGGGAGGGCTTGAAGTCCTTCGTCTTATCAAAGTTGGAAATCCCCAGCTGCCTGTGATTCTCTTGACGGGACGAGGATCCACTAGAGAAGGTATTGAGGGGATGCGCCTGGGCGCTTTTGATTATCTGATGAAGCCATTAAAGCTTGATGAGTTAATTGTGAAGATGCAGGAGGCCGTAAAAGGTACATAACCGGCCCCTCCAGCCTCCTAATAAGGTTGCTTCACGATCGAATAGAGTGCGCCTACCCAAAAAATATGTCGAGGATAACAGACATAAATCCGCGGCACCAACGAGAGACACAAGCGGCCTGAAGTATCAGCAAATGTACCACAATGTTTCATTTTGGTTTATGGATAATGTTTCATTATGTGTCATTTCTTCCTTTGTTATTCCATTCAATCGAACAACAATTTGAAATAATTGAAAAATTAGTTTGGCGCACCTTTTGCTTTAAGAAAGAAAAGAGAATCATTATACCCAACAAAGCAAGGAGGACAACGTCATGAAGAAATGGCTAAAACGGATAGAAAGAGACTTTGCAGCGGTCGCTTTTGCAGAAGCTGGATGTCCTGAAATGGCCAAGGAATTCTTGGGGAAGAGACTAGCCCCAAAAAGGCATCAATCTTTAGAGACCTTTTTGGAGACGGTGGGGTTATCGAACGTTCGCGTATCGTATGGGTTGGCACGGGTTTAACTCTCGGAATGTCCCCCTTTGTGTTTATGGGAATCAATCTCTTGATCGTAGAAGCGGATGGCCTATTTCGTCTGAATCTGTCTCGGCGTCTCCGCCTCCAAAGGTATCGGGTCTTTGAAGCAGAGCAACAAGCTGATGCCAGAAAGATACTTGAGAGAAAAAAGATCGATGTCGTATTGCTGGGCCTAAATGGACTGAAGCGGCAAGGTCTTTTGCTCCTCGAAAGGATCAAGAAGATTCGCCCCCTCACCGAAGTTATCATCATAAATACATCAGAGTACCTCTCACTATCCATAGAAGGCATGAAGCTAGGCGCCTTTGACGATGTCTTTTTGCCCCTTAACATGGATTCACTGGCTGAGCGAATTCAGGAAGCATACCGGCTAAAAAAGAAAAATGAAAAGACAAAGAAGTCATTGCTCCGACGTTATCAAGACGTTATGGTTGCCGCTACCTTTGCAGAGGCAGGTGAGCCGGACATAGCCAGGGAATTCCTCCCCAAAGAAAAAGGCCTCCCAACCGGAGCAACAACCTCAAGGACAAAGGCCAGTTGATTCATACCCGTGACCGAATGCTTCAAGAGATGGTTCGACTGAGTTCGGTGAAGTCTCACGGTAGGGGGCTTCAATTCACGGACATTGGAAAAATGTTGCATCACGACGTAATTGCTTATACATTAGAATAATAGGGAGAGTCCCCTTCACAGATCAATTCTCTTTAAGGAGCAGGAAATGGAACAGATCAAGATCCTTCTGGTGGACGATGAAGAGGAATTTGTAAAGACGCTTGCCGAACGGATTCAGATGCGGGATCTTGGGCCGGATATTGCGCTCAACGGAGAACAGGCCCTCAAGATCGTTGATAATCAGGTCCCCGATGTGATGGTGCTGGACCTGAAGATGCCTGGTATTGATGGCATGGAGGTTCTTCGGCGGATCAAGAAGGCCTATCCCAAGGTTCAGGTCATCATTCTAACGGGCCATGGTACGGAGAAAGACGAAAAAGAGGCTCGCCGCTTGGGTGCCTTTGAATACCTCCAGAAACCGGTGGAGATTGAGAGGCTTGTTCAGACCATTAGAAAGGCTTACAGGAGCAAGATCGAAGGCCCCATGGCAGCAGCGGCCTTTGCTGAAGCTGGCGACTATAAGACGGCTAAGGAAATCCTGGAGCGAGACAAGGATAAGTAACCGACCCAAGTGTTTGCAAATATCTAACCAAAGATATTTGAAATTTGAGCTCTGCTCCCTCAATGAGGTGACAGATTTCGGGTTTCAGGTGTCAGGGGCGTCTTCCTGAAACCTGAACACTGAAAGCAGGAGCTCTCTACAACATCCTGAATAATCAACCAATTATTGATCGTGAGGGATGAACTCTCAGAATGAACGTGTAAGAATCTAAAAGTATTGCCCCGGACAATATCAGCGAGATATGCAGGCAGAGCGATTACTTGAGAACCAAATCAACAGTTTTTCCTAATTCATCTGTCGTAATGATTTCCAGATCCTTTTTTATATCATCAGGAATATCTTTGAGATCCGCCTCGTTTTTGGCCGGAAAGACCACTGATTTTACCCCAGCGCGATGGGCAGCCAGGACTTTTTCTTTCACTCCGCCGACCGGAAGTATCCTTCCGGTCAACGTCAATTCCCCTGTCAAAGCCGTATCTCTCCTGCTGGGACGGTTGGTTAACAGTGAAAGCAGGGCGATAGCAATGGTCAGGCCTGCCGACGGACCGTCTTTGGGTATGGCCCCGGCAGGGACGTGAATATGTATGTCATGGTTATCGAAGAAGTCTTCGGGAATATTAAATAGATCCGTATTGCTTCGGATATAACTCAATGCCGCCCGAGCAGACTCTTTCATCACATCACCAAGAGAACCTGTCAGGATGAGGCGGTTTTTTCCTTTCATCTTTGTGGCCTCGATAAATATGATCTCTCCCCCTGTCTCCGTCCATGCCAGCCCGGTTGCGACCCCTATTCTTTCCTTGGCTTCTGCAACCTCAAAATAGAATTTTCGGGGCCCGAGCAAGGTTTCCACAAGCTCCGGGGTGATCAGGTCTGTCCTTTCTTTTCCGTCTTGGCACAGAATGTCCCTGGCCATTTTACGGCATATGGCGGCGATTTGCCTCTGGAGGTTCCTTAGACCTGCTTCCCGGGTGTATTCCCTGATGATCTTGTGGACGGCATCAGGGGTGAATTGAACTGGGTGCTCTGAAAGGCCAGCCTCCTCCATCTCTCTGGGGATAAGATACCTGAAGGCGATCTGCTCCTTTTCCTGCTCGGTATACCCAGAAAGCCTCAAGACCTCCAATCTGTCCAGGAGTGGGCCAGGTATGGGATCAACGGTATTTGCCGTGGCAAGAAACATGACCTTTGATAGATCAAAAGGCACGTCCAGATAGTGGTCCATGAAATGGGCATTCTGCTCTGGGTCAAGGACTTCCAGGAGGGCAGATGCTGGATCACCCTTAAAATCCTGCCCGATCTTATCCAGTTCATCCAGCATAAAGACCGGGTTTTTTGATTCGGCACGGCGAATTTCCTGGATTATTCTGCCGGGCAAGGCGCCCACATAGCTTCTGCGATGCCCCCTTATTTCGGCCTCGTCTTTCATCCCGCCCAGAGAGATACGGATAAATTTTCTGTGAAGGCTACGTGCAATAGACATTCCTAGTGACGTCTTTCCGGTACCCGGTGGACCTACAAAACATAGAATCGGCCCTCTTGAGGTTAATTGGGCCGTTTTCTTAGATAGGGCCATTCGGACGCTGGATCTGATTTCATCCAGTTTGAGGGGCTTGGCAAGGAACTGGTAGGATCCCTTTTTCATGGCCTCAACGGCTGTAGGCACTGTGGCATAACCCGTAATCATAATCACTTCCGTATTGGGGTTCAGACTTTTGGCCTTCTCCAGGACCCCCATTCCGTCTACCTTCTCCATCTTTAGATCAGTCAAGATGACATCAAAGCTGTTTTCTTCCAGAAGCTCAAGGGCCTCGACCCCGTCGGCGGCAGTAAGAACAAGGTATCCTTCCTTTGTAAGGACATGTTCCAGGTTCATTCTCGTCAACTTTTCATCATCCACCACCAGCATCCTGTGCTTATGGGAGGCCTTTAATACCCTGACGGCCAAATATTCTACGATCCGATCTTTGATCTCTGACAGGCCATAATGCGCGTCATCAAGAATGGATTCGGCGGTCTTAATATCTAAGTGATCTTTGGTCGTTTTGTTCCACGGGAGGGTCACCAAGTAGTGGATGTAGTTCATCCCGATGGTGTATTCGGCAGTAGAAGGACCCATCTTAGCGATTCTCTCGATTTCGTTTAGGGCCACCTTTTCCACATCCTCGGGCATATGTGCGTCCTTTACCGTATCCTTCAACTCTCCTATCTCTGTGACTACCTCAAGCTCCCCCCCTTTTTTCTTAAATATCCGCATGTGGTGACTCCTTCTGAAATGGGTAGGACTATAAATCTTTTCAAGATGAATCGCAACTCAAAGGGTTGCGCAGTCAGGATCCCCTTCACCCCTCAGAAGCTCGAAACGTCTGCCTCCGTTGCATTTCGAAACATCTCATTTGTTTTTGTAATGGTTATTAATGCATTAATATTGTTAGATAATTGGAATATCCCCTTTCGTTTGTTGCAAATTGTAACACCAGCCACTATTTTTCATTTTCATCATTTATAGCCAATATATAAATGATATCAACTGGATACACTACTATTTTAAGATGGTGGCACAGAAATTGCTGAACCATGGTAACAAAGGTCCAAAAAAGGAGGCGATCTAAGATGTTCAATATCAAAGCCAGGATTAATACGTTTGATCAATGGATGATGGCGGCCACGTTTGCCCAGGCCGGAGAACGGGAGACCGCCCTGGAGATGATGAACCAGTCACCAAGGAAGAAGAATCGAAAGCGGGTCAAATATAGGGTCATAAAACGGGAAGAACAGCGTCCGGTACTAAGGGCCTAAAAGTGGTGGACCGTTCCACAATAGGGGGAAAAGAGCGATGAAGAAGGTCTTGCTGGCCATCGACGGGATGACACCGGATAGAAGGGTATTCAGCTATGCGGTGGAACTCTGCAAACGCATTAAGACAGAACTTGATATCCTGCAGATCATCAGGCTGAGAACCTATAGCCGGTACGCAAAAAAAGTCCGTCAAGGGTCTCATCATGCCAAAAGGTATATTGAAGGAGCCATGATTGCGGCTACCTTTGCAGAGGCCGGTGAGCATGAGATGGCTAAAGAGATGAAAGAGATGAAGGCCGAAGCCTTAAGGAATATCAACCAATTGCTCCCTGAATCGAAAAGGGCAGGCATTCCCTGGCACCTAACGATGAGATCAGGAAGTCCAGATCAAGAGATTTTGAGTTATGTGAATGATCATCGGGATATCGTTCTTACCATCTATGATGCTTCCGAGGAAGAAGGCAAGGAGGCTCCAACGGGAAGAAAGAAAAAGATTCTGCCCAGAAAGATAAGGAAAAACCTATCTACTCCTATTGTGATGATGAAGGAGTATCCAGCGCTAAATCATTGCAGACATTCTGAGAGGAGGATCTAAGAAGATGAGCGGACTGTTTGGAAAATTAACAAATAGGGCACGCAGGCTTACAGACAAGATGGACCAATACCATGAAGCCGTCACATTTGCCGAGGTGGGCCAGCAGGAACATGCCACGGGCCTGATTACCAAAGAAGAAAGGATTGAAGAAACGCCTGCAAAGCTGCTCGTTGTTGGAAGGGAAGGCACATTCTCCAGAGAGATCATCGATTATGCCCTGGAGATGGCCGCAAGGATGTCCTACGAGATATTGGCCCTGAACACTGCCCCCCTCTCCTGCGAGAGCTTCAAATTGTTTTCATTTTCAAGAAACAAGCTCTGTGAGGAATTTCGGGATATCTCAAAAAAAAACGTCAGGGTATTTCAGGAAGAGGCCGAAAAAATGGGGATTTCTTTTTCCCATGTCGTCAAATTCAGTGAACCGGATGAGGCCCTTCAAGAGATAAAGCGAGAGTATGAGGATATCGAGTTTGTGGTTTCAGAGGCTGAGGAAGAACAGATAGCCAACAGGGCGGAGGAGGGTGAAAGGCCAAGGCGTGAGATGTTTGTCTATTCAATGGTATAGGATAAGGCAAAAGGATCGGCGCTTAAGGCAAATAGTGTAAGGCTTTTCCTTTGTTTTGGCTGACTCGGGGCAGTTTTCATAACGCTTTAGATTCAAGTATTTCTTCATAGACAGAATCTCCTACGGTCTTCATAAGACATGTGGGGTTTTCTGTTTATTTGTGTAAAGATACATCCGCCTCCTCTTGCTTCACGATTTTGCGAGGGGGCTTTTATTTTATCAATATTAGGGAGGAAAAAATGGGCGCCCATTTCTATTTTTCTTTAGCACTCATCGTCTTTACATTTCTTTTGTGTTTCTGGTTCAGAAAAGGAAATAGGAAAAAAACGGACCGGGCAGAATAGACGGATGGTCCTTAGAGAAGAGACGTCCTGGATTAGATTGTAGAAGGGAAAGGAGTATCCCAGATGACGCCTGAAATGCTGTTGACGATGATGGTACTTGCCTTTGCGATTGTTCTTTTTATCTTTGAGTGGGTCAGGGTGGATGTCGTGGGGATCATCATGATGGTGTTGCTCCCTCTTACCGGCCTTATTTCCCCTAAGGAGGCCTTTGTTGGCCTGAGCAGCAATGCGGTTTGTTCCATCATTGCGGTTATTATTATCGGAGCAGGGCTGGATAAGACGGGCGTGATGAACCAGGTGGCCGGCCCCATCATAAAACTGGCAGGAAGGAGTGAAAAACGGGTCATTACCTTGGTCTCCGGAACCGTTGGATTGATCTCAAGTATGATGCAAAATATCGGAGCTGCCGCCCTTTTCCTGCCTGCGGCCCAACGTATCGCGAAGAGAATGGAGGTACCTGTATCCAGGATTCTTATGCCGATGGGCTTCTGCGCTATCATAGGGGGGACCATCACTTTGGTGGGAGCTAGTCCCACCATCCTGTTGAACGACCTGATGGTGCTGGGAGGGAAAAAATTAGAACCTTTTGGCCTATTTACGCAGACGCCAATAGGGCTATGTCTGCTCGTGAGCGCCATTGCATATTTTACGATATTTGGTAAATTTGTCCTCCCGAGTGGAGGAGGAGAAGCGGACAAGGGGATCACCGCTTCCTTGATTGAGGAATATCGAGCGCTGGATACCATTTTTGAATTGCACGTATCAGGGAATTTCAGCGGCCCCAAGACCTTGGAGGAACTGGGCATCAGGGCAAGGTTTCTCGTAACTGTAGTGGCCATCAGCCATTCAGAGAAAAAGGAGAAGAACTTTGTGCCCCGTAGTACAGATAAAATCCAGGCAAATGACGATCTTGCAGTGGTTGGAAGAGAGAAAAATATTCGGAGACTTGTTGACGAATATGGCTGGCGCCTAAAAGACAGCCTTGAGGTGTTTGCCGAAACTCTGTCTCGAACCAACGCTGGAATGGCGGAAACGGTCGTATCTCCTAGGTCGGAATTGATCGGTAAAACCATGAGCGAAATCAATTTCAAAGAACTCTATGGGGTCAACCCTGTGGCCTTATTCAAGGGCAACAAGATATACTATAGCGGCCTAACACGTATCCGGATGCAAATGGGAGATACCTTATTGCTGCAGGGGCCATGGGAGAGATTTCATATCTTGAAAAATCGCCCCCAGCCAAGAGCCCTCACCTTTGCCACCCCCCTTGAGGGTGAAATTATGCGCCCCCATAAGGCCAAGCTTGCTATATTCTGGCTTGGGGCAGCCCTGTTTCAGATCATTTTCTTTAAGGTTCAGCTTTCCGTTGCGCTCATGTCCGGGGCATTGGGGATGATCCTCACAGGCGTGCTCTCAGTGGATGAAGCATACCGGGCTGTGGATTGGATGACCGTCTTTCTATTGGCCGGACTGATACCCCTTGGAATTGCCTTTGAAAAAACAGGGACGGCGGCCTTCATTGCTCATAAGGTCCTGGGATTGCTTGGCCATCCCACACCCATTGTGCTTCTTTCTGTGGTAGGCATCATGACCTCTTTTTTCACACTTGTGATTTCCAATGTGGGGGCAACTGTCCTGCTGGTCCCACTCTGTATGAATATGACGGTTATGGCCGGAGGAGATCCCCGGATGGCCGCGCTGGTTGTGGGACTGTCGGCTTCCAACACCTTCGTTTTGCCCACTCACCAAGTCAATGCACTGGTTATGAGGCCCGGAGGATATCGCACAGTGGACTATGCGAAAGCAGGCGCCATCATGACCGTGATCTTTTTAACGGTGGAGCTTTCCATACTCTATTTCTTCTATGGGATTTAATATAGAGAATTGGCAAGGAGGCGTCTATGGCGATAATAACGATTTCGCGGGGATGTTTCAGCCATGGTCAGGAGATCGCTGAGAGAGTGGCGGGGACCCTTAATTACGAATGTGTGAGCCAGGAGGTCGTCATTGATGAGGCCTCTCAGTTTTTTCATATCCCTGATGCGAAACTGATGGCTTCCATTCATGATGCCCCTACGATCTTAGAGAAAATAACCCACGCCAGGGACAAGTTTCTGTCTTGCATCCAGGCAGCCTTGCTGGAACATGTGAAGAAGGATAGCGTCGTCTATCATGGCTATGCAGGGCATGTTCTCATTCCAGGAATCTCCCATGTACTGAAGGTGCGGGTGATTGCCGAAGTGGAAGACCGGATCGCTCTCCTACAGAAAAACAGGAATATATCCAGAGATGAAGCCATAAAATTTATTGAAAGGGAAGACAGGGAACGGGCTGATTGGAATCACTATTTTTTTAAGGCCGATATGAGTGACCCAGTCTTATACGATATGGTTTTGCATATAGGCATAGGGAGGTTGACGCTTCGGGATGCCTGCGAGATCATCTGCACAGCAGCAAGAAGTGATACCTACAAGGCAACTTCGGATTCAGAAAAGGCTATCCATAATCTCGCCATGAGTAGCCATGTGCAGGCCGGTATTCAAGAGGTCTGTGAAGCGGAAGTGACTGCAAATGATGGCGTGGTCCATATCCATGTCAAGGCCCAGAGGCTCAAAAAAACGGGTTTTGCCAGCCCAAATTTGCAGGATCAAGTTAGCGAAAAGATCAGAGAGGATTTGACCAAGGAGATATTGCAAATCGTGAAAAAGATCCCGGGCGTTAAAGACGCCATATGCGATATTGACCTCCCCTATTATTATTGATAATTGCCTTTAGTGAAATCAGTCCATGACTGTTTGCAGAAGCTACAAGGGTCAAATATAAAGCTCAGTATGAGAAAAAAGATCATTATCGCTATCTCGCTTTTCCTGATCCTTGGTGGATCCATGTGGTTTTTGAACTACTATAAACACCACCTCCTGAATCAAAAACTTCGGATTTTGGAAAAGAAAGATGACCTTTTCAATACTATTCTTGAGGCCCGTCGATACGAGAAAAACTATTTCCTCTATATGGAACCTAAGAATCTGGAAGAAGCCTTATCTTATGCGCGCAAGGGAGAACAAAAACTGACCAACATCATTCACGATTATGGCCGGTTCACCCTCTCAAAGAATCTGGAAGAAAGACTCGATGACCTTCGAAAATACGAAAAGGCCCTGTCCACTCTACTCAAACTCCATCAGCTAAGGGGCTCCCCCGAGATCAGCCAAGATCTGATTAAGGGCTTTTCACAGCACCAAGAGATCATCAGAGGCGTCGGCAAAAAAATTACAGAGGATATGGAGGCCATCCTCACCCAGGAGCGCCGCTATGTGAATCAGCTCATCAGGGAATCGAGGAATTATCACTTTTTGGCCCTGTTGGGAATTTTTGTCCTATCTATCTTTGCTGTCCTCTTTTTTATCTTCAATGTCAATCGCCCCTTAAAGTCTATTGAGGATGCCATTCACAAGATCGCCGTGGGAGATTACGCGAATATACCTCCCATATCTACCGGAGACGAATTTGAATCTCTGGTGAACAGCTTGAACAATATGATCGACGAACTAAACAAACGCAACGAACAGCTTGTACAGGCCAAAAAGTTGGCTTCTCTAGGGACCTTAACTTCAGGTGTAGCCCATGAATTGAACAACCCCCTGAATAACATCTCCACTTCTGTTCAAATCCTGCTCGAAGAACTGGAAGAGGGTAACCTGGAATACAAAAAAGAGCTACTGGTCGAAACAGAAAAACAGGTAGAAAGGACCAGGGATATTGTAAAAGCACTACTCGAATTTTCCAGAGAAAGATCATTTAGCCTAAAAGAGGTTCGTTTTAAGGACCTGGTGGATGATACCCTCAAACTGATCAAGGGTGAGATGCCGCCCAATGTAGAACTAAGGGTTGAGGTACCGGAGGATATTCGGTTAGAATTGGATCCTCGGCGAATCCAACAGGTCCTGGTCAACCTGATCCTCAATGGTGTTCAGGCCATGGAAAACGGGGGAGTCCTGAAGATCTATACCTGCAAAAACGAAGTCAAAGGAGAGCTCTGTTTTAGGGTTCAAGATAGTGGTAAAGGAATACGTGAAGAAGATCTCTCAAAAATCTTTGATCCATTTTTCACCACCAAAGAGGTGGGGAAAGGCACCGGTTTAGGCCTTTCTATAACCCATGGCATTATTGAACAACATGGAGGTCGAATACAAGTTGAAAGTAAACAAGATAGGGGCACAACATTTACCGTCTTTTTGCCTATTCACCTTCATGATCCGAGAAGCACGATAAGAGACGGCAATTGAAATAGTACCACTCCACCTGCCTATTCTGGAATCGTAACGAGTCTCAAATGTTAGGAGCGCTGGCAGATACCGAAGAAATGATACTTATTGTGGAAGATGAGGCTATAGCACGGAAGAATCTGGAGCATATCCTCAAAAAAGAGGGGTATGGCGTCATTTCTGTGGATAACGGAATGAAGGCCCTAGAAATGCTCAATTCAAAAACCTTCGATCTGGTCATTACGGATCTCAAGATGGAGAAGGTGGGTGGGATGCAGGTTTTAGAGAAAAGCCGGGAACTGCAGCCCCATACGGAAGTGATCATGATCACGGGATATGCTACCGTTGATTCTGCGGTAAAGGCCATGAAGGAGGGGGCTTATCATTATATTGCCAAACCATATAAAATCGATGAGGTCCGTAAAATTGTAAAAGAGGCCCTCACTAAGCGCAGGCTCCTTCTGGAAAATCTTGAACTGAAAGAGTCGCTGAAAAAGATGCAACGGGTTCCCTTTATTGTGGGGAAAAGCGAGGCAATGATCTCTGTTCAAAAAACCATTGAGCAGATTGCCTCCTCAGATATCAATGTATTGATATTGGGCGAAAGTGGAACCGGGAAAGAGCTGGTGGCGAAGGCGATACATCATCTGAGCGCTCGTTCGGAAAAAAGATTCATAGCATTTAATTGTGGATCATTCACGGAAGAGTTGATGGCAAATGAACTATTCGGTCATGAAAAAGGCGCATTCACCGGGGCCACCAAAGAAAAAGCTGGATTGATAGAAGTGGCGGATGGCGGAACGGTATTCTTGGATGAAATCGGTGACATGCCGTTGACCATGCAGGTAAAGCTATTGCGAGTCATTCAGGAGAAGACATTCCTCCGTGTAGGGGGTGTGGACCCTATTCCCGTGGATGTACGCTTCATCGCCGCAACTCACCGCGATCTCAAGGAAGACGTGAAAAACGGTTATTTTCGGCAGGATCTTTTTTACCGCCTCAATGTAATCACCATTCAGCTTCCACCCCTAGCGGACCGGAACGGGGATATTCCCTTGCTCGCTAATTATTTCTTGGCTCAAAAAACTCAAGCCATGAAAAAAGACATCCGAGAAATCGAACGGGAGGCAATGGACCTACTATGTCAATACGGCTGGCCTGGAAATGTGAGAGAATTGGAAAATGTCGTTGAAAGGGCCGTTGCCCTGGAAAACGGGACCTCTATTCTCGTCGCCGACCTTCCTGATTACATCCGAAATCTCTCCATAGAGACCTACCGCCGCACCCGTTCTGCCATTCCCAGCCTGGAAGATCAGGAGAAACATTATATACAATGGATACTGGAAAAATGCGAAGGGAATAAGACCAAGGCGGCCAAGACTATGGGCATTGACCGCGTTTCCCTCTGGAGGAAAATGAAGAGATATGGCCTTGAAAAATAACAACATCCTCATGGGGGTCTATACAGGATGTTCATTGTCCCTCTAAGAATTGAGCTGTCGCTCTGACAGGGTTAGGGGGAATTCGTGTAGACCCCCCACTAATCTTTCCGGCAGGTTATCAAACCCACCGTTGGACATGAACAGGACAACGTCTCCCGACCGAACCTCTGTCATCAAGGCCTCCAGGAGGCGATCAGTGGTCGGAAAATAGTGCGCTTTGAGGCTTTTTTTTCTCAGGTCCTCTACCAGCCGCTGGGAGGAAAACCTTTTGTCTGCCGGTATCTTTTCCATCAGAGGGGGTTCCGGGATCATGACAAGATCTGCGTTGTCAAACGATGACGCATATCGATCTTGAAAGACATTTCTCCGGCTGGAGTTAGATCTGGGTTCAAACACAGCGATTAATCTTCGTCCTCTATATTTTTCCCTCACCGCCGTGACGGTCTCTTTGACCGCCGAGGGATGATGAGCGAAATCATCCAGGACGAGAATTCCTCGCTCCTTGCCGACGATCTCCTGCCTTCGCCTGACCCCTGTAAAATCCTTCAAGGCCTCATGAACGATTGTTTTGGGGATCCCAAGGAAGTCGGCCAAGACCACAACGGAGAGCAGATTGGATATATTGTAATTCCCGTATAGGGGAGTCAGAAAACTTGCATATTCTTCCCCCTTGGCAATTACCCTGAAGGAAGTAAAATCCTCTCCAACGGAAATATCAACGGCCTTCCATCCCGGTTCACCGGACAGGCCATAGGTGATCACAGGGCATCTTGTCCCCCGAATTTCTTGCGCCACCATGGGGTCATCACTGTTTCCAATGATAAGCCCTTCCGTGGGAGTAAAAGCGATCAATTTCCTAAAGCTTTCCACAACATGATCCAGGTCACGGTAGATATCGGCATGATCAAATTCTATGCTGGTAAGAATGGTCACCCACGGGTTGTAATGCAAGAACTTAGGGCCTTTGTCAAAAAATGCCGTATCGTACTCATCCCCCTCGATGACAAAATAGGTTCCTTTTCCCATTTTGAAGTTCTTCTGAAATGCCCGTGGAATCCCTCCTATCATGAACCCTGGGTCCATCCCAGTCCTTTCCAGGATCCAGGCGATTGCGGCGGAGACCGTGGTTTTGCCATGGGTGCCACTGACAACGACCGATCGTTTTCCCTTTAATGCAAAGTGTCTGATTGCCTGAGCAAATGAGACATAAGGGAGTCCCAGACGAGAAAGCTCCAGCGCCTCTGGATTGTTCCGGGTTATCACATTTCCCACCACGACCAGATCAGGCTTGGGTTTCAAGTTTTGCGGCCTGTATCCACTCAATACAGGGATGGACAACCCCTCTAACAAGGTGCTGATGGGGGGGTAAATGTTTTGATCTGAACCGGTCACCTGAAATCCGTTTTGTTTCAACATCCCCGCAAGGGATGACATCCCTGTCCCGCATATACCCATCAGGTGGATGTGATGGAGATCTCCTGGGACAAGGTTAAGCTCGGGGGAAAGTCCTCCCTTGTCTTTTTGCCAGTAATTTCGAGTTGATTCTATTGTCCGGTTAGATGGCATGATTGATGAATTTCGTATTGGTTACTGGCAGCTTACCTGGGCACGGTTTCCCTTTTTCAGACACGCTCGAAAAAATGCTTGATATTTTTCTCAATACAAGCTAAATATTAAAGTTTAAATATCCGCTTGAGAAGGAGACAGCCTAATGGCGAAAGTTTGTGATATATGTGGCAAGAGACCAACGGTCGGATATAATGTGAGCCATGCCCATAACAAGACAAAGAAACGCTGGTACCCAAATCTTCAGACGGTAAGGTGTGTTCAAAACGGTCAGACAAAGAGGATAAAGGCCTGTACAAGCTGTATCAAATCAGGCCGGGTTGTGAAGCCCATGCGCTGACCCTTCGATCTTTCAAAGCCTCTCAACAACCAAAACGTTCCTTACCTTTTTAATGGCGCCCATGATATCCTGAAGCTGCTTGTAATCCTCCACCTCGATAGTAAAAAGGGCAATGCCTTTCTGGTCCATTGTCGTTCTGACTTCTGCGTGGACGATATTGGCATCCTTCTGAGTCATAATGGTGCTTACATCTGCGAGGACGCCCTTCCTCTCAATACTGGTTACTCTCAGTTTCGCCAGATAGGTATCATGCGGGGAGGCCTCCCACGAGATCTCCACCAATCTTTCGGGGTCTGCGTTAACAATATGTCTGCACTCCTCATGGTGGACCGTGATACCCCTGCCCCGTGTCATGAACCCGATGACCTTTTCCCCTGGAACTGGATGGCAGCAATTGGCGAAACGAATCAACATCTCACTGATCCCTTTTACCTTTATCCCGTGCTCCACCTTTCTCCGCTTTATGCGGCCCACCACCTTGCTCACAATCCCGGGAGGTTTTTCCTTCTTTATGCCCAGCATGGGTTTGAGGCGCCCAACCACGTGCCTTGCAGAAACCTTGCCAAAGCCTATCTGGGCAAGCAGGTCCTCTACTGATTGAAAGGAGAATTCTTTCGCAACGGCGGCGACCTGGTCGTTTTTCATTATATTGGGCAGGTTCAGATGCGTCTGCGCAAGCGTCTTCTCAAAGATTTCCTTACCCAAGCTAATGCTTTCCTCTCTTTCCTGGGCCTTTACCCAGTGCCTGATCTTGGTCTTTGCCCGTGGAGTCTTTACAAATTTGAGCCAATCGCTGCTGGGATGCTGTTTTGGGGAGGTAATGATCTCTACGAGATCCCCATTCCTTAGTTCGTATCGCAGGGGGACCATTCTTCCGTTTATCCGGGCTCCCGTGCACTTTTCCCCCACCTCCGAGTGGACGCTGTATGCAAAATCGATCGTGGTGGCACCCTTCGGAAATGCCTTCACCTCTCCCTTGGGAGTAAAGACATAGACCTCATCAGGAAATAGGTCCATCCTGACACTATCCAGGAATTCTGCAGGGTCCTTGAGGCTTCGCTGCCATTCCAGTAGTTGGCGGAGCCACGAGAACTGTTCTTCGTCGGCCTTGCTTGCTAACGCGCCTTCCTTGTATTTCCAGTGGGCCGCTATCCCTTCCTCATCAACCCTGTCCATCTCCCAGGTCCGGATTTGCACCTCCATCCTCTGTCCTAATGGTCCGATTACGGTGGTGTGCAGTGACTGGTACATGTTCGCCTTTGGAACAGAGATATAATCCTTAAAACGCCCAGGGACCGGTTTCCACATGGAGTGTATGTGTCCAAGTGCCTCATAACATTCTTTTATGTTCCTCAAGATTACTCGGAATGCCACGACATCGTAGACCTGCTTGACCGTTAGGTTCTGATCTACCATCTTCTTGTAAATACTGTAAAAGTGCTTGTGCCTGCCACTGATGGTTGCTTCAATATCGAATTCGAGTAGTTTCTTGGAGAGGAGTTCCTTAACATCTCGGATAAATTTCTCCCTCTCATCCCTTCTCTGGGCTATCTCGGTCTTTATCTTCTCATAGATCTCGGGCTCGAGATAATACAGACAGAGGTCTTCCAGCCTGGATTTTATCCAAAAAATCCCCATTCTGCCTGCTAAAGGGGCATAGATCTCCAAGGTCTCCTCAGCGATTCTCCGCTGTTTTTCGGGGGGTTGGTAACCCAACGTCCGCATATTGTGAAGCCGATCCGCCAATTTGACAAGAATGACTCGAATGTCCGTGGACATGGCAAGGATCATTTTCCTGACATTCTCGGCCTGGCGCTCCTTGTGGCTTGTAAACTGCATCTTGCTGATATTGGTGACCCCATTGACGATATTGGCGGTTTCTTCACCAAAAAGGCGGGCTATTTCCTCTATCCCCGCATCAGTATCCTCTAAGGTATCATGGAGGAGCCCAGCCACGAGACACACCACATCCATCTTCATTTGGGCGAGGATGAATGCAACTTCCAGCGGGTGAGAGAGGTAGGGTTCTCCAGAAAGCCGAATCTGGCCCTGGTGGGCCTTGGCCGAATAGACATAGGCCTTTTCAACCAGCTCGATATTTGCATTTTGGTGATAGTTGAGAATCTGTTCTGTAATGTCATTTAAGCGAATCATATAGTTCTTTGACTTTTCCTTCTATGATACCCGTGGCATCTCCAACGGGCACATTCAGGCTTTCGCGTTGAGATCTGAGCTTTATCTCCATTTGTCCGTCCCTGACCTTCCTTGATCCTACGGTCACCCTAACCGGTATACCGACCAGGTCCGCATCCTTGAACTTTACCCCTGCCCTTTCATCCCTGTCATCCAGGAGTACGTCGAGCTCGCGTTCCAAGAGTCCCCTATAGATCTTCTCGGCTGCCTCAAGCACCGCTCCATCATGCATCTGAAGGGGGAGTATGGTCACTTCAAATGGTGATATGGGGATAGGGAAAATGATGCCATCCTTGTCGTGATTCTGTTCGATGGCCGCTGCTACGGTTCTTCCGACCCCTATGCCGTAACACCCCATAATAATGGGCCTCTCCTTTCCTTGCTCATCAAGAAAGACTGCCCTCAGGGCCTTGCTATATTTTGTACCCAATTTGAAAATATGTCCGACCTCAATTCCCCTCCCAAACCCTATCTCCCCCCCACACCTTGGACAGGGGTCATTCGGCGTTATCGTTCGCAGGTCGCCAAAACAATCTACACTGAAGTCTCTGCCCATGTTTACGTTCATGAGGTGGAGGTCATTCTTATTTCCCCCGGTTACGAAATTCCTCATGCCTTGAACTGCAATGTCGGCCACCATCTTGATCTTGAGTCCCACAGGACCGGCAAAACCCATAGGAGCGCCCGTGGTATCTGCCACCATTTCAGGGCTTGCCAGTTCCACCATTTGGGCGCCTAGCACATTCTTAAGTTTGGCCTCGTTCAGCTCATGATCCCCTCTCACCAGGGCGGCGACCGCCTGACCGTCAACCACTAAGATAAGGGTCTTGATGAGCTGGTCCTCAGAAATTCCCAGAAATGATGTCACCTCTTGGACGCTCCTCATCCCGGGGGTATCCACCTCTTCTAAAGGCTCCATCAGGGCATTATCGGCCTCAGTAAGGTCTTCCCCTTGCCTGATCTCGGCCCTTTCCAGGTTGGCCGCATAGCTGCACCTTGTACAGTTGATCATCTGATCTTCGCCTGTCTCGGCCAGCACCATAAACTCGTGGGAATAACTCCCGCCAATAGCACCCGTATCTGCCTCCACGGCCCTGAATCTGAGCCCGCACCTCTGAAAGATCCTGCTGTATGCCTCATACATGGCCCCATAGCTTCGGTTTGCACCCTCTTCGTCCACATCAAAGCTATAAGCGTCTTTCATTATAAACTCACGTGCTCGCATCACTCCGAAACGGGGGCGGATCTCGTCCCTGAACTTGGTCTGGATTTGATAGAAGTTCACTGGCATCTGTTTGTATGATTGGATCTCCCTCCTCACCAGGTCTGTGATGACTTCCTCGTGCGTCGGACCGAGACATGCCTCTCGAGAGTGCCGGTCTTTGAATCTCAAAAGCTCCCGACCATAATACTCCCATCTCCCACTTTCCTGCCAGAGCTCTCCCGGCTGGACAGCCGGCATCAACAGCTCTATGGCACCGGCACGGTTCATCTCTTCCCTGATAATATTCTCCACTTTCTTTATGGACTTTAGGCCTATGGGGAGATATGTATAGATACCGGCTGTCAGTTTCCTGATCATACCTGCCCTTAACATTAATTGATGGCTGATCACCTCAGCCTCTGAAGGAATCTCTCTATAGGTTGGAAGGAAATACTTGGAATATCGCATCAGAACCAATAACCCCTTTCTCTTGATTAATTACTGGACCAGCTTCTTAACCTCTTTAATCAGGACCTCGGCAAGTTTGTCTTCCGGAATCTTCCTTACTAATTTCCCCTTCTTAAAAAGAATCCCCTGACCCCGACCGCCAGCAACCCCGATATCGGCCTCCCTGGCCTCACCCGGGCCATTTACCACGCAACCCATAATTGCCACCTTTGGTGAGGCCTTAATATCCCCCAGGGCCCTTTCTACCTCTTCAACAAGACTGAAAAGGTCTATTTCACATCGCCCGCAAGTAGGGCAGGCAATGATCTCGGGCCCGCGTTCTCTGAGCCCCAATGCCCTCAGGATTTCATATGCAACCTTTATCTCTTCAACGGGGTCCCTTGTGAGTGAGACCCTGAAGGTATCTCCGATTCCATGAGCCAATAAATACCCAATGCCCAGCGTGTTTTTTACCGTGCCTGATATGAGGGTACCTGCCTCGGTTACACCCAAGTGAAGTGGGTAATCGATCCTGTCGCTCAGGAGTTCATATGCCCTTATGGTATTTAATACATTTGAGGATTTCAATGATACCTTTATCTTGTCAAATCCCAAGGCCTCAAAGAGTTCTACTTGCTTCATTGCGCTTTCAACCATCGCCTCTGGCGATGGCCTACCGTGTTTTTTCAGGATCTCTCTTTCAAGAGACCCGGCATTGACCCCAATCCGAATGGGGATGCCCATCCTTAGGGCCTCCTTTACCACCTTCTCAACAGCCTTTCGGCTGCCGATATTCCCGGGATTGATCCTGAGTCCATCGGCCCCGGCGCCCAAGGCCTCAATGGCAAGGCGGTGATCAAAGTGAATATCTGCAATTAATGGGACCTTAACCTTTGACTTGATGGCCTCAAAGGCAGAAATAGAGGCCTTATCAGGTATGGCCAGACGAACGATTTCACAACCTGCCTCGCAGAGCCTCCTGATCTGATCAATTGTTGAGGGGATATCTCTGGTGTCGGTGTTCGTCATGGATTGAACCACGACCGGGGCACCTCCGCCAATCGGGACCTCACCTACATATATCTGACGCGTAGTTTTTCTTTTTGGTTCCATATGCCTAAGCCGGATAAACCGGAAATTGAATATTGACAATCTCGTAAAAAGTCCGAAATGCCCCCTTTTTTGTCATTCCCGCGAAGGCGGGAATCCAGGGGCCAAACCACTATTTATTGAAATGTTACAATCTGGTCTTTTTTAGTTTAAATAGGAGTAATATAGTTCAATTTTCAATAGTCAATATTCAGTGGTCAATCGTCAACCGATGTCCAATGAGACTTCTCTTGGGGAAAAATTGAGCACCAACAATGGGGGCAAAAGGAAGTTGGGAGCCTAGTACAGGAACATTGGCTTACCGCTTACGTGCATTACCTTGGGCCGATATTCTTCCACGTCATAAAGCTCTCTTACATCTACCCGTTTTTGACCGGTCGTTATAGTACTCAAGGGTATATCCGTATAGATTCCCCGGCTC
Organism: Pseudomonadota bacterium; assembly: GCA_043808585.1. Taxonomy (GTDB): domain Bacteria; phylum Desulfobacterota; class DSM-4660; order Desulfatiglandales; family Desulfatiglandaceae; genus CAYVMN01. Next base: position 15,040 of record JAZDES010000221.1, on the reverse strand, counting down.
AGGGCAACGAGGCGACCAAATATGGACCTTAGAAAAAGATCAATGGCCATATTGGCAAAATTGACTGCCACCATGAGATCCAGGGAATCGGGTGCACCGCTCCTCATAAGATAGGATAGCCTTTGATTGAGGACATCTTCCCCGGTCAGCCTCTTGAGAATTTCGCCGGTCTCTTCCCCTACCCCTCCGAGTTTGAGGTGACCGTATGCATCCTTTTCACCTGACGTCAGTATCTCGCCCCCGATCATCCGGGCACCTTCGGAGACCGTAATCATTGCATAGTTCTTGGGATTAGCCCTTTTATCCTTCATGACCAGCTCGGCCAGCCTAGCCGGATCAAAGGGCACTTCAGATATAATCGCCCTATCCACTCCCGCCAGGTACGCGGATATCAGAGAGGTCTCGCCGCAATTGCGACCAAAGAGCTCTATGACTGCAATTCTTTCATGGGAACCGGCGCAGGTCCTCAGGGAATGTATCAGGCTCACCCCCCTTGTAATAGCGGTGGAAAAGCCAATGCAGTAATCTGTCCCGAATACATCGTTGTCCATTGTCTTCGGGATACCGATAACCGGGAATCCTTCCCTGTGTAATCTTTCCGCGTAGCTGAGTGTATCGTCCCCGCCTATGGGAATGACAGCATCAATCTTCAGGAGTTCAAGATTCTTCAGGACATAGGGGGTGAAGTCCTTAACGGATTCTCCCTTCTTGAAGAGCTTTCTCTGGGACTGGGAGACGTCTCTTTCCTTGGCAGCAGCCGGGTTTATTCTCGATGTATGCAGGTAGGTGCCGCCGTAACGGTCTATAGTCCGGACCTCTGCTGGCTCAAGTTTTTGGAAACAACTTCCTGATGTCCCTGGATCATCAGGGTCATACTCCAACAGTCCGGCCCACCCCCTCCTGATACCAATAACATTAATTCCCTCGGTTGCCGCCCTGTATACCAGGGCCTTGATGCAAGGATTAAGTCCAGGGACATCCCCACCGCCTGTCAAGATCGCAATGTTAAGTTTCCGCTTTGTCTTCTTTTTCATAAGATCCATATCCTGCTATGATTGGAATCCTGAAGGGCGCATCTAAATTAAGGAAACAGGACTACCCTGTCAAGATGATTCCAGCATGTGTTGAGATGTGCCCCTCCGCCGGTTTTTTTGCAACATCGGGGTTTACTTCGATTTTGTGTTGACAAGTCTACACAAAAGGATAAGTTTATTAGGCTAATAAATGCAAGGGGGATTGGTTATGCCTGCTTCCAAGAAAATTCAGGCCTCCATTGAGAGGTCCTCATGGATCAGAAAGATGTTTGAGGAAGGGAACCTGAGAAGGGTAAAGTATGGGGCAGAAAATGTCTTTGATTTCAGCCTTGGAAACCCGGATCTTCCACCCCCCGCGAGGTTCATGGAGGTCCTGAAAGATCTCATCAATGACCCTTCGCCAAGTCGGCATGCCTATATGCCCAATGCCGGGCTATTAGAAACCAGGCAGGCGGTCGCTGGCTATCTCAATAAATATAACAGGTCCAGTTTCACCCCGGATGATATCGTGATGACAGTAGGTGCAGGAGGTGCCCTTAACGTCGTACTTAAGACAATTCTGAACCCAGGGGATGAGGTAGTCATCCCAAAACCCTATTTTGTCGAATATGACTTCTATCTTGATAACCATCAGGGGGTCCCCAGACCAGTTGCAACAAAGGGAGATTTCTCCCTTGACTTTGACGCCATTTCGGGAGCAGTCACAGAGAGAACCAGGGCTATCCTTATAGATTCCCCAAATAATCCAACGGGTAAGGTTTACCAGGAAGGGGAGCTGAGGGAACTGGCCCGGTTGCTTTCCCATTACAGCCAGAAATTGGGCGAACCCATATACCTGATCTCGGATGAGCCTTACAGGAAGATCATATATGACGGAATTTCTGTCCCCAGCATCTTTGACCTTTATAAGGAGAGCTTTGTGGTAACTTCCTTTTCCAAAGATCTTTCTCTCCCAGGGGAAAGGATCGGCTACGCGGCCGCAAATCCAGAAATGTCGGACAAGAAGATGCTGGTAGCAGGAATGATTCTATCAAACAGGGTCCTGGGCTATGTCAACGCGCCTGCATTGATGCAGAGGGCGATACCCTTCCTGCTGGAGGAAAGCGTAGACGTCTTGGTATACCAGAAAAGAAGGGACATGCTTTGCGGATCACTGGCCTCCTTCGGGTATGATTTTGTAAAACCCGGGGGCGCCTTTTACCTCTTCCCAAGGACCCCTATCGAAGACGATGTGGCGTTTGTCGCATCTCTTCAGGAGGAAAATATCCTTACTGTACCGGGCAGCGGTTTTGGGGGGCCTGGCCATTTCAGAATCGCCTACTGTGTTTCAGAGGACGTAATTAGCCTGGCCTTGCCCGGATTTGAGAAGGCCATCAAAAAGGTGAAGCCCGCCAAGTGAAAGGCATCACCCTGAATGCACAAAGGGGGGATTGAGCTATGTATTCGAAGATGCTCTCATTGAGATTTCCAAAAAAGGTAGTCAATGAGCCAATAACCGTGAATCTTGTGAGGAAATTCGACCTCACCTTCAATATTCTCAAGGCCACCATTTACCCGAGAAAGGAAGGCCTTATGGTCCTGGAGCTAAGCGGGCATCGAAAGAATTTTCAGGAGGGTGTTCGTTATCTGCAGAGCCTCGGAATCAAGGTTGAGAGCATCGGGCAGGATATCAAGCGTGACGAAGAGGCCTGCTTCCAATGTGGGGCGTGCACTGCCGTTTGTCCCACAGGGGCCCTTCATATAAAAAGACCTGATATGGAGGTCATCTTTGATGGGGATAGTTGCAGCGCTTGCGAATTGTGCGTCTCAGCCTGCCCTGCCAGGGCGATGAAGGTGAAATTCAACAGGGGTCTTGTCTAGTGAGAACTTCCCGTAAGATGTACGCCAAGCCACCTCTCCCCTGTCCTGGATAAAGCTTCTTGCGAAATCTTCCCATTTGGTAATAATTTAGTGCTTTGAAAACAGTGATGAGTCCCATGACCGACCGCGAGGGTCTTTTTTCCAAAGGACGTAAAGGACGGCATCACTTCAAAGAACGGCAGTGAGGTCTTAAAACTCGTCACGGAACAGCCCCGTAAGAGGATGTCCCTATGAAGAAACCTCTCCCCTGCCTTGCAGAGACTGTATTTAAAGCTACGGGGGCGTACCACCGGCTGTGAAGAATTTGGGTTACGTCCTTTGGAAAAAAGACCCTCGTGGTCCTCTGCCTTTGTTTCAAAGTGTTGCAAGGGGACAAAAACAGGCTAGTTTCGTGCACGACACAAAAAGGGCAATTAGTCTAAGGTGAAAACAAACAGGAATGTACAAAGATCAACCCTAGCACTTATTGATCTCAGGGCCATATCCCACAACATCGCCGAAATTAGAAAAAGGATTGGAAAGGAGAGGGATCTGATGGCGGTGGTAAAGGCCGATGGATATGGTCATGGCGCAGTGGAGGTGAGCGTTTCGGCCCTTGGAAGCGGGGCCAATTGTCTGGGTGTTGCCCTGCCAGAGGAAGGTGAACAGCTTAGAAAGGCGGGTATCGTCGCCCCCATCCTTGTATTGGGGCTGATTCAACCAGGCGAAGCCTATAAGGTAATAGATTCTGGTCTGGAGCAAGCGGTCTGCACCCTCGAACTTGCACAGGCACTGGATCAGGAGGCCCGAAAGGCATCGGTCAAGGTGAACGTGCACGTCAAGGTCGATACCGGAATGGGAAGGATTGGGATAGCACCTCAGGATTCCCTGGAATTTGTAAGAAAGGTCAGCCGGCTTAAGAACCTGAGACTGACAGGGATATTCAGCCATTTCCCTTCAGCTGATGAAGCAGACAAGGCCTTCACGAGAAGCCAGATCCATATCTTTGATCAGATTGTCCGGCAAATAGGAGATGCCGGTTTAAAGATACCGAAAAGGCACATTGCCAACAGCGCTGCCATAATGGATCTTCCGGAGTCCTATTTTGACCTCGTAAGGCCAGGAATTATGATTTATGGTCTATACCCTTCTACGGCGGTGAGTCGTAGCATCAAACTGAAACCGGCGATGACGCTGAAGACCAAGATCATTTATGTTAAAAAAGTCCCTGCTGGGACCCCAATCAGTTATGGCCGCACCTTTTATACAGAGAGGGATTCAGTCGTTGCAACACTCCCGGTCGGGTACGCAGATGGATACTACAGGCTATTATCTAACCAGGGATCCGTCCAACTCAGAGGTCGACGAGTACCATTGAGGGGCCGTGTTTGCATGGATATGTGCATGATTGACGTTTCAGGGATTAAGGATGTTCGACCTGGAGAAGAAGTCGTTCTTTTCGGTGACGACCCAACTGTAGACGAAATCGCAGGCAAGATCGGCACCATCAATTATGAGGTTGTGTGCGCCGTGGGAAAAAGGGTACCGAGGATCTATCAATAAAGCCAAGGATGATCCGGCATACCTGAGTTAAGAAAGAATATAGAATATAGAAGGGGGGTGAATAAAGGACATAGGACCGAGGCAGTTTAAACTCTAACAGAAAGATCCAAATCAAGAAAGGAGGGGAGAGAGGGCAAAGGTAAAAGCTCCGGCCGCACCTATCAGGTGCCAGGATGTAATAGCAAACTACAAGGAACTTCAAAAAACCAAACCGAAATTTAGCTTCGAGTATGGTCTGGAGGCTATGCTCAATATCTTTACATTGCATGATTTTTCTCTGTTCCATGTGTTGGAAGAGGAATTCGGTACGGAAAAGGCAGTGAACCTCTATGCCAAGATCTGGAAGAAACGGACCTACCTGGAGTGGCCGGGATTGCTGAAAGAGATCGGTCTCAAAGAGGGTGATCCCGTAACCATGGATGACTTCATTAAGATCATGGAAATATATTTTGAGACGTTTGGAAATCCAATCTACGTGACAGAAAAAAGTAAAGACCGTGTAACCTTCAGGGTTACCGACTGCCCCTACACTACCCAGATCCTATGGAACATGTTTTCACCGGAAGAAAACCTGGCATATAACGATAAGATACAGGTCCAGTGCAACACAGCGATCTTTGATACAATGCTGAAAATCTCAAAACTGGACAAGGATTGGAACTTTGGTTTTCCGTCCCAGCTCTGTAGAACCGGTCAATACTGCGAGTTCACCTTTGTAAGAAAGAGATTTAAGAGGTAGATGCCACCTGTTGGCCCAAACGTGGGCTGGGGTCTCGGTTAGCCGGGATAGGCATTCAGCCGAGCAAAAGGGAAAAAATGAAAGGAGGTGGTGAAGCAGAGATCGCGACAAGCACGTTTCTTGACGTAAACCCCTTTTCCTTAGGGAGGAAAAAAATGAAAAAGATGATCTTAGTGTCTTCTACGATTTTGTTCTTGGCATTTACAGCTATCACGGCTTCCGCTGCACCTCTAAAAATCGGGGCGATCTTGGATATGACAGGTCCAGCGGCCATGCTGGGTCCTTTGTTCAAGGACGGCATTGTGATGGCGCTAGAGGAAAATAAGAATCAAGTTGCGGGCAGACCCATTGAGCTCATCGTCGAAGATAGTGCGACAGACCCCACAACGGCCCTCGAAAAGGCCAGAAAGCTCGTGGAGAGGGACAAGGTGAATATCATCATCGGGCCCCTCATGGGTGACGCCCACTTTGCCATAGACCCTTATGTGGCCACCAAGAATGTGCTCATAACAACTTTATATTGTGGGGATCTTTCGTTGACAAAGTCTAAACGTTGGTTGATCTACCCAACGACGCTCGTTGGCCTGACCGTACCGCTGGGTTGGTACGCATATGACGCGGGCTACAGGACCATGGACATGATCACTTCCGATTACGCAGGGGGGCATGGTTTCATGAAGGGGGTCCGCATGGGCTTCGAGCAAAAAGGCGGAAAAGTTGTTCAAGAAATTCTAGTCCCTGTGGGGACGGCGGATTTCGCCCCTTACCTCTCCACGTTAAAGCAGGCTGATTGTGTGGCCTACTTCGTCCCGAACACGGGGGAGAGCTCGCGTGTCATCGTGCAGTATCGGGAATTCGGGATCAAGATGCCCCTTCTACCCACTACCCTCGATGGCGACATACCAGAACACGTGATGAAAGAACTTGGAGACAAGGTCCTTGGCCTGCGGGGTCAGGCTGCATATATCTGGCAGAGAGATGACCCCGTGAACAAGTCCTGGGCCGCGGCCATGCAGAAACGCTTCGGACGGATGCCCGGGGGGATCGAGAACAATTCTTATTGTCTTACCAAGACAATTTTGGCTGGGCTCAAGTCCACAGGAGGCAATGACTCATACAAGAAACTGTGGCCGAAAGTCCTCAAGGTCAAGCTGGCCACCCCGCAAGGCCCTCTTTCTTATACCCCTGAAGGTGTCGCGATTACCGACGGCTATATTGTCGAGGGAAAGATGATAAATGGGCGGTACGTATGGGATCCCATTAAGGTCTATCCTCAAGTCATAGACCCCAGGTTAAAGAAGTAGTACTTATGTCAGGACAGATCGGGAATTTTTTCCCGATCTGTCCATTTTCTTTCATTCTCGAGATCTGCCGAGTTCCTTTTTATAGGAGAAGGTCGGAATGGAACAAATCGTCATCAACCTGCTAAATGGCCTTTCTTACGGGATGGTCCTCTTTCTCATAGCGTCCGGAATGTCCATTGTGATGGGAGCTATGAATATTACCAACCTTGCCCACGGAGTTCTTTACATGGTAGGCGGGTATGTGGGGTGGACAGCGGCGGTCAAATTTGGAGCGCCTTTTGGGGTCGGCGTATTGGCGGGAGGGCTTGCAGCAGGGCTTTGCGGATTGGCAATCGAGCGCGGATTCTTACGCTTTTTCTACCGGCAACCTAATGAGCAGGTTTTGCTGACCTTCGGGTTTGTCTATATATTCACCAACCTCTGCCTTTGGGTGTGGGGGGGTTGGCCAAGGATGCCCTTCACTGCTGATTTCTTGTCCGGTTCTTTTGAGATCATGGGAAGGGCATATCCCAAGGCTCGAATGGCCAACATTGTTATCGGCTCTGTGATGGCTGTCATCCTGTGGTGGTTACAGGATAGGACCCGCGTCGGCGCCATGGTAAGAGCTGGTATGGACCATAAAGAAATGACCATGGGATTGGGCATCAATTTGGACCGGGTCTTTGCGGTGGTATTTTTCGTGGCCTCATGTATCGCTGGCATGGCAGGTGTTTTGGGGGCCCAGTTGCTTGGGGTATACAACGCGCTCGGCCTCGAGATCCTGCTCCTTGCCTTGATCGTGATAATCGTTGGCGGCGTTGGATCTGTTCAGGGGGCACTGCTCGGAGGCATCCTGATTGGCGTTATTGACGCCTTTGGCAGGGCCCTTTTTCCAAGGCTTGCCATGTTTACCATGTACTTCACAATGATCATCATATTGCTCGTGAGACCTAGCGGCCTCCTCGGAAGAAAGGTCTGAGACGCAATGAAGGGAAACGGAGACCTCAGACCGTTGCAAGCGCGTATTCTATCCTTCAGCACAGTACCCTATGTCATCCTGGGGACAATACTCGTCGTCATTCCACCTTTTCTCTCGTCTTACAGCCAAAGCGTGACCACTCGGTTTCTCATTTTTGCTCTCTTCGCTATGGGCTATAACCTTGCCTTTGGATATGGTGGACTACTCTCCCTTGGGCATGCCGCCTTCTTTGGTGCTGGCGGCTACACGGTCGCTATGTTGAAACTGCATTACGGCACTGACCTTTTTTGGATAGGTGCTCCCCTTGGAATCCTGATCGCCACCTTAATTGCTGCCCTCACAGGGGTTATCGCTCTGCGGGTATCGGGAATATATTTCCTCTTGGTTACATTCGCTCTTGGGCAGCTGTTCGTCAGTATCGCCTGGAACGTCAAATGGCTGAATACCCCGGGCATGCAGGGCATTTCCGGACTCTCCCTTCCCACCTTCGCGATTCCCGAATTCAGTTTGAATGAAACTTCCTTCTATTATCTTGTCTTCTTGATATTCGCCTTCTGTTTCTATTTGTTATTTCGGATCGTGAATTCACCCTTCGGACATGCGTTGGTCGGCATTCGCGAAGGCGAATCGAGGATGCAGGCCTTGGGATATAATACCTGGCTTTATAAGTACCTCGCCTTCGTGGTCTCGGGTTCCTTTGCTGGAATAGCAGGAGTATTGTTCGGATATTACAACTTCATGATTTCTCCCGGCCATCTTGGCGTGGGAACCTCCTTCTTGCCGATGGTAATGGCCATCATCGGAGGTGTTGGCACCTTGCTTGGCCCAGTCATTGGTGCCGCCATCATCGTCTTCGTAGAGCTGTTCGCCAGCATCTTGACGCCAGAGCGATGGCCTTTGATCCTCGGGGGGCTTTTTGTAATTGCAATGATGTTTGCGCGGCAGGGGATAGCTGTCTATTTGTTGCGCGCCTGGCAGAGATTAGAACAAAAACATGCAAGCATTAAGAGTTGAAGGTCTGTCGAAACAGTTCGGGGGGCTATACGCCGTTAATAACGTCTCCTTTAGTATAAATGTTGGGGAGCGGTTGGCCATTATCGGTCCAAATGGGGCTGGAAAGACGACGCTGTTTAACCTCATTAACGGGCAGCTTATGCCCTCTTCGGGCCGAATTTTTTTCTTTGGAAAGGATATCACCGATCTTCCCACTCATCGCCGTGCCCACCTTGGGCAAGCTCGGGCCTTTCAACTGATAAGTCTTTTACTTAATCTCTCAATCTTTGAGAATACCCTGCTATCACTCTATGGAACGACACCCTATCGCTTCAGGATGTTCGCTCCAGTCGAGGGGTTTACGGATGTAAGGCACAGAGCGAATGCAGTGCTCAAGGGGTTGGGTTTGTGGGAGAAGAGAGATGAGCTTGTGAAGAACCTGGGTTATGGAGACCAGCGGCGACTGGAAATCGGTCTTGGCCTTGCCCAGCGCCCGAAACTCCTGCTCCTCGATGAGCCGAGCGCAGGGCTGTCCATGGAGGAGTGTTCCGAGGCGATTGAAATCATCAACAACTTGGGAGAAGGGATAACTGCCGTTATTGTAGACCACGACATGGATCTGGTCTTTGGCGTTGCCGAACGAATCATCGTCCTCCACTACGGGCAAGTGATTGCGGATGGTCAGCCGCAAGAGATCAAGACTGATCCAAGGGTGCAGGAAATCTACCTGGGAATCGAGGACAGTATCGATTGTGTTAAGGCTGATTGATATTCATACCTATTACGGGGACAGCTATGTCCTCCAGGGCCTCTCCTTATCGGTGAGACAAGGTACAGTTGTGGCTCTTTTGGGTCGTAACGGCATGGGCAAGACGACCGCGATTCGATCCATTATTGGTTTTACCCCCCCAAGGAGCGGAATCGTGCGGTTCAAGGAACAAGTCATCACCCATCTCAAGCCTTTCCAGATAGCAAAAATGGGTATCGGTCTCATTCCCCAGGGCAGAATCATCTTCCCCTCGTTGAGTGTAAGAGAGAATCTCACTGTGGCCGCACGTATGCAGGCCAGGTCCGGGGGGTGGTCCTTGGACAAAGTCTATTCCCGATTCCCGATCCTGGAGGAACGATCAAAGATAAAAGGAAACCTGCTCAGCGGGGGAGAACAACAGATGCTTGCCATCGGCCGGGCCTTGATGACGAACCCCGACCTCCTCTTGATGGACGAACCTTCAGAGGGGCTTGCCCCGAAGCTCGTCCGTGATATCGGGAGAATTATCGGCCAACTGAAAGGGCAAGGGCTTTCAATCCTTCTGGTGGAGCAAAATCTCTCTCTGGCCCTTGCTGTCTCAGATTATGCCTTTATCATAAGTAAGGGACAAGTCGTGTTCGAGTCTGCAGCGGCTGAACTTGAGGCCAACGAAGAGGTGAAGGAGAAATATCTCTGTGCTACAAAATAGGATAGGCAGGTGATTCATGTCTTGGGGTTGGATAAGATAACATAGAGACCAGCAGGGAGGTTGGGAAATGAAGAGAGAGGAAATGATTGGGGTTATCGAAAGGTTCTTTCAGACAATGAACGATCACGATGTGGATAAGATGGCAGAATTTTGCACCCAAGGAATTGTTGCGGACGAAGTGGCAGAACATAAACCCTTAACGGGTATGGGCGCGTTCAAGAAGGCCTATTCAGACGTATTTGGGGGATATCCTGACTGCACGGCAGAAGTTGAAGAAACCTTTGTGGACGGGAATGCCGTGATATGCCAAGTCAGGTGGAAGGCCACCAATAGAGGGGTCTTTCGGGGGGTGGAGCCCACCGGCAAACCGGTGGATTTGCGAATTGCCTACTTTTTCCGGTTCAAAGGCGGAAAGATCGATAAAATTACGGAGTATTATGATTTGGCTACCCTGCTTGTTCAGCAGGGCCAACTTGAACTTTGATCAAGGAGTGGTGATGTATTCCCTGATGATCAAGAATGTAAAGGTGATCGATGGCCTGGGCAATCCCTGGTATTATGCCGACGTAGGCATCAAAGGGGAACAGATCGTACACATTGGCAGGATTGAGACGAAAGATGCTCAAAAGGTCATCAATGGAAAAAGAATGGCACTCGCCCCCGGTTTTATTGATATGCACTCCCATTCAGAGATGATCTTTCTCAATGAAAAACAGCCTGAACTGATCGAGGGCAGAATACGCCAGGGCATAACCACAGAGATAATGGGGAATTGCGGAATAAGCGTAGCCCCGGTCAAGGATGATTTGAAGCCGGTTATGGAGGTCAGCGTTGGGTGGATGACCCCGGATAAGCTCCCCTGGGAATGGAACAGCATGGGGGAATACCTGGACATTGTGGAGAAAAAGGGGGTGGCAGTCAACGTGGGCACCCTTACCGGGCATGGCGCAATTCGGGCCCTTGTCAAGGGGTTTTCGAGTGGCATTTCTTCTCCGGAAGAGATTGAGAAGATGAAAGATTCCCTTAAAGAGACCTTTGATCAGGGATCATTTGGGCTCTCCAGCGGCTTGATCTATGCCCCAGGGATGTTTGCGGATACGCGAGAGCTTACGGAACTCGCTCGGATAGTGGCCGACTATGACAGAATCTTTACTAGTCACATCAGGGGATCCAGCGAAACGGACATTGAGGCCCAGCAGGAAATTATCACTATCGGGGACAAGGCCGGTTGCAGGGTTCACAGGTCCCACTATGAGGCCGTTGGCCAGGAGAATTGGCACAAGATCGAGATTACTCTCCGGATGGACGAAGAGGCAAGGGCAAGGGGTATCGATATGGCCTACGACATGTTCCCCTATACCGCTGCCATGACCATGATGATAGCGATCTATCCGCCGTGGGCATTGGATGGAGGGTGGCCTGAATTTGTAAAGAGGGTCCAGGATCCGCAGACCCGAAAGAAAATCGAAAATGATATTGCGACCGTTGTTCCTAAGTGGCCCACGTGGCTTCCTGGATCGTGGCCCCACAATCTGGTAAAGGCGGCTGGATGGAAGAATATCTACATCGGCTACATTCCCGGCGAAAAAAATAAGGCCTACGAAGGGATAAACTTGGCCCAGCTGGCTGAAAGGGAAGGGAAATCGCCTTTCGACGCCATCACTGACCTGATGGTCGAGGAGGGAGGGGCGATCAGCCAGTTGATTTTTGGAGTCTCGGGAGATCGGGAGAATGATGCGCCGATCAGGGCGATTATTAAGCATCCCCTGGGCGGATACGCGACCGATGCCGTCGACATTGGGCGCGGAAAACCTCATCCGGCAGCCTATGGGACCTATCCCCGTCTCCTGGGCAAATATGTAAGAGAAGAGAGACTCCTGACCCTTGAAGATGCCATCAGGAGGATGACCTCCTTTCCGGCCAACCGATTGGGAATCAAGCGGAGAGGAATCATAGCAGAAGGATATTTTGCCGATCTCGTCCTTTTTGATCCAGAGATAATAAAGGATAAGGCCACCTATGAAGACCCAAGGCAGTTCCCCGATGGCATACACTATGTGATTGTGAACGGCGAGGTCTTGCTGGAAGATGGAAATCTAAAAAAATTGCGGCCTGGAAAGGTCTTGAGAAAATAGAAAAACGTCTCTGAAAACAATATCTGACTAAAGGAGGAACTTATGGAAGCAGTGGGAACTCGGTCAAAAGGGTCTCTCAGCCTTTTTGGCGCCCTGGCTGAGACAGGGCACAAGGCTGAAGAGGATGTCTTTGTATGGTCCCAGGGACTGGCCTTTCATTATTCTAATCTGATTGAAGGACTTGCCAATTTACAAAAAGAGAAAAGGGAAGAGATCCTGAAAGACATCTGGACCAATGTGGCCGAAAAGGCCCCCGAGGCTATAAGAAAGACATTGGGGATATCAAAACCGGTTGATGTGGATAAGATCGGTAAGACCCTCTCTCAAATCCTCACAGATTCAAACCACCCAGCCATCAAGGGATCGGGAAAGGATGTTAATGAGTCCTTGCTTAATTGGGTTAGGCTCTTTGCCGTTCTTGACTTCAACATGTACCTCCGGCTAGAGAATCATCTTGGGACAAAGGACGGTTTTCCCCTTTACATGGACCTATGGGAGAAGTTTGCCCTTGCTGAACTCGATCAAGTAAAGAAGACAGTCGGTATTTCCGGGCCGGATGATGTGGATATGGACAAGCTGGGGGAGCTTTCCAAGATCTACTGGGAGGTCATTGCGTGTCCTTATAAGGTTACAAAACACGACGAGAACATCCATGAAGCCGAAATACTCGCCTGTCCTTACTGGGAAAATATGAGGGAGATCCTGGGCGAAGATGTAGCCCGGTCCATGACGCTCAAGTGCGAGGCCCCGGTTTCTACCAACTATTATGAGGCCATCCTGAAGGCCCTCGGTGTGTTTGACCGATACGCCTTCACTATGGATAAGTTCCAGTGTTGCGGCGATAATGTCTGCCGGATCAGATTTACAAGGAGAACATAGGAAAGGAGCTTTGGAGATCGAAATAGCCTAACAGTCAACTTTCACCGAAAAAGGAGGTTTCTATGACAAAAATATTAATCATATATCAGTCAAAGACGGGGAACACAGCGGCCATGGCCGAGGCCGTTGAGGACGGCATCAGGAGTGAAGGGGTCGAAGTTACCCGAAAAAAGATCGGGGAAGCGAGCCTTGATGACCTGCTCGAACCTCAGGGGATCATTATCGGCGCCCCCACCTACTTCGCAGCCACCACAGCAGAGGTCAAAAGGTTTATTGATGACAGCATCAAGTATTATGGCAAGCTCCAAGGGAAGATTGGCGCTGCCTTTGCCTCTTGCGGCGGTCTTGGCGGAGGTGGTGAGACGGCCATCCTGGATATCCTCAGGGCCTTTCTGGTCCACGGGATGATCGTACCGGGATTCACCTCAGGTGGCCACTACGGCCCACTCTCCGTGGGTGCCCCTGACGATGAACGGAAGAAAGTTTGCAAGGAATTTGGCGCCAACTTTGCGAGGATCGTTAAGAAGATTCACGGTAAAGGATAGAGGTGTGGTTCCATGTTAAGCCAAGAAGAAAAGGAGATTTTGGAAGGGATAGACCCGTGGAAGATGTACGAATGGGACTGTTACCTTTCACAGGAGATCGGGAGCCGCATGTCCGGCACTGAGGGTGACCGCAAGTCCATTGAATGGGTGTCCGAGCACTTCCGGTCCCAGGGGCTAAAGGTAGAGCTTGATCGTTTCAACACCCTCTCATGGGAGTATCGCTTGAGCAGGTTCCAGGTTGGCCCGCCGTTGGATAGAATGCTACCCTCAAGGGCAGCATACTATTCATACCCAACTCCTAAGGGGGGTGTACAAGGTGAATTGATCTTCGTGGGTAAGGGGACGGAGGAGGAATTTGCTGCCGTTGACGTCAAGGGAAAGATCGCCCTGGCCCAGGCAAGCTCAGCAGATCCGCTTTTCTGGCTTGGCAGTTTATCCACAAGGGCCAGGCGTCACGGGGCCGTTGCATTTGTGGTCTGTAACAGCGGTCCTGTGGCCTTTACCCCCTCCCACTCATACGGGAGATGGGACCACAGCGGCGGCTGGAAGACAGATTATCCTTCTGAAGCGGAAGGCGTGCCCTGTGTGACGATCGGCAGCACAGACGCCATGGAATTGCTTTACGCGGTCGGGCGGGGTGGTGGGGTTCGGGCAAACATCGCAGTGGATTGTACGACTGAACCCAGGGATGGCGCAAGTATCAGGGCCTTTATCACTGGAAAAGAAAGACCGAATGAAAGGGTTCTGATCCACGCCCACCGCGACGACGGGGCCTGCAGCGGGGCCAACGACAACGGCACCGGCACAGTGGCCATAATGATGCTTGCGCAGATTATCGCCAAGTTACCGGCTCCCAGGCGCACCATCGAGTTTATTTCTACAGGCTCTGAGGAGGGAATCTCAGATGGTATGGTCCAGTATATTGCCAATAGAAAAAGGGATGGCACCCTGCTCGAGGCTGTGGCCGGGTTTGATATTGATATGGTGGGCGTGGGAGGTCCACCCCGCATTGTAGACGGAGGGACTTATCCTGACCAGCCTGACCATGAGGTGAAGCATAATAAGGAACTAAATGATTTTGTTGAAAAGGTGGGAAAGGAGATAGGGGTCTACCTCGGCCGTTTATGGGGAAGCTGGGGGACCCCTGAAGAGGGACACCTGAACGAGAACGGCGTGCCGGCCATGTGCATATGGAAGGCCGATGATCCAAATTACCACAGCGACAACGAGCACGTGGACAACATAGACTGGAATGCGGTCAAGGCGGTTACCCAGGTTATCGGGGTAGCAGCATGGCGTGTGGCCGACGACCCGGATATTGTCTTCCCAAGGTAATCAAACAAGATCTCCCTCTAATTAGATTTTGATTTTTCCCTTCTATTGGTATATTAAAAAAGATTTTTGAGTCCAGTTTTTTCCTAAGAAACCGTCAGAGGAGACTCGGGTTATGCAAGAATTCAGGAGAATGAGCCGATTGCCGCCTTATGTGTTTGCCACTGTCAACAAGATCAAAATGGAGGCAAGACGAAAAGGAGAGGATATCATAGACCTGGGGATGGGAAACCCTGATATCCCCACACCCAAGCATATTGTT
>JAZDES010000220.1:0-12435 GCA_043808585.1 Pseudomonadota bacterium | reverse complement strand
GCTCCCCAATTGTAAGCCGCGTCCTGAAGGAGCAGTCGGAAAGACTTGTCCATGTCTCCAATCTTTACTACACCAGACCTCAGACAGAACTGGCGCGGCTTCTCGTGGAAAATTCCTTTGCCGACAGGGTCTTTTTCTGTAACAGCGGGGCCGAGGCCAATGAGGCGGCCATCAAACTCGGCCGTCGTTATTCAAATGAGAAACTCGGGCAAGACAGACGCATCATCATTTCTATGATAAACTCCTTCCACGGCCGAACCATGGCTACCCTTTCGGCCACAGGCCAGGCCAAGATTCAGGCCGGATATGATCCATTGCTGCAGGGATTCAAGTTTGTGCCATTCAATGACATTGACGGCCTTGAGCAGGCCCTGGATGATTCTGTCTTTGCCGTGATGCTGGAACCTATTCAGGGAGAAGGGGGCGTTGTGTGTCCCGGTCCTTCGTATTTGAAGGAGGTCAGGGGGTTGTGCAACGAGCGGAATGTACTCTTGATCTTTGATGAGGTTCAGGTGGGAATGGGAAGGACAGGCAAGCTCTTTGCCCATGAGCACTATGGCGTTACCCCAGATATCATGACCCTGGCCAAGGCACTGGCTAATGGTCTCCCCATAGGGGCAATGCTCTCAACAGAGGAAGTGGGCAAGGCATTTGGGCCAGGAAGCCACGCAAGCACCTTTGGAGGGACACCTCTGGTAAGCGCTGTATCTTATGCAGTGCTGAAAGCCCTCTTGGAGGACGGTCGGCTGGGGCACTGCCAGGCCATGGGCGAGTACCTGAAAGGTGGGTTGGAAGGGCTTGCCCGAAAATATAGCTTCATAAAAGAGGTCAGGGGACTAGGGCTTATCCTTGGCGTAGAGATTGACAGGCCCGGCGGCCCTGTAGTTGATGCCTGCCTGAAAGAGGGAGTCCTGATCAATTGTGCCCATGAAAAAGTGCTTCGTTTCCTCCCCCCCCTCATCGTCCAGAAAGGGGAAATCGATTCCCTGATAGAGACACTCGATAAGGTTTTTCAGGCAATGAGCGCTGAGAGTTGAGAATAGGAGGCCTTATTTGGATAGAGAGACGAGAAAGATAGTATTGGCCTATTCAGGGGGCCTTGATACCTCCGTAATCCTAAGTTGGCTGAAGGAGCGATATGAGTGCCCGGTGGTAGCCTATTCCGCCGATCTGGGACAAGGGGAAGAGCTCCACGGCCTGAAAGAGAAGGCGATCAAGACCGGGGCAGATGAGGTTTTTGTTGAAGACCTGAGAGAGGAGTTTGTCCGGGATTTCATATTCCCTGCCCTTCGGGCTAATGCCATTTATGAATCCCAATACCTGATGGGGACATCTCTCGCCAGGCCGCTCATAGCAAGAGGCCAGGTGGAGACCGCCAGAAAGGTGGGGGCGGATGCAGTAGCCCACGGCGCCACCGGGAAGGGCAATGATCAGGTGAGGTTTGAACTGGCCTACATGGCCCTGGAACCGACACTCAACATCATTGCTCCATGGAGGATATGGGATTTCAAGGGCCGGGAAGATCTGATGGCATATGCCCGCTCAAGGAAGATACCTGTACCTGTGACGAGGGAAAGGCCTTACTCCAGCGACAGAAATCTCTTGCATATCAGTTTTGAGGGGGGGATCCTCGAAGACGTCTGGAGCGAGCCCCCGGAGGATATGTTTGTCCTCTCTGTCTCCCCAGAGAAGGCACCCGACAGACCAACATACGTCGAAATAGGGTTTAAGGAGGGTAATCCAGTCTCTGTTGATGGAGAGATTATGGCCCCGGTGGACCTCCTGACCCGGCTGAACGAGCTGGGGGGCAGAAACGGGATCGGCCGCGTGGACATGGTGGAAAACCGTTATGTGGGTATGAAATCAAGGGGGATATACGAGACACCAGGGGGTACCATACTCAGGGCCGGCCACATGGCTATGGAATCGGTCACCTTGGACAGGGAGGTCATGCACATCCGGGACGGGCTGGTACCCCGTTATTCAGAAATGATATATAATGGTTACTGGTTCTCTCCTGAAAGGGAGATGCTTCAGACCCTGATAGACGAAACCCAGAAGAATGTGAACGGTGTTGTCAGATTAAAGCTCTATAAGGGGAATTGCATAGTGGCGGGTAGGAAATCCGATACAACCCTTTACCATCAAGACTTCGCCACATTCGAGGAGGATGTAGTGTACAACCAAAAGGATGCCGAGGGATTCATACGGCTAAACGGCCTCCGACTCAAGATAGCCCGGCTGCTGCGGCAGGGTAGGAGAGGCTCATGAGGGAATGAGTATGGCTCGCAAGGTTTGGGGTAGCCGTTTTCGGGAGGAGACTGACCGGCTGGTAGAGAGATTCAATGCCTCCATAGGTTTTGACCACCGTCTCTATGCCCATGATATAGAGGGTAGCATAGCCCATTGCCGGATGTTGGCAAGCCAGGACATAATCACTCAGGAAGAGGCCCTCAAGATAATAGAGGCCCTCGGAGAGATAAATAGGGAGATAGAGCGTGGCGACCTACCCCCGGACGACAACTACGAAGATATTCACAGCCTCATAGAAGGTGTACTCATAGAGAAGATAGGTGTAGCGGGCGAAAAGATCCACACAGGCAGGAGCCGCAATGACCAGGTGGCCCTGGACACCCGTCTCTACGTAAGGGATGCCATTGACCGTGTAATCGAACTGATCAAAAAGACGCAACTTGCCCTCATAACCCTTGGAGAGGAAAATTTCGACCTGATAATGCCCGGATACACCCATCTACAGAGGGCCCAACCTGTGCTCGTGGCGCACCATTTGCACGCCTTCTATGAGATGCTCAAGAGGGACAAGGAGCGGTTTAGGGAGTCCCTTATAAGGGTTAATGTGCTCCCCTTGGGAAGCGCTGCCCTGGCTGGCACCACCTTTGATCTGGATCGGGAGATGGTGGCAAAGGAACTTGGGTTCGATAGGATCAGTGAGAACAGTATGGATGCCGTAAGCGACAGGGATTTTGTCCTCGAGTTCCTCTTCAATGCATCGGTCTTGATGATGCACCTTAGCCGCCTGAGTGAGGAACTCATAATATGGGCAAGCCGTGAATTCGGTTTCATCACCATATCTGATGCCTTTTGCACAGGCAGCAGCATCATGCCCCAGAAGAAGAACCCTGATGTACCGGAACTGATCAGGGGAAAAACCGGTAGGGTCTACGGCCATCTTATCTCACTTCTGACTACCATGAAGGGGCTGCCCCTTGCCTATAACAAAGATACCCAGGAGGATAAAGAGGCCCTGTTTGACGCAACAGATACCGTGGAGATCTGTCTGGGAGTGATTAGAAGATTCCTTGGGGCAATCTCCTTTAATGCCGATCGGCTGAGGGAGGCCGTAAAAAAAGGGTTTCTGGTGGCCACTGACCTTGCCGATTATCTGACCTTAAGAGGTATAACCTTTCGCAGGGCACACGAGATCGTAGGACAAATGGTCCTCTTTGCCCTTGAGCGGGAAAAAGAGCTTTGTGACCTGACGCTTGATGAGATGAAAGGCTTTAGCGGGCACATCGGGCAGGATGTCTATGAATGGCTCGATCCGCTATCCTCTCCAAAGAGGAGGAATCTCCCTGGTGGAACAAGCCCTGAGATCGTTGAAAGGAACCTTCGAAGGGCGAGACAGGAGCTTGAAGCTTGAGATATCGGCCAGGGTTCTTTATTATTGCACTTGGGGTGATTCTCCTGATCTTGGTCGCCTGCGGTAAGAAGGCCTCTCCCTCCTTGCCCGAGAGGGTAATGCCATTGAGGGTAGCCAAGTTAGAGGCCGGATTGGAGAAAGGAACCGTTGTCTTGAAGGGCAGCGTAATCGGCCCAGAGGGAAAAGGCCGAGTGAGCGGTGACGTAATGGGCTGTCGAGTCTATCACGCCCGGTACGACACAGGCGACACGCCTTGTGAAACTTGCCCCATCGAGTATGATGGCTTCAAGCTAATAAAAGGAGAGGTGATAACCGGCGAAGGATTTTACTGCCAGGTCCCGGGAGAGGCATCGACGGGGACCCATTTCTTTGAGGTGCGACTCATTGGAGCGGATGGGGCAGTAGGATCCCTATCGAATAGGGCGAAACTTACGATTTATGACTGACGATTTATGATTGTTGGTTGTCGTCCTGAGACTCAGACCTTTCTGAATAATCAATAATCAATCGTCAATCAACAATCCAAACATGCATCATTTTCATTACATAAGAAACGAACTCTACTGTGAAGATGTCCCTGTCTCAGAGGTGGCTGTTGAGGTAGGCACACCCTTTTACCTTTACTCCCACGCCACATTAAGGCAACACTTTAGGGCCTTTGACCAAGCCTTTGATGATATTGAACATTTGACCTGTTTTTCGGTCAAGTCCAATTCCAATATTGCCATACTCAGGCTTTTTGCCCTCGAAGGTGGGGGCATGGATATTGTCTCCGGAGGGGAACTCTACCGGGCCCTAAAGGCTGGCGTGGATCCCCAAAAGATAGTCTATTCAGGGGTAGGCAAAGATACCGAGGACCTTGAGTATGCCCTTCGTTTAGATATCCTAATGTTTAATGCGGAGTCTCCTCTTGAGCTCTTGAAACTCAATGAGATATCCCGGAGGGTATCCAAGAAGGCGAGGATTGCCATCAGGGTCAACCCGGATGTTGACCCAAAGACCCACCCCTATATCTCCACAGGATTAAGAGAGAATAAGTTTGGGATCGATATCAAAGATGCACTTGAACAATATTCCCTGGCAGCAGGTCTGGAGAACCTTGAGGTCTCCGGGGTCTCTTGCCATATCGGATCTCAGTTGACCCAGATAAGCCCCTTTGTGGACGCCCTTGGCAAAGTCAAGGGGTTGATCGGAAGACTCCATGAAGGCGGAATAAGGATCAGCTATCTGGACCTAGGGGGAGGGCTAGGGATCACCTATGACAGAGAAGAACCGCCTCATCCAAGGGAATATGCCGCAGCCATAAAGCAAGAGCTCCAGGGCACGGACGTGACCCTGATCTTAGAGCCAGGCCGCGTAATTATGGGAAATGGAGGGATCCTGGTAACAGAGGTGCTCTACACAAAGCCCACAAAGGAGAAGACGTTTATTATCGTTGATGCGGCCATGAATGACCTGATGCGACCCTGTCTCTACAATTCCTATCATTTGATCCAGCCTGTCAAGAAGGGAGATCGCGAGAAGATCAAGGCCGATATAGTTGGACCCATCTGCGAATCTGGCGACTTTTTTGCAAAGGGGAGGGAGATTGAATCATGCCAGCAGGGAGAATTGCTGGCCATCATGAGTGCCGGGGCTTACGGATTTAGCATGGCCTCCAATTATAATTCAAGGCCGAGGGCGTGCGAGGTAATGGTCAGAGAAAACCGATTCTATACCATCAGGGAGAGAGAGACCTTCGAAGACCTGGTCAAGGGCGAGAGGTTCCCGGACTTCCTGAAGGTGAATTGAGGCGGGCCAGGAGGAACTGAGTTAAGACATATGGAGTCCATTGAATTCTGGAAAATGAGCGGCAGCGGAAACGATTTCATCCTGATCGACAACAGAGACGGTCGAATCAAGGATGAAGATATGGGCCCTCTGGTGGCTAGTGCCTGTAGACGCAGGGAGTCTGTGGGTGCAGATGGGGCAATTTTTGTCGTCGGATCTGACCGATACGACTTTGGTTGGCGCTTTTTCAACGCCGACGGAGGGGAGGTGGAAATGTGCGGTAACGGTGGACGATGCGTCTCCCGTTTCGCCTACTTAAAGGGGATTGTCGGTCCGAGAATGACCTTTGAAACCATGGCCGGACCCGTCTCCGCTGAGATCAAGGGACGCGTGGTAAAGGTCCTTATGCCGAGGCCGGGGAAGCTATCCATGGATCTGGAGATGGATTTCCAGTTGGGATGGAAGAGCTGCGATTCTATCAATACGGGAGTCCCCCATGTGGTCGTCGGCGTCGAAGACCTTTCAAACCACCCGGTCATGGACCAGGGCAGATCTATTCGGTACCATAGCCGTTTCTCGCCCGAGGGAACCAACGCCGACTTCATGAAGATGGTCGGCCCCAGTCAATTGGAGATAAGGACCTATGAGAGGGGCGTTGAGGATGAGACCCTGGCATGTGGCACCGGGGCAATCGCCTGCGCCCTCGTGGCCTCTGTCAGGGAGAAGGCAAGCTCTCCTGTCCGGGTCAGGACCAGGGGTGGTGAGGAATTGACTATTCACTTCAAACAAGAAAACGGTTTTTTTGATCAGGTATGGCTCGAGGGGAATACCTCGATAATCTACCAGGGCCGATTGCATGAAGAGGCGATTTAAGGGATTGGCGATTGGCGGTTGACGATTGATGATTGAAGGAGGGTATCATGTTTAAAGGATCTATTGTGGCCATTGTGACCCCTTTTAAAGAAGGGAAAGTAGACGAGGAAACCTTTCGTGAACTGATAGAATTTCAGATCGAAAACGGGACGAACGCCATCGTCCCCTGCGGCACAACCGGGGAATCCGCCACTCTCACTATGAGAGAACATGACCGTGTAATTGATATTGCCGTAGAGGCAGTAAACAAGAGGATCCCTGTTATTGCGGGGACAGGCGGCAACAGCACCAGCGAGGCCATCGAACTAACCAAACATGCCAAGGAAGTAGGTGCAGACGGTACCCTGCAAGTAACCCCTTATTATAACAAACCGACCCAGGAAGGGCTCTACCAGCATTTCAAGGCAATTGCAAAGGCCGTTCCTCTTCCCCAGGTCCTGTATAACGTGCCCGGCCGCACCGGCGTAAACATGCTTCCCGAGACAGTGGCCAGACTGGCAGAGCTCCCGGAAGTAGTAGCCGTTAAGGAGGCATCGGGCAACCTCGCCCAAATGGCCGAGATCGTCAAGCTGGCAGGGGACAATATTGTCCTCCTCTCAGGAGACGACAATGTGACCCTCCCGGTCCTTTCCCTCGGAGGGAAAGGGGTCGTCTCGGTAGTCGCCAATATCGTCCCCAAGGAGACGGCAGCGCTTGTAAGCGCCTGGGAGGACGGTAATCTGGAACGGGCCAAAGAGCTCTTCTATAAGCTGTTTAATCTGTGCCAGGCCATGTTTTACGAAACCAACCCGATCCCGGTTAAGACCTCCTTGGCACTTATGGGAAAGATCAATGATGAGATGAGGCTCCCCCTTTATCGCATGGCCCCCGCCAATCTGGAGAAGCTGAAAAAGGCCCTGAAGGACTATGGTTTGCTAAAGGAGAAATGATCATGCTTGAGACGATTGTTGCAGGAGCTGCCGGCCGTATGGGGCAACGAATCATAAACATGATCTCCCAGCATCCGGAGGTGACCCTGGCTGCGGCCTTTGAAAGGCCTGACCATCCCAGAGTCAATGAAGATGCGGGCCTGGTGGCCGGTGCCGGGGAACTGGGCGTCCCTATTATGGGTTCTTTGCAGGAGGTGATCGACAGGGGAGAGGTATTGATCGACTTTACCACCCCTGCAGCCACCCTCGAACATATGAGGGCCATAGTTCCGCGTGGACTGGCGATGGTGATCGGGACCACCGGGATTTCAGGTGAAATGCTTCAGGAGGTCGAGACCCTCGCAAAGAAGATCAGGTGTGTCCTTGCCCCCAACATGAGCGTGGGCGTCAATGTGATGTTCAAAATCTCCAGGGAGATGGCTCGAATACTTGGAAACGACTATGACATGGAGATCCTGGAGGTTCATCATAGACTGAAAAAGGATGCACCCAGCGGGACGGCCATGCGTCTGGCCCAGATCCTTGCCGAGGCCGTGGGTCGAGACCTGGAAAAGGTGGGGGTATATGAGCGCAAGGGGATGATCGGTCAGAGGACAGATGAGGAAATAGGAATACAGGCCTGGAGGGCCGGAGACATCACGGGTGAACATACAGTGATGTTTGGCGGCATAGGGGAGAGGCTGGAATTGACCCATCGGGCCCATAACCGGGATAATTTCGCCAGGGGGGCGGTAAGGGCCGCCCTCTGGGTGGTCAAGCGGCCCGAGGGACTTTATGACATGCAGGACGTCTTAGGGCTCAGGTAGGCGATATAGATCATGCAAGATACTCGGAGATGGCTAACCATGGAGATTTTCAAGAAGGCTGAGCGGCTGGAACAATTACCGCCCTATCTTTTCAAAGAGATCGATCGAAAAAAGGCAGAGGTCATGGCCAGGGGGGTGGATATCATTGATCTCGGCGTGGGTGACCCTGACCTCCCCACACCACCTCACATCATCCAGGCCCTAAAAAGGTCAGCGGATGACCCGGCCAATCACAGGTATCCCTCCTACTCCGGGATGAACGATTTTAAAGAGGTGGTCGCCCAATGGTATGGGGAACGGTTCGGGGTAGGTCTGAACCCCTCAACGGAGGTGGTCTCCCTCATAGGCAGCAAGGAGGGGCTCGCCCATCTCCCCTTGGCCTTTGTTGATCCGGGTGATGTGACCCTGGTCCCAACGCCGGCCTATCCGGTCTACAACATTGCCACCATCTTTGCCGGGGGAGAGCCCTATTTCATGCCTCTCCTGAAGCAAAACGGATTCTTGCCTGATCTTGAAGCGATCCCCGATCGAGTTGCCGATCGGGCCAAGTTGATGTTTCTCAACTACCCGAACAACCCCACATCAGCGGTTGCTGACCTAGGATTTTTCAAAAGGGTAGTGGAATTTGCCGAGAAACACCGCCTTCTGGTATGCCACGACGCCGCATACACTGAGGTGGCCTATGACGGGTATCGTTCCCCCAGCTTCCTGGAGGTGGAAGGGGCCAAAGAGGTGGGCCTGGAATTTCACTCCTTGTCCAAGACCTATAACATGACCGGGTGGCGAATCGGTTTTGCCGTGGGCAATCAAAAGGGTATAGAGGGTCTTGGTGCCGTCAAGAGCAATATTGACTCCGGTGTCTTCCAGGCCGTTCAGATGGCAGGGATTGAGGCCATTCGGGGGGACCAGTCTTGTGTGCGGGAAATGATCCAGGTTTATACCAGGCGGCGGGACCTTATGGTGGAAGGCCTGCGGGCTGTGGGCCTTGAAGTGGAACTGCCCAAGGCAACCTTTTACCTGTGGGTCGAGGTCCCCGACGGATACACCTCTGCCCAGTTTGCGGCTCGCCTATTGGAGGAGGCAGGCCTGGTGGTTACCCCTGGAAATGGCTTTGGCGGGCCAGGGGAGGGGTATTTCCGCATCACCCTTACCCAGAAAATGGAAAGGCTCTCCGAGGCGGTAGAGAGACTGAAGGCCATGAGGCTCAGGTAGTAAGAGAGCCTTTAGCAATGGCAAAGACGGCCTTTATCGGAATCGGTTCAAACCTTGGAGACAAACTCGCTAATTGTATCAAGGCCATCGAGCTGATCCGCGGGGTAACAGGGTGTTCCCTCATAGCCGGATCCGATTTCTACCGCACAGAGCCTGTTGGGGTAGAGAGACAGAATTGGTACGTGAACGCAGTGATTTCCTTGAGTGCCGGTATGTCGGCCCAAGACCTCCTGAGCTCTCTCATGGGAATCGAGGAGAGGATGGGCAGGGTGAGGACAAGGAAGTGGGCCCCCCGTACCATCGACCTGGACATCCTCCTCTTCGGACAGGATATAATGAATGATGAAGACCTGGAAATTCCTCACCCGTTCATGCATTTGAGGAGGTTTGTGCTTGTTCCTATGGTTCAATTGGCCCCGGATCTGATTCATCCTGTTCTGGGTAAGACCATGTCCGAGCTGCTTGAGAATCTTTCTGACGAAGCCCAGACCGTGATGGAGATGGGAGGAGGAGAGTTTGGGAATTTTTAGGCTGCTCATCCTGGGTGCGCTGGCCTACCTTTTCTACCGTCTTGTAAGGGTTGCACTGGGCTCCCATAGGAGTGTTGATCGGAAAAGAGGCAACGGCGTAATAGACGAGATGGTTCAGGACCCTAATTGCAGGATCTATATCCCCAGGAGGGATGCCCGAAGAAAGACGGTGGCCGGGAGGGAATACTTCTTTTGCAGCAAAGAATGTGCTGACCAGTATGAAGAGGGACTGAAAGGCTGATCTTGCCCCGCCCCTTTGGAGGGCGCCGGCAGGGGAAGACCGGAAATCCAATTGTGAAGGAGACACCATGAAGTTTTTTATTGATACTGCGAACATCGAAGAGATCAAGAGGGCCAATGACCTGGGCATGGTGGATGGGGTTACCACAAACCCCAGTCTTGTTTCCAAGGAGGGCCGAGAGTTCAAGGGGCTTATCAAGGAGATATGCGGTATTGTGGATGGACCTGTGAACGCCGAGGTAGTCAGCCTTGATGCAGAGGGTATGGTGAGGGAGGCCAAGGAACTGGCCAAGCTGGGCGATAATATTGTAGTAAAAATACCTCTCATAGAAGAAGGACTCAAGGCGGTAAAGATCCTGACAGGCGAGGGAATCAAGACCAATGTGACCCTTTGCTTTTCTCCGGTTCAGGCATTGATGGCGGCAAAGGCGGGGGCCGCTTATGTCAGCCCCTTTGTGGGGAGATTAGACGATATCAGTCAAGAGGGCATGGAGCTGGTAGAACAGATCCTCACTATCTATGAGAATTTTGGCTTTGAGACAAAGACAATCGTAGCAAGCATCCGAAATCCCATTCACGTGCTTGAGGCCGCCCTTATGGGTGCAGATATTGCGACCATCCCCTTTAAGGTGATCCAACAATTGATCAAACACCCCTTGACGGATATTGGTCTGGAGAATTTCCTCTCTGACTGGAAAAAGCTGGTTAAATAATGATTGTCTCACGGGCAGCCTGGGTCGCCCTATTGGCTCTTCCCCTTTCCCTATCTTTGAGCCCACGGGCCCAGGGCGATATCTACCGTTACGTGGACGAGAAGGGTGTCATCCATTTTACGAACATCAAGACCGATAGCCGATACAAACTCTATTTACGGGCAAGCCGGAAGTCGGCTTCGGTATATATAAAGGATTATGGGGATATCATTCTTGAGGCCTCAAAAAGATTCAACGTAGAGCTTTCCCTGATAAAGGCAGTCATAAAGGCCGAATCCGACTTTGACCATCAGGCGGTCTCACCAAAGGGGGCCAAAGGGTTGATGCAGCTAATGCCGCAAACCGCACAAGAAATGGATGTCGAAGACTCATTTGACCCGCAAGATAACATCCTGGGGGGCACCCGTTACCTGAGTCTCTTATTGGAACGGTTCAAGAACGACAAGATCCTGGCCCTTGCAGCCTATAATGCCGGAACCGAGACAGTGGAGTCCTTCAACGGAGTACCCCCCTTTCCCGAGACCAAGGCCTTTGTGGAAAGGGTGATTAATTATTACAGGGCTTACAATTCTGACGTCCTTCGACCAAGGCCTTAGATCCGGGACCTGATCCGGGCTGAGCTGAGAATTTATGAACCATGGTAGTCAAAAAAACATTTACAATTTACCCAATGCCCTGACGGTCATAAGGCTGGCCTGTATCCCCCTTGTCATGATATGCCTCAATATTCCGGGCAGGTGGGGCGGTTTTTTGGCGGCCCTGTTTTTTGGCATGGCATCGATCACCGACATCCTGGACGGCTTTTTTGCTAGAAGGTACGGTGCGGTGACCTCCTTGGGGAAATTTCTTGATCCACTCGCAGATAAGATTTTGATCTGCCTGACCATGATCATGCTCATCCCCCTGGGTCGAATTCCCGTCTGGATGGTACTCATTATTGTTATGAGAGAAATGGCTGTTACGGGTCTGAGAGGGATTGCGATCAGCGAAGGAATTGTCATCACGGCAAGTTCCCTTGGAAAGTACAAGACCCTCTTTCAGTCTATTGCCGTCCTGGGACTGTGTCTCCACTATGCCTATCTCGACCTGAGTTTTCATGCCGTGGGAATGGCCTTTCTCTGGGTCGCGTTGATCTTGACTGTTTGGTCAGGGCTGGACTATCTTTGGAAGTTCAAAAAGGTATTAGTAACGCGGAGGCAAGGCAATTAATAGGGCCGGTTTTTTTGTTGACAAAACATCTCTCTGATGTAAAATGCCTTTTAAATTCAACCTGCGGGAATAGCTCAGTTGGTAGAGCCCCACGTTGCCAACGTGGTTGTCGCGGGTTCAAGTCCCGTTTCCCGCTCCATAAAATCATTCGATAGTTGTTAGTGAACAGAGGTTCGGGGAAGTTTTTCTTCTATTCACTGGTCACTAATCACTGTTTTTTATGGCGGCATAGCCAAGAGGCTAAGGCAGCGGTCTGCAAAACCGTTATTCATCGGTTCGAATCCGATTGCCGCCTCCAGAAAAATCAAGGGGTTAGCCGACACGGCTAACCCCTTTTATTTCTTCCTGGTCTTGACGGCCTAAATTCTCTGCATCTCTATTTGAAAAAAAAGCTTTGTCAGATTCCCGAAATCATGATATTTCATTAGTAACTTCAAGGCCATCCATTCAGTTTTTAACCCCCTTTTCCCCGAAAAGGAGCTTGTGGGATGA
>JAZDES010000219.1:0-4514 GCA_043808585.1 Pseudomonadota bacterium | reverse complement strand
GATCAGCCTTCTTCAGGGGGTCCTGGACAATCAGATATTCCCCAAGGCGAGTCAGGAGCGGGACACGGAAGTAGGACATGAGCACGTAGGCAATCAATAGTAGGAAGATGACCCACCTAAGGATGCTCGGCCCACCAGACGTTTTGCCCTCCGGCTCTATCGGCCTGCCGTCTGCATACGGCCCCCCCTGTGCCTTTCCTTGGATCTTCTTATCCTGCCCCTCTTCCGAAGGCCCTTTGTCCCCCATCCAGCTTGAAAGCCCTCCCCTTTGCTGGCCTTCTTTTAGGGTCGTTATCAGCCCCGACCAGGTCTTGCGCTTCATGGCACACCCCTTCTTCTTTGTCTTTTAACTCCCGGGCCAACCCTCATGGCTCAATATCCTCAAATCGTCCTATTCTAATATTGATGGATTCGTAAAAACCCGAACTTTTTCTTTTTCAGTCATTCCCGTGAAGCTTGTCCTCGCGAAGGCGGGGAATAAGCGGTTACCTTTCACCTAAGATCCCTTGTCTTATTTGTATATGTATCTCAGTTCGTGCCTTCCTTTCTCTTCATTCACGAAATAGAACAAGACCCCGCCGGCTATAAAGAGGAGTGCGATGGATGTGATGCTGAGTCGTGATGCCATGTTGCTACTGTATCCCATAGACCTTATGAAGAGGCCTACGCCACCCATGAGGACCGGCCCTAATACGGCTGCGAATTTCCCGACCATATTATAAAAGCCGAAATACTGGGCCGACTTGTCAACAGGGATCAGTTTTGCATAAAAGGAACGGCTTAGGGCCTGTATACCCCCTTGCACGAGGCCGACGACAACAGCCAGGATATAGAATTCACCTGCCCTCTGCATGAAGGCACCCCATATGCAAACAAACAGATAGACCGCTATGGCAATAAATATACAGCGCCGGGCACCGATTTTACCCCCAAGATACCCAAAACCTATTGCACATGGAAAGCCCACGAATTGCGTAATCAGTAAGGCAACAATCAGGTCCTTGGAGTCAAAGCCGATAGAAATCCCGTAATCCACGGCCATACATATAACCGTATCCACACCGTCCATATACAGCCAGTAGGCGAGGAGGAAGAGAAAAATGGTTTTCTGGTGGCGGGCCTCTTGAAATGTATCTCTTAGCTGAGCGAGACCTGCCCAAACCGTGCTTGCCCCGGATTCTGCCTCCTTATTTTTCGGTTCTTTGACAAACAAAAAGAGCGGGATAGAGAAAACACCCCACCAGATACCCACAGAGATGAATGAAAATCTCACGGCATTTCCTGCATCGGCAAACCCAAAGGTTCCAGGGCTCAGGGTCATCCATACGTTCATGGCGAAAAGGAGGCCCCCGCCCAGGTATCCCAAAGAGAAACCGAGCGCGGAGACGAAATCCATCCTTTCCTCAGATGCAACTCCCGTGATCAAGGCATCGTAAAAGATATTCCCTCCTGAGAACCCGATAGTTGCAAGGACATAGAGCATGACCGCCAAGGGCCAGTCGCCTTTCGAGACCATATACAGGGACGAGGTCATCACTACACCCATATATGCAAAGAACATAAGGAATCTCTTCTTTGATGATCCCCTGTCGGCAATGGCACCCAGTAGAGGGGCCGCCAGGGCCACGGCGATACCTGCAATGGAATTCGCCAGGCCCAGCCTGGCTGTACTTACAGTGGCGTCTGCGCCAACGCTCCAGTACCCCTTAAAAAAGATCGGAAAGAAGCCGGCCATGATCGTAGTGGCAAATGCCGAGTTCGCCCAGTCATACATGCTCCATCCGAATACGGCCCTCTTGCTGTCAAGACGCATGGCTTGTGCTCCTCCCCCTCAATCAGAACCATTTCTTTTTTCAGGTCTTTCAGGTCTCGCTCCATCCGGAGCATTAGACCGGGCTTCCAGGTGCACCAAATATGGAGAAAAGAAGGGCAAAAAATAGTGCCTGGACAACCAGGCCGATCACGCAGACCACCACTGCCTTTAATGTGCTCTGATAGTCAAGTGCCTGCCTTACCGCTACGACCATTGCTACCAGCATCCAGATCGTGGTGAGCAAAAAAACGATCTTTGTTAATGCCGGGACAATACCTATCACCCGGATCAACCCGGGAGAGCTGGCAAATCCTATCGCCCTTAATAATTGACCATAATCTGCCTTGGTCTGCGGTTCCGGTAGGACCTTTGTTCCAACAATGTAGGTGATATAGGCCCAGACACACCATCCGATAAGGGCGGTGAGTGTCCCTATGAAGAGCCCACCGAACCCTGCCTTTGCTATTCCCCCCAACCCAGCTGAAATACTGGCAAGAACTACCACTGCCACGGCCTGACGAATGGCCCCTCTGTCCTTCTCAACCTCTTCATAGAGGCTTGCATCCAGCTTGGAAGCACGAATAATCCGCTCGCCAAAACTGCTCATTGGTTCCTCCCCGATATCCTATATATCCACAAACCTTATGTCCTTCAAAATTTCTTGCCTCTCAATTGGGTCTCCCCAAGCCTATAAACTCATTCACAAATAGGAGATCAAGCGCCCTTCATTGCAGTCGGTACCCTTGAATATCCAGGTTAGTAAGGCCCATTTTCCTGGCCCATCGAACAGCATCTGCGTATTCTTCCGTGGTTATCCCGCGGGAGATCGCTGGGTAGTCAAATGCCTTGTACATGGGCCGATACTGAGACATGATATTCAGGTAGGTATCCTTTGGAAGGTTCCCGGCTATCCATTCGATGACCTGTCTGGTTCCGCTCACCCCGTTTGGCATCACCAGATGGCGTATCATCAGCCCCCGATACATGAGCCCGTCACCGGCGGGTCTTGCAACACCCACCTGACGATTCATCTCCAGGAGGGCTGTCTTGGTAATCTCCGCGTAACTCTCTGCCCCTGATGAATATTTTGCCGCCATCTTTCCGTCCCAGTACTTGAAATCCGGTAAATAGATATCCACAATGCCGTCGAGCATTTTCAGGATCTCTAACCGTTCCCATCCACAGGTATTGTAAACGACTGGAACCCTCAGGCCCTTGCCTGACGCCACATCCAGGGCCAGTACGATGTGAGGGGAGTAGTGGGTGGGAGTAACAAGATTTATGTTGGGGCATCCCATTCCTTGGAGCCGGAGCATCATCCCTGCCAGATCTTCGATACTCCTGGGCTCCCCTATTCCCCCCTGGCTGATCTCCCAGTTTATGCAAAAGACACATCTAAGGCCGCAATTAGTTAAGAATATGGTCCCGGAACCACCTTTCCCTACAAGGGGCCTTTCCTCTCCAAAGTGGGGGTGATAGGAAGAGATCTCAAGCTGTGCGGAGGCCTGACAGAACCCCTCATCTCCTTCTAATCGATTGACACCGCATTTCCTGGGGCAAAGCTCACAGCTCCTCATCATCTCCCAGAGATCCTTGCCCCTTTTCTTCAGCTCCCCGGTCCTGTGGAGTCTCAAATAACCCGGCTCAAAATCCGATTCGGCCCTTACTCCTTCTTTGACTGGGAATTGGTCCCTCTTCTCACCCCCTGGTATCTTAGGCAAGGATGTAGATCCTTGCTCCTCCCTGCATGCGGTAAAAAGAGAGATAAGGAGAGGACTAGACGCTGCGATTACCGAGCAAAAGCAGGTCTTGATGAATTCCCTTCTTGAGGCTCCCTTCATTTGAGACCCCCTGCCATCAGGCGTTTCTCCAAGATATATCAGCAAGATGTTAAGATCCTCTTTTCCCTAGCCCTCTCCCTTAAGCCCGATCTCCTCGGCCACCTCCTGCATTCCCGCGATGGTATCCGTGATCAGATCTGAAAGCTCTATTCCCAACATCCCGGCCCCCTTCTCAATAATGGACCTGTCCACCCCGGCAGCAAATCTCTTGTCATTCCACTTCTTCTTTACCGACTTTGTCTTTACATCCAGTACGCTTTTGGAGGGGCGGACCAGGGCTGTGGTGACCACCAGACCCGTCAGCTCATCAATGGCGTAAAGGGCCTTTTCGAGTTCTGTCTTCGGCTCGACATCTGAGCAGATCCCCCAACCGTGGCTTACCGCTGCCCGGATGTATTCCTCAGGCCAGGAGTTTTTTCTAAGGATCTCTCCAGTCTTGCGGCAGTGCTCTTCTGGGAATTGCTCATAATCAAGGTCATGAATCAGACCAATGATCCCCCACTTTTCTTCATCCTCGCCACGCCTTCGGGCAAAATACCGCATGACTCCTTCTACTGCCAAGGCGTGTTTGATAAGGCTCTCGCTCTTATTGTATTCTGTCAAAAGATTATAGGCCTCTTCACGGGTAGGAATCTCTGTGCTCATCACTCACCTCCTGCATTCATGAAATTAAGAAATCAGTAATACTTTAGCGTTTTAAAAGAAAGGCAGAGGACCGTGAGGGTCTTTTTTCCTCTCCCCTGCCTGTGTCCCGATTACATCGGGATATTTAAAGGTAAGGGGGCGTGCCACAGGCTGTGAAGAATTTGGGTTACGTCCTTTGGAAAAAAGACCCTCACGGTCTGTCATCTTACTCCTCA
>JAZDES010000218.1:0-2002 GCA_043808585.1 Pseudomonadota bacterium | reverse complement strand
ATGACCCTCTCCCACTGAAGCCGTGGCCTGCAGTGGAAGCGGACGAGGTTGCTCGACAAGGGCTCAGAAGACCCCGTTTTGATACGGCTGGGGGCAAGAATTTCCCGTTCACCCGTGCCCTGATCAACAAACTCGCCGAGACCATTGTGGAAGCGGACCAATCGCCTGTGGATACACTCCTCCTTTTCTCTGCGAACCCGGCCCATACCCTTCCGGACGGAGGCCTCTTCAGAAAGGCGCTCAAAAAGGTCCCGTTCGTTGTCAGCTTCTCCCCTTACAAAGACGAGTCCTCCCTTATGGCCGATCTCGTATTGCCGGATCACTCTTATCTTGAAAAGATGGAAGACATTGTGTGGCCTATTGGGCTTCAGTATCCATTGTATGGGATTGCAAACCCGGTTGTTGAGCCTCTATATAACACGAGGCAGAGCGGTGAGGTGATCATCGCGCTCTCCAAAATGATTGGAGGCGCTATCGCCTCTTCATTTCCTTGGAAGAGCTACCAAGAGGCCATCAAGGACCGCGCGAAAGGCCTTTTTGAAACAGACCGCGGCCTGACAACATATGACGACGCCATCCCCCCATGGAAACGGCTCCCAGACCGCAGCTCCGCACAGACAGATTACGACTCCTTTGACGACATGTGGAAAAAGATGAGTGCAAGTGGGTTATGGTATCGCCCTGTCCGCCAATCCGGAAATCTTGGGACCGTCTTTAAAACGCCCACCGGCAAGTTTGAATTTTCAAGTTCTGAGATAGAGTTGGCGGTGAACAACTCAGCCAAGGAAGGGGCCCTGCCATCCACCCTAAAAGATATGGGCATCAGCGCAGAAGGGGATGAGGTCTATTTGCCTCACTATGAAGAGACCTCCCACTCAGTGAACAGAGAGAAATATCCTCTCCTCTTGGTGCCCTATGCTTTGATCAACCTCTCCAGCGGTTGGGTGCCTAGTCCGCCGTATCTCTATAAAACCCTTTTTGACAATCAATTGCAGAGACATGAGGTCTTCGCTGATATACATCCTGATACCGCTTCAGAGCACGGCCTCAAGTCGGGAGATTCCATGATCATCGAATCTCCTGCAGGAAAGATCAAGGCTCGCGTCAATATTTTTGAAGGGGCTATGCCGGGGGCCCTGTATCTCCCTCTGGGGCTGGGCCACACTGCTTACGATGATTTCCAGCAAAATAAAGGGGCTAACCCCAACGAAATCATCGATCCGGGAAAAGACCCCTTGAGCGGACTGCCGGTCTGGTGGCGTACTCATGTAAGGATCCTAAAGGCATGAATTCCAATTCAGAGTATCCAGAATCCAGGAGTCAGAAGCCAGAATGAAAAGAGCACCTGCAAAGGATTTTAAAGATTTGGTCGTCTCTACAATTCTGGCTCCTGACTACTGGATACCAGTTCCAGATTGAACGTGCAAGAATCTGGTCGCATGGGAACAGTTGGGGTAAGTGATGAAAAAGGTTGAAGAGGGTAAATACCGATACGGGATGGTGATCGATCTAGATAAGTGTACCGGCTGCGGAACCTGCATGGTCGCTTGTGCTTCGGAAAACAATGTTACTGTCAGGCCTGACGAATCGGACAAGGAACGAAGCATCACATGGATGCAGATCTTCAAGATAACCAATGGCAAGCCTTTCCCCCACACGGAGGTGAGCTATTTTCCACGGCCTTGCATGCACTGTCATCACAAGACGCCGTGCGTTACAGTTTGTCCCCCCACCGCTACGCAGATGGATTACCACACTGGGATCGTGAGCCAGATCTACACCCGTTGCATAGGATGCAGGTACTGCCAGGCTGCGTGCCCCTATCATGCTAGGTATTTCAATTGGTGGGACGGATATGCCTTGGCCCAGCCCTTTTCCAAAGGCATGGAGCGTCAGCTCTCTCCAGAGGTCTCTCCGCGTATGAGAGGGGTGGTGGAAAAATGCTCCTTTTGCCACCATCGTCTGATGAGAGCAAGGACCAAGGCCTATCGAGAAGAGAGGC
>JAZDES010000217.1:0-3196 GCA_043808585.1 Pseudomonadota bacterium | reverse complement strand
AGAATACCTCTTTGCCGTTCCTGTCGAACTTTCTCAACGTGACAAAGATGTCGGCATCATCAGCATCCACAGGAGCAAGATACAGCTTCACCTTCATATATCCCGTAAGCTCGGTGTCTTCTGCAAAAGTATAATCAAATTTTGCCGACTCCTCAGTCGTCGAGAGGTAACTGAGCGAGCCACTTGCCGCAGGCTTTTTAAAATCCAGCTTCGCACCGTTTGCATCAAGGTAGATCTCCTTATACTCGGTTCTGGGAATTGGGAAATCGTCTTCCATGCGAACCGTATAAGTGTAGCGGGTATCCCGTACCTCCACACGAACCCGCGGCGTATCCAGTATTCGGTCATCGTTACCTTTCAGGAAATGACCGAAGTGCTCGATCAGCATTGCCAGGTATTCCGTTTGGTAGTACGGAGCCCATTTCTCCCGACCATGGCTATAGAGCCATTTCTGGGAGCCGACAAATCTCCAGTGATTAAAGGCGGGTTCCGTGAGCAGACCATGACTTGACCATGAAGCACCCACAACCATGGGGGCCTTAATGCCGGCGTATTGTTCATACCACGGTTTCGGATTAGGATCATCCTGACGCTCTACGGCCGGCGGATCCCATGCAGGATTACGGGGGACGGCTAGCATCCTCCCTATTTCTAAGGTGCGTGTTACTCCGCCCTGCCGCCAGTTACCAGTACCCGAGCCTTCCCAGGGAGCAATGGCTTTCAGGGACGGCGGATTCAGGGCAGCTACACCTAACTGGAACCCCCCAAGAGCAGAAACACCGCTCGTGCCTACATTCCCGTTACTCCACTCCTGTGCCCCGGCCCATTCAACGGCGTCGTAGGCATCCCAGGAATCCGTTTTCCTGGTTCCTGGCGACCTAGAAACACCCCTTGGGTCCACAATGACGACTGCATAATCAAGGGGAACCCAGAAAGCCGGATCAGGTGCTTCAAACGGCGCTGTGTCCATAGTTGCGCAGATCCATGGCTCATAAGCAGCGTCCCATCCCGGATATCCCGTCTGCCAATTGTAATCCTTGGCGAAGACGGTATAGGTCAGGACGACCGGGTATTTCCCTGGCCTTGCAGGGCGGTAAACGTCGCCAGACAGTCTTAATCCGTCGCGTGTAGGTATAGGAACATCTTTTTCAACGATCATTCTTTCCACCAGATGTTTCCAGGGCGTAGTCGGGTCATAAGTTGCAATCAATGGCCTTGGCACAAGGTGGGGTGCTGGCGCTCCATTCACGCCAGTCGCTGGGGCTGGAGCTGGTTGAACAGGTTTTGGAAGCGGTGGCTGTGGAGGATAGGTGATGGTCCCATCCATGGAAGCAGTGATGGTCCCTCCATCAGGCGTGGTGTTAAGGGTCGCAGAGACTGTTCCGCTTCCGGTGGCTTTGGTATAGATCCCGGTCCCGCCCCATATGATGTAAGTCCCACGGAACTGGCTACCGGACTGCGTTCCTGTGATCCTGGCATAGACCCTTTCAAAAGTGGGAGCAGTCAGGGTGATTTCATCCCTTAATGTGCCGATAGATTCGTCCCAGACCCATATGCCCTGACCCACAACCTTGCTGGAGCTAAGATAGCTGAAGTTCCCCTCGCCGGTATAGAAACTCCGGATGTTTGTAAAATCTCTGGATTCGATCTTGTAAGCGTGTTTGGAGTCGACCTTGTAGGTGGCTGTATAACTTCCATTGAACGGTCGATCCTTTTCGGACTGGGCGAGGGCAATGTTGGCCAGAGACAGTGCCAATGACAAAGCCAGCCCAATCACCAATGAAATTTTGATTTTTTTCATGTTTTGCTCTCCTCCTGTTCTTATAGTAGATGTTGTAAGTATCAGCAGGCTGTGACTGTAGGGCCTATGACGGTAAAGTCCTTAATCAAAAACATTCAAGGAAGGAAGCCCTACCACAACATGCATGGATCACCGGAGTCATCAATATTACCCAGTAGTATTACAACTGTCAAGAGATTTCATCCCTTGCCCTCCCCCGGTTTTTGAGGATGTCACAGGCTTTTTTCTGATGATGTAGCTGCATTTTCAATACAGGAATTATTGAGGAAAAAAACAAAGGCTATTTCTCAGACCTGATGTATCGTGACAATACATTGGCATTTAAACCGATTCGGAATCCTGTGATATGACTGACATAGGCTGCGAGGAAATCTTCAAAGGGAACCCTGGAAGAAACGCCTGAGAAGACGATAAGGGATATCATGAAGTTATTTTTTGAAGGCATTGGCGAATGGATTGTTAAAGGGACCGGGGGCTGATCGTCTTCCCCTTTTTGGAGATATTTCCTTTGACATTTTCCTGGGCGGGGTCCTTTGGACGCCCTTTTCCCTTTGCTCCGGCCCCCTGTCGCCGTCCTTTTTTATGGGCTTTTCCATGGCCTCTTTCATGGACAGGGAGATCCTCCGCCTGTTCAGGTCCACATCCAGGACAGTCACCATCACCTGCTGCTGGACCTTGATCACTTCCCGTGGGTCCTTGACAAAGCGATCCGACAGTTGGCTGATATGGACCAGGCCGTCCTGATGCACTCCTACATCCACGAAGGCCCCAAAGGCGGTCACATTCGTAACGACTCCCGGCAGTTTCATGCCGGCCTGCAGGTCCTCTATGGTCTCCAACCCCTCGGTAAATTCCAAGGTTTCAAATTGCCTGCGGGGATCCCTGCCCGGTTTTTCCAGTTCCGAGAGAATGTCTACGAGCGTGGGCATTCCCACGGTATCCGTCACATATTTGGATAGCTCGATCTGTTTCCGCACACCATCATCTCGAATCAACTCCTGGACACTGCATCCCAAGTCCCTGGCCATAGACTCGACAATGGGGTATGATTCGGGATGGACCGCGCTCCTATCCAGAGGGTTGTCGGCACCTTGAATCCGGAGAAAGCCGGCTGCCTGCTCAAATGCCTTGGGCCCCAGTCTTGTGATCTTTTTCAGCTCGTTTCTGGATTTGAGAGGGCCTTGCTCATTCCTGTAAGCAATGATGTTCTTTGCAAGCTGCGGTCCCAGGCCGGACACATAGGCCAGAAGCTGTTCGCTTGCTGTATTGACTTCAACTCCTACCCCGTTCACACAATGGACCACCACGTCGTCAAGCCCCTGCTTGAGGGCGGTTTTATTCACATCGTGCTGATACTGCCCCACTCCGATGGATTTTGGATCGATCTTCACCAGC
>JAZDES010000216.1:0-16374 GCA_043808585.1 Pseudomonadota bacterium | reverse complement strand
CATAAGCCATTTCACCGGGGTATGTTCCGAGAATCGTAGAAGGACGCGAGGTCGAATACGCTTCAAAGAAAAAGGGGTTAACCACACGATGGCTAACCCCTTTTTATTAATGAAGTTTTTATGGTGCCGAGACACAGAATTGAACTGTGGACACGCGGATTTTCAGTCCGCTGCTCTACCGACTGAGCTATCTCGGCATTGGATGGGTATTATATTTCTTGTCTTATATAAGGTCAAGGCTAATCTGAGTTCAAGAGGATTTATTCTTCGATCGTTCCGGTTCAAGGTCCAGTTCTAATGTTTCGAGGTCTTCCTGGTCAGCAGCGGGTGATAAATCCAAACCCTCAGTTTTTCCTCGACGGATCGAATCCAATGGCTCCAGTTCAGGGTAGTCTTCATCTTCCCTGATGCTACCTTCATCAACATTGAGCTCTGAATCATCTTCTAGCAATGCATCAAGATGGCTGAAGTCTATTTCACCATCTAACTCCAGTGATTCGGAATCAACGGGTCTTTCAACATCATAACCTCTTGGGGGACGGAAGTCCGGCTCAAGGATAAATTCATCCTCCCTAGTTACTTCTTCCGCAGGAACAGGACCCGATGATATACCCGCATCCCTTGTATACCCCATACTGGGCTTGGTGTCCGACGCCTCGCTCTCTCCGATCAAGGCCCCAAGCAAAAATAGGGGATTCTCCTTATATTTAGGATGTCTCATCCTGTCCCTCTCAGAGGAGATATCCTGTTTGCATTTTGGACAGATCTCGTTATGATCAAAGCTCGTGTAGTTGCACTTCTGGCATTTCATTGTCGCCTCCAGAGGGGGAATGCTACAATTATTGGCATCCCTTTATAGCAACCCTCGCCATCTTGTCGCAACGTTCATTTTCCGGATGTCCATTGTGCCCCCTGATCCATACCCATTCTATCTGGTGAGGCCGGCTCCTTTTCAACAGTTCTTCCCACAGCTCCCTATTGGCAACAGGTTCATTCTGGGAATTTATCCAGTCCCGTTTGATCCATCTGGATATCCACTCTGTCATTCCCTTCACCACATAATTCGAATCCGTGACTACCCTCACCCTGCAAGGTCTCTTCAGTTGTCGCAAGGCCTCTATAACGGCCAGCAACTCCATGCGGTTGTTTGTGGTCCTTTGTTTGCACCCTGAAACCTCTTTCACCCTCTGGCCATATCTCAAGATCGCCCCATAACCGCCTGGCCCGGGGTTTCCTCTGCAGGCACCATCGGCGAAGATCTCCACCAAAAGCTTTTCTTTTTGCGCCACTATTCCTCCATAGCATATGCAATGCGGTCCTTCTCATAGCCCTTTTTGGCTTTCCCCGGCCTCGGTGGCAAGATAACCTGAAGCTTGCCTGTGCGGGCCCATGGCAGCAGGCTGGTGAAAGAAAAACCGGGGAGGTCGGCCAATGCCTGAGGAGTTTTAACCCTTCTTAGTTGCCAGGACCCTTATTCGTACCGTTATTTCCGGTTTTTCGGGATAATTGGTCTTTAGTTTTAAGAACCCTGAGAGGGTCGGGTGATCGCCAGGGATAGTCTTGAACGTAATCCTAAATCTCTTGCCCTCTTGGATTTCTTCTATGGTGTAAGTTAATTTATCAGCAAGGTTAAACTCGATCGGGGTCAACTTCAATGGCTTATCCAGTTCGGCCCTGATTTCAATCACCCGGGTGGCGCTTTGATCTGCCCACCCCTGGAAGCTGACATACCGAGACGAGAGATAGATAGGTACTTTCACATTAGCGGTTACTTTTAGCACGAGCACCTCACTCCTGGGGTCATTATGGTAGACCTTGGCGCTCTTCGTGACTTTTCCCTGGTATCCCTTGGTATTGACCTTGAGAGTGATTTTTCCCTCCCCGCCCGGGGGAATGGTCTTGTCAAAGTGGGCCACGGCACACCCTCAGCCGGGTTTGACTTCTCTTATCTCCAGGATTTGATCACCCTCATTGAAGACCCGGAAGGTATGTTCGAGAGTTTCTCCCTCTTTGATATCCTTAAAGTCGCGTTCCGCTTCTCTTATTACGATCCTTGGGCCCTTTGTTTCCTGGGCAAACACCCAGTTGCCCAAAAAGGCAAGAAGAAACAATAGAATAAATACGGACCCCCAATTCCTTTTCATGACTCCCTCCTTAACAAAGAAGACCTTGGCAACTACTAGCAGTTCCCTAGCTTCCTATTTGGTGATGCAGTTTATAGCTGATCATATCCAGCCTTACAGTAAAATCGATGTTTTCAACCAGACAGCAGTCCGGCACAATGATCCTGGTCGGCGAAAAATTCAGGATGGCATTCACCTCTGCATTCAAAAAGAGATCTGCCACGCCTTGAGCTGCCGAAGGGGGGGTGGTGATCACCCCGATTTTGATCTTTAGGTCCTCAACGGCCTGCCTCAAGTCCCTAATGTCTATGATCTTCAAACCACCGGCAGTCGTTTTCCCGATCTTGCCGGGGTCATTGTCAAATGCAGCAACACATCTAAAACCCCTTGCCGGAAGATTCTGGTGCAGCAAGAGGGCAGAGCCCAGGTTGCCGATACCAGCGATCCCCAGGTTCCAATTGCGGTTAACGTCCAAAATCCCCTTTATTTGGGTCTGGAGGTCGATTACATCGTAACCTACACCCCTGATGCCGAATTCCCCAAAATAGCCGAGATCCTTTCTCACCTGGGCTGGATTCACCTGGCACAACCACGCCAACTTCTCCGACGAGACCATGCGATAGCCATCAAATTCCAGTAGTTCCAGCTGCCTGTAATAAATGGAAAGCCTGGTTATGGTGGCCTTTGGTATTTTTCCTGATTTTGTCATCTTGTCACTCTTAGGACTCTCTGCAACTTCAGGGTCGTAGTATATGATAAATGGACCGCCTTTGCAAGATGGCATTTGGGCTCCAAAATTGTAATGACAATGCTTTCAATATGATATATAAGGATTCGGTTAAATGTTCAAAGTTCCGGTCTCCAGCTCGCTTCTCGGGCCGGAGGCCTCCCCTGCGAGCCGGAAGAAGGAAACAATACGGCAAATATCCCTTACCAGAATCAGGCCAGCATGAAAAAGGGTCAGACATCCAGGGCTCAGAAATCCTCCTCCAAAAGCCCACCAGGAAAATCCGCGCCACAAAAAAGGTCCGGGAGCGAAGGCCTTGTGACTCCTTGGGATAGGGTAGCAGGGGAGAGATATCAGGCCTTTGTGGAAAATATTCAAGAAGGGGTCTATGAAGTAGATATTCAGGGCAACTTCCTCTATTTCAACAGTTCGCTTTGCAAGATCTTCGGCTACCCAAAGGAAGAGATACAGTCTCAGAGTTTTACCAAATTCATGGATGAGACCCATGCAAAAAAGGCCTTTGAGAACTTTAATAGGATATACAGGACAGGGAGGGGTTTTGCTGACATCATCTGGAGGATTATCGATAAAAAGGGGGGGATCAGGATCATTGAGCTTTCGGCTAACCTCATTACCGATGAGAAGGGAGAAAAAATCGGATTCCGGGGCATTGCCCGCGATATCACGGAAAAATTTAGGGCACAGGAGGCGCTTAGAAACTCGGAGAGGCGGTACAGGACCCTCCTCGACTTTGTCCCGTATCCCATTGTGGTTTTCACCTTGAATGGACGCGTCTCATATCTGAACCCCGCATTTACGGAGACCTTTGGGTGGACCCTCCGGGAACTGGAGGGGAAGACCATTCCCTATGTTCCGCCCGGACTCGAGGATGAGACAACAGAGGCGATTCAAAGGCTTTTCGAAGAAAGGGTCATATTGCGGCATGAGACACGAAGGCTCACAAAGGACGGCCGGCTGCTGGATGTGGTGGTCAGGGCCGCCGTCTATTCGGAGACAGAGGAAGAGCCATCCGGCGAACTGGTTATCCTGAGGGATATTACACATGAAAAGCGGATCGCCCGTAATAATGAGGCCTTGCTCCGGATAAGTATGGCCCTGCCGGAGTATCCTGATCTGGATGAACTTCTCGATTACATAAGCGGAGAGATCAAGCATCTCTTGGATGTGGAAGGAGCACTGGTTATACTGCTGGATGAAGAAAAGGGTGAACTCTATTTCGAGGCTGCGGCCCATGACGATTCAGCAGCTGAAAAGAGGATAAAGGAGATGCGATTTCCCGCCAGTAAAGGGGTTGCGGGCAAGGTCATCCGCACCGGAGATCCTGCTATTGTCCTTGATACGTCCAAAGACCCTGATTTTTACGCTGATGTGGATGTCCAGGCTGGGTTTATGTCCAGAAATCTCCTCGATGTACCCCTAAAGAGCAAGGAAAGGACTATTGGGGTCCTCTGCGCCATGAATAAGAAGACAGGCGTCTTTGACAGGACTGATGCCGAACTCCTTAGCATGATCGGCGGTACCGTGGCGCTGTCTGTGGAAAATGCCAGGTTTTCAAAAGAGATCCAGGAGGCCTATAGGGAGGTAACGAGCCAGAACCGGGCCAAGGATAAGGTCATAAATCACCTTTCCCACGAGCTTAAGACCCCCCTGTCCGTACTTAGCGCCTCAATGAATATCCTTTCAAAGAGGCTTTCTTCCCTCCCGGAGGAGACGTGGCGACCCACCATTGAGAGGGCCCGGAGAAACTTGACGCGAATTCTGGATTTGCAGTACCAGGTGGAAGACATTATGAGAGGCAGGCCCTATGACACTCATCATGTACTTTCCTTAATGTTGGATGAATGTGCCGATGAATTGGAGAGCCTGGTTGCGGGAGAGGTTGGTGAAGGAAGGGTAGTTGAAACCGTAAGGAGGCGTATTGACGAAATCTTCAGACCCAGCGAGGGCACGCCCCAAGACCTCTCGTTGGATAGGTTCGTAGCTCAGGTCCTGGAAGAGATCAAGCCCCTTTTTTCCCACAGGCAGGTGGATCTGAAAACCCGCCTCCAGCCCGGTACAGTAATCAAGATGCCTCCTGATGCCTTGAAAAAGGTAGTGGTGGGCCTGATCAGGAACGCAGTGGAAAACACCCCGGACGAGGGAAAGATAGAGATATTCGTCATAAAGAGGGGCAATGGGGCGGAGCTGATTGTTCGGGATTATGGTGTCGGCATTACCGGCGATAATCAAAGGCATATCTTTGAAGGCTTTTTTACAACCCATGAGACAATGGATTATTCCTCCAAGCGACGCTTTGACTTTAATGCCGGCGGTAAGGGCGTGGATTTGCTGCGCATGAAAATCTTCTCTGAGCGTTATAACTTCAAGATCAAAATGACCTCTTCAAGATGCCGCTACATCCCCCTCGATAAGGATATATGCCCGGGAAGGATAAGCAGCTGTGATTTTTGCAAAAGAAAGAGGGACTGTTACAAATCCGGTGAAACCACCTTCACCGTTTTTTTCGCTGCGCAAGACTGAAGGAGTAAGGCAACTATCCAGGATCTAGGATCTAGCACTAGGTGCGCAATATGGATGATGAGAAGTGGTCTTCAACAAGACTGAACCTTGAGCTGATAGACGTGGCACCGGGACATGCCGTAGTCCAAATGGCGCCTCAGGGGGAAGACGCCAATATCTTTGGCATGGTGCATGGGGGCGCCATCTTCTCTCTCATGGATGAGGCCTTCCAGGCTTCCTGCAATTCACATGGAAGAATGGCGGTGGCCTTAAACGTAGATGTTGTATTTCATAATCCTGCTAAAACAGGCCGCAGGCTCAAGGCAGAATCCAGGGAAATCTATAGTTCCCAAAAGATAGCCACCTATGAGATAACGGTTAAGGATGAAGATGACCTCCTCATTGCCTCATGCATGGCCCTTGCGTACAGGAAGAAAGAGAAATGAGCATTTTTGACAGATGAGCACTAGCCGTCTTTATAGGCTAAGATCTAAAATTAACGTTAGACAAAATCAATTTCAGCTAACATGTTGACAAAAAGCAAAAAATCGAACATTCTTTAAGGGGGCTGCCATCCCTCTAAGGGCAGGATTCCAGGATTAAGGAGTTGCAGGAGTATATCAGTGGTTATTGAGTGTCAGAAGTGTGGGACAAGGTTCAATATTGATGAAACGCGAATCAAGGATGCGAGTGCCAAGGTAAGGTGTTCGGTCTGTAAACATGTCTTTGAGGCATATCCTCCCGGAGAACTCTTCGTTGAAGAGGCCCATGTGGCTGCCAGAGGTAGGGAGGAATTACGAAAAAGGCCCGAAGCCGAACGTAGGGATCAGGAGATAGATTTTGACAAGCTCTTTGAAGACTCCTTGGAAGACTTGCGCGGGTTCGAGGGGGAAGCCGCCCAAGATCTTGAGGGGCCTGAAGAAGAGGAACCGGACAAGCAAGAGATGCCCCGGAGATATGTCCCACCTACCGCTATAAAGCCAGATGCCGATGAGATGTATCCGGAAGAGGCAGAGGTCCCTTCGGCAATTTACTATGACAAACGGCCCAGAAGGTCCCATTTCCTGTCCGTTTTCCTTGTCATCATCCTGTTGCTTGTTGGGGCAACGGCCGCAATTTTCTTTTGGGCTCCTGAGCTTATTCCTGATTCTCTGTCTATACTTAAGCGAGGAGAGAAGCCGGAGGCTGTCGATATAAGTGCGAGGCTGCTTTCATTCAAGGATGTAACCGGCTCGTTTGTTGATTCAAAGAAATCAGGGCAGTTATTTGTAATTCGTGGCCTGGTCACCAACCGATATCAAAAGAACCTGGGTTTTATCCTCGTTAAGGGTACTATCCTGGATGACAAAGGGAAGGTGGTAAAGCAAAAGCTGGCCTATGCCGGCAATAACCTAAAATTGGAAGATCTCAAGGTCCTCCCCATAGAGGAGATCGACAGGGCAATGGAAAACCGCTCCGGCATCAACAATATGAATCTCAATGTGGCATCAGGCGCATCCATTCCTTTCATGATCGTGTTTGGGAATTTACCCGATAATTTAAGCGAATTTACCGTGGAAGCGGTCAGTTCATCACCCGCGAAATGAGACTTAAACGCGAACTTGATGCCTCCGTAAAAACCCCATGTCTCGTCACCCCCGCGCAGAGCCAGCCCCTGGCTTGAACAGGGGCGGGAGTCCATAACAATATAAGACCACTGGATTCCCGCCTTCGCGGGAATGACGCGGCAGCCT
The DNA here is from genome assembly GCA_043808585.1 of Pseudomonadota bacterium. Lineage (GTDB taxonomy): Bacteria > Desulfobacterota > DSM-4660 > Desulfatiglandales > Desulfatiglandaceae > CAYVMN01. Next base: position 9,271 of record JAZDES010000216.1, on the reverse strand, counting down.
TTCTGATCGCCTTTCTTCACATCAAAACGGCCGCAGCGTAAGATCGAAATCCGACATCTCTAATCCAACGTACCAAGAGAGAGTGTGGACCTGCAAATGATCACCAGAAAAACCGTTGATGATGCCATCTCTTCCCGTGGATCGTTGAAGATCATACGGGGCGTGATTATGCTGGTAATGGTAGTGTTTATCGGCACTATCGGGTATATGGTCATAGACAAATGGCAGTTCTTAGATGCCCTTTACATGACCGTCATTACTATCACCACTGTGGGATACGGAGAGATAAGACATGTATCGGAGCCGGGCAGGATCTTTACAATCTTCATAATCTTCTTGGGGATGGGGATCTTGGCCTACACCCTGGGTATGGTGGCCCAGGCCATGGTGGACTTTCAAGTCAGATCTATTTTGGGGAGGAGAAAATTGGGACGGAAAATAAGGTCGCTGAAGGACCACTACATTATCTGCGGCTATGGACGTATAGGGAGGATCATCGCACAGGAGCTCAAGGCCAATCAAATACCGGTGATCGTGCTGGATCAGGCCTCCGATTCAAAGGAGACCTTAGAACACCAAGATATACCCTATATCATTGACGACGCCACAAGTGAGGAGGTCTTGATAGAGGCAGGCATCGACGCGGCAAAAGGCCTGGTAGCAGTAGTGGAATCGGATGCAGACAACCTCTTCATAACCATGACCGCAAGGGGCCTAAATCCTAAGCTTTTTATCCTTGCCAGGGCGGATAATGAACAGACCCAAAAGAAGCTCTTGAGGGCCGGGGCAGATAGGGTGACGCTGCCTTATTTGATCGGTGGTCAAAAGATGGCCCATACCATCGTCAAGCCTGTAGTGACTGATTTCCTGGAGCTTACGGTTCATGGCAAAGATATTGAATTGAAGCTGGAAGAGCTGCTGGTAGGTGAGGGATCAAGGCTAAACGGCGTTACCCTGGTGGATTCGGGCATAAGACAGGATACGAATATCATCATATTGGCCATCCGCAAGAAGAACGGCAAAATGACCTTTAACCCCTCATCCCAGACCCGGATCGAATCTGGGGATACCCTGATTTCCCTTGGTGGAGTAAGCGATCTGAAAAGGTTATCGCAAATGCTGAAGGGCGATCAGGGCTAGTCGCCCTGCTCAGGGGGGGGTTCTGCTCTGGATTTGAAGATCTCCTGGGCCCTTGTAAGGGCACCAATGTCGTCAATACCCATCACCACCTCTTCCTCGGCAACCTGGTAGCCGATCTCTAGTCCCCCCTCATTCATATATTCTATGATATCCGTGAGGAAAAACTCCTCCACTTGGGTGAGCCTTCCGTCAATCTGTTTTTGGACCCTGTGAGGTCTTGAGGCGAGTACCGGGAGGTAGCGGAGCAACTCTTCTCTCCTTGCAATATAAATCCCTGAATTGCATATGCTGAAGGCCTTTTTCGTCTCTTCCGGGTACGAGCTCCAGTATTTCCATTCAATGATCTTTCTTACCATAGCCCCTTCTATCTGAAGCACTCCGTATTGTCTTTTTGACTCAGGCCGAAACCCAAGTACCACTAAGTCCCTGTCTTCCAGCTTGGCTATGGCCGCCTGGTAGGTCAGCTTCCTTACAAACGGGACGTCACCCATGGTGATAATGACATTTTGGCAGTCCTGGGCCTCCAGGAACTCCTTTGCTGCGAGTAGGGCCCCACCGGTTCCGTTGAGCTCCAACTGCTCGCAATAGTTAAGGCCTAAGCCTCGAGTCGCCCTGATCACGTCCTCCTTTCTATAATGGACAACCACAGCCTTGGGACCGGAAGGCAGTCTGTGGAGTATCTCCAGCAGGATGGGACGATCCCCATCAAATGACGAGTTCCTCGGGATTAATGGTAGCAACGCCTTACTGCCATCAAAGCCTTTCATCCGGCTCCCGCGTCCCGCTGCCAGGATCACAGATGCCGTTATAAGTTCTCTTCCCAAGGTTCTCCTGCCTTCTAACGAGTTCCTTTGCCCCCTGGCGCACTTTCGCATGTTTTTTGATTGACCGAAATGGAACTAACTGTTATGAATGCCTTTGACGTCTTGGAACGGCCCTTTGACCGATATGGATGCCTAGAGTGAGTTCAGCCCTTGATAACCCCCAGGGGCCTGAGCCTTGCGACCTTGAGAGCCAGTCCGGCTCCGTGGACAACCTCTACGATCTGTGATACGTCCTTATAGGCCTCTGGCATTTCTTCCTTGAGGGTCCTTTTGCCCCTAGATTGTACGTAGATCCCTTTATCTTCCAACTCGCGATGAATCGCTCGACCTTTTGCCTTTTTTGTAGCCTGGGTGCGGCTCATGACCCGGCCCGCGCCATGACAACTGGATCCAAAGCTCAGAACCATAGCCTTTTCGGATCCTGCAAGCACATATGAATAGGTGCCCATATCTCCGGGGATCAGGACGGGCTGGCCAACACTGCGATAGATTTCGGGGAGAAGGGCATGCCCTGGGGGAAGGGAGCGTGTGGCCCCCTTTCGGTGAACACAGAGCATGACCGGGGTTCCGTCTACGGTGTGCTTCTCTTTCTTGGCAATGTTATGGCATACATCATAAAGGAGCTTCATGCCCAAATCCTTGGGGCTGATTGAAAGCGTCTTAATCAGGGTCTCATGGGCCAAGTGCATGATGATCTGTCTATTGGCCCAGGCATAATTGGCCGCGCATGCCATAGCCGCCAGGTATCGACGACCTTGGTCCGAGTTCACCGGGGCGCAGGCCAGCTGTCTATCGGGCAGGTCAAAAGGATATTTGCCCTGTTGGGCGAACCGGGTCATCTCCTTAAGGAAGTCATCGCATATTTGATGGCCAAATCCTCTTGAACCGGAATGTATCAGGACAGTGACCTGCCCTTCGAAAAGATCATAGGCTCTGGCCTTGTCCGGGTCATAGATCTGATCAACCACCTGGACTTCCACGAAGTGATTCCCGGAACCCAAGGTGCCTAACTGGTCCTGTCCCCTTTTTATGACCCGTTCACTCAAGATCGAAGGGTCTGCTCCCTTCATGGCCCCGTTGTCCTCCGTTCTTTCGAGGTCTTGGTCAGAACCGTAGCCCCTTTTGACTGCCCATGCAGCGCCTTCTACGGCCACCTTGGCCTCCTCGGTCTTGGATAGACGAACATTACCTGTGGAGCCAACGCCGCTTGGGACATTATTGAAAAGGGCCGAGACTAGCACCTTGATTTGAGGCCGGATCTCATCGGCATGGAGCAAGGTAGTAATAAGTCGGCAGCCGCAGTTGATGTCGTATCCCACGCCGCCAGGAGAGACAATGCCTTCGTCAAGATCGAAGGCGGCTACTCCGCCAATGGGAAAACCGTAGCCCCAGTGTATGTCGGGCATGGCCAGGGAGTGACCCACTATCCCGGGCAGCGTGGCAACATTGACTACCTGGGTGAGGCTCTGATCCTCCCTGACTGCCTTTATCAACCTGGAGTCAGAGAAGATCAGACCGGGCACCCGCATGGGGCCGGTCTTTGGAATGATCCATTGGTAATCATCTATTTTTTCTAACTTGATCTCCATCTGAGCACCTCATAGTTTGGCTCGAAACAATAGGTTGGAAATTTTTCTACAAATCAAAAATTATAGTGGCCTCCCAGTGGTGAGCCCTCTCTGCCACTTCGATCTGATGGTAGGTCACGGCCTTGATCTCATGAAGTATCTCATACAGTTCCGGATCAAAGGGCGCCACCCTGAGGGTGGCATCAAGATGGGAATTGGAAATGAAATCGATCTGAACCTCATCGACTACCTCCTTTTCCCCATCAAAGAGATAGAGTATCTCACCCAGCCACCGGATCATAAGGTCGGCCAGATCATCCCCCGAGACCGAAAGCCTTCTGCTTGTGGTATTCTCCGGGGTTTTCCCCTTGACCATGATCTGCATCATCGACCTGGCAGCCCCCGCGAAGAGGTCTTTCAGGTCAGTACCGCGTACCTTGATTCCCAGATCTGCTGTATGGTCTAGCAGGTTGAAATTCGGCTTGTGAGATTGCATGAGGAGATACTAACTCTTAGCACCCAAATTGTCAAAATTTCGTAATCAGTAACACTTTTGAAAGAAAGGCAAAGGACCGCGAGGGTCTTTTTTCCAATGGACGTAACCCAAATTCTTCACAGCCTCTGGTACGCCCCCTTACCTTTAAATACAGGTTCTGCAAGGCAGGGGAGAGGAAAAAAGACCCTCGCGGTCGGTCATGCTACTCATCACTGTTTTCAAAGCACTAAACTAATACCGTAATCACGATATGGAGGAAGGAAGATTATGAACTGTGTCTTTTGCGGCAAGGAACTTGGGCTTGAAGGCAAGGTAATGAGAAAAGATACCTGCCCCAATTGCGGCAGGGATTTACGATGCTGCGTACAATGCAAGTTCTACGATCCCCACGCCTACAATGAGTGCAGAGAGGTACTGTCCGAGCGGATTGTGGATAATGAGAGGGCCAATGCCTGCGAGTACTATGTCCCGAAGGGCTCCTCTATTCAAATCGGCAACAGGACAGAAGAGGCAAAGAAGGCCCTGGAGGCCCTCTTCAAGAAGTAAATCGAATGGATCTAGAGTGTTGCTCAAGGGAAGATCCGAGGGAAATCCTCAGACAGTCCATAAGAGCACCGATATCCGCACCCGGCCGGTTAAGGAAGATAACAAAGGAGCAGAGTCCCTGAGGCCCGCCATCAATATATCCGGCCAGTGTCCTTATCCCCATTAGCGACCCTGTCTTGAAAAAGACGTTCCCCTCCCTCTTGAGGAGATTCCGATAGGGGCGGAATCGCTCTAAGATGGCCACCATGTCCAGGGCAGAGAGGCGGTTGTTTCTGGAAATTCCTGAGCCTTCTACGATCCTGATATCTCCTAAGTGGAGCTCCTTTTTCCCATACGCCGTGATTACCCTGACACCTTTGCTGAGGGTCCCCGGGGGGCCTAAGGTGTGAGCCCCCAAGGCAATTAGGGTTTGATTTGCAATGAAATTATTTGAAAACTCCAGCATCTTCCCGAGGACATCCTCCAGAGTGAACCCGGACCGGTAGGTATAGATGAGCCGGTCTCCCGGCCCAACCGTGCCTAGACGGGTGATTCCCCGGATCTCCACACCACGTTCTTTCAGGAAATGCCGGAGAAGTTCACCCGCATAAAGGGTAGCCTCTCCCTGATCATGGGTAAAGGTGTAGCGGCCTCTCTTGAGCCCTAAAGACGTGATCCTCTTCCGTGCCAAGGGCGTCAACGGGGTCTGCGGTTCGGCCGAAATGATCTTGCCATAGGGGTCGCGATCAAAGAAGATAGTATTGAAATTGGCGCACAGGGCGCCCACGGGTGCATCATAGGGATTGGTCGAGTGCCCCCGCCCTGGGATCGTTATATGCCTCGAAAAATAGGTGTCGTCCAGTATCAAATCGTTGATATTTCGTATCTTCGTTGCCAGGGCATTTGAAATATCTTCCCAGGCCTCTGAAACCAGTAGCGGGTCGCCATAGCCCTTTACCTTGAGATTCCGGTCTTGATCCAGATAGAACTCTGTTGTGAACCTGTAGGATTGCCCAAGGCCGTTGAGCGCAGTGAGGGCAGTAAAGACCTTGAGAGTTGAGGCGGGGATGCATCCTTTTGCCTCGTTCTTCTTGCAGATGATCCTGCCATTGGGGGCTGAAACCACAACCGCATCGGATGCCGCGATCTTGCCGAGACAGGGGAAAACCTCTTTGCCACAGGCTAGGGCGATATTAGAAAGATATGGCGCCCCCAGGATAATTATGAGCCCAAACAAAGATGCCTTTTTCATTGTCGCCTAGCTCCCCGCCTCCGGGATGTCATCGGGAAGAGGATGATTGAGGTAGTCCTCAAGGATCTCTATTTTGTCGGAAATCGGTTTTCGCCTGTCAATGAATAGGTGGTATTCCCCCCTTATCTGGCACATTCCGTCCTTCAGTTTCAGTCCTGCGGCTTCAAGGAGGTCATAGTGGAGATAGATATCCCTTTCGGCTACCCTTTCTTCCAACTCAGTCAGTCGGCTCTTGAGCTCCGGGGAGTCCTCCCCTTTTTTCCTGCTTGATTTCATGACTCACTGAAGGCCCTCTTTCATAAGCTTGACCCCTGCCGGGACAACAAAATGAAAAAAGCCCTCATCAAAGTCCTCCTTTACTCTCAGATCCCTGAGGGTAAATCGAGTTATCCCACCCAACGGGTTGTGGATTTCCACAACACGGATATGATTATCCTTTTCCACGGTAAGGACCACGCTTTCGACCTCGTTCCACGGTGGATCCGGCATGAGTTGGATCCGCCACCCTTCTTCCCTGTTCCCACCCAGAAGGGCAACCTGAAAGTTGTCCTTTAGCTCAGATAGACCCCGGAATATATTGCTCAGCAGTTTCAGTTCTTTCCCGAATTCCTTTGAGGTGTACTCGTATGCCTGCCTCTTTTCGGGGATATACCACCAGAGCATATCTCCATCCGTGATTATGCTCTCCGGCCTTGGAGACAGCTGCTCAAGCCTCAAGAAATAAGGCGGTCTGAAATAGATCTCGCCCGTTGCCAGGTCCCCCCCTTTAAGCTTATTGCCCATCATGGTCATGGACCGGGTGATAACCTCTCGGGTATAGTCAACCCTGAGTCCAGGGAGGGGTCCGTAGTTTTTTCGAATGCCTTCGAGGATATCTGAAAGGCCTTCATCGGCGAATATAGCCCCATAAAACAGGAGTATAAAGGCATGGGCAAGCATAAGTGCCCTTCGCATCTTACATATTCCTCCTTCCGTATACATCTCGCGGCCTGACACCGTCAGAGGGGCCCACGATCCCTTCCGACTCCATGGCCTCAATCATCCTGGCTGCCCGGTTGTATCCCACCCTGAGCTTGCGTTGAAGCATGGAAATGGAGGCCTGCCGTGCCTTACACACCATCTCCACGGCCTCCTCATATTTTTCGTCCAGTTCAATTGGCTCTTCTTCTTTGTCTTCATCCTCGGCCACCCCGGTCAAAATCGTGGCATCATAATCCGGTTTCTGCTGACCTCTGAGGAAATCTGTTACCCTTTTCACCTCCTCTTCAGAGACGTATGCCCCATGTATCCTCATGAGACGACCAACCCCGGGCGGGATGAACAGCATATCCCCTTCGCCAAGAAGGTGCTCTGCGCCGTTGGTATCAAGGATGGTCCTGGAATCCACTTTGGAAGAGACCTGAAAGGATATTCGGGTGGGAAAATTGGCCTTTATTATGCCCGTAAGTACATTGACCGAAGGGCGTTGGGTGGCAATGATGAGATGGATCCCTGCGGCCCGGGCCATCTGCGCAAGACGCGTGATGGCCTCTTCAACTTCCTTTGAGGAGACCAACATCAAGTCAGCCAGTTCATCAATTATCAGTATAATATAGGGTAAGGGGCGATGCACGGCAGAGGTTCCATCCGTGGGGCTGATCTTCCGCTCCTTGAGCAACTTTCGGTTGTACGTATCGATATTTCTCACACCCTTGTCTGACAAGAGCATATAGCGTCTTTCCATCTCCTGTACTGCCCATCTAAGGGCCTTGGTTGCCTCCTTGGGTTGGGTCACCACCGGATGAAGCAGATGGGGGATGTCGTGGTATACGGAAAGTTCAATCCTTTTCGGGTCGATCATCAGGAGTCGAACCATCTCTGGAGAGAATTTGAACAGCAGGCTTTCGATCATGGTGTTTATGGAAACGCTTTTCCCTGTCCCGGTGGCCCCGGCCACAAGGAGATGAGGCATCTTGGAAAGATCGGTGATGACAGGAGATCCGGTGATGTCCTTGCCGAGGGCTATGGGCAAACTATGCTTGGAGTTCTTGTATGAGGGATGTGAAAGGACCTCCTTCAAGTATACCATTTCTCTCTGGTTATTGGGTATTTCAATCCCAATGGCGGCCTTGCCGGGAATCGGGGCGACTATTCTGATGCTGGGCGCCCTGAGGGTTAGGGCGAGATCGTCTGATAGGCCTGCCACCTTGCTTATCTTTACGCCTGGCGCCGGCCTGAATTCGTACATGGTAATCACTGGACCTGGAAGGATCTCCATGACCTCCCCTTCCACACCAAAGTCGGCCAGTTTCCTCTCAAGACGGCGGGCATTCATCTCAAGGCTCTCCTGCTGGATCTCGACATTCTTTTTTTCAGGCGGATCATTCAAAAGGTCCAAGGAAGGCAACTTAGATTCGCCGGCGGCCATATGCATGAATGGGAACTGCTCCTGCGCAGGCGCCATCTCTTTTTCAGGATCCCTCCTGACGATGGTCACCTTGGGCCTTGATTTCATCTTCTCCCTTGCCAGCATGCTCTTTCGTGCCCTGTTCTTTCGAGCCCTCCTCTTTGTGGCCATCTCCTTGATTCGTCTTAGCAGACTCAGGCTCCCCAGACCCAGGCCTGAAAAGAGGCTGCCCAGAGAGAGATGGGTCGCTACCATCAGGGAAATGATAAATATAGTGGAGAGAAAGACATAGGCCCCGAACTGGTTGAGGAAACGTTCTGCCGATCCGGCCAGGTAAAGCCCGGCCAGACCCCCTACGATTATATTTCCATCCCTGAAACTTACAACTTCCTGCAGCTGTAAACAGAGGATGCCGGCAAAGGAAAGGGGGAGCGCAAGTGAGGCGCTGGCGGTTATGACAGGGTGTGAGGGACCGTGACCGCGGAATGAGAGATAGGTCATGCCGAGCAAGATGATTACAAGCCAGAAGGCTGAGAAGCCGAGCAGGAAAAACAGCCCTCCGGCCAGATGTGCCCCCACGGTGCCAAAGAGGTTTTGGGCCTTGCCCAAAGGTCCTGTAACGTTCCAGAAAAGCTTGTCAGCCGGATGATAGGAGACGAGGCTTCCGCCCACGATTATGGCAGTAAGCAGGAAGACGATGCCAAGTATCTCTTTGCCGATGGGATGCGGGGATTTATCCGCCTTTCCCTTTGTACCCGCTCTGGGGAGCAATTTCTATCTCCTGGGTTTAGATTTTTACCTATAAGAAGCTACAAATTACCCGTTTTCGTCATTCCCGCGGAGGCGGGAATCCAGGAATCCCGCCTGGCGGGACTGGACTCCCGCTTTCGCGGGAGTGACGGCCTTGGAGACTTTTTACGAGACCATCAAGTTTCAAATTTCGTAACACTTTAGCGTTTTGAAAACACTGAGGAGTAAGATGACAGACCGTGAGGGTCTTTTTTCCAAAGGACGTAACCCAAATTCTTCACAGCCTGTGGCACGCCCCCTTACCTTTAAATACAGTTTCTGCCAGGCAGG
>JAZDES010000215.1:0-12647 GCA_043808585.1 Pseudomonadota bacterium | reverse complement strand
ACCGCGAGGGTCTTTTTTCCTCTCGCCTGCCTGTGTCCCGATTACATCGGGATATTTAAAGGTAAGGGGGCGTGCTCCCGATTACATCGGGATGAAGAATTTGGGTTACGTCCTTTGAAAAAAAGACCCTCACGGTCTGTCATCTTACTCCTCAGTGTTTTCAAAGCGCTAAGGTATTATCACAGAATAAGTTGGATCATGCCTTGAGGGAATTGATAGGGGCCTGATATTGACATTCACCATAAGGAAACTTAATCTTATTTAGCTTATACAAAGCCTAACAGAAATTCAAATATAAACCCAGACGTTGCAAAAAACCTTGGGACTTGTCAAGAAACAGCTTGTTATTTCAGGATTATACGATTAACAGATGAAACTTGATGGTCTCGCAAGAAGTCGAAGCTTTTCTTTTTCAGTCATTCCCAACCCCCAGACTTCTATAACACCGTTTTTCGATGAATTAGGGTCTTTGTGATGCAACATCGGGGTGAATCTTGACATATTGTCGGAGGAAAACAGGAAATGCGATTCGATAAATTCACCTTAAAGGCGCAGGAAGTAGTTCAGGCCGCACAACAATTGGCCGAGAGGTATGGTCACCAACAGATTGAGCCTGAGCATCTGGTGCGGGCTATCCTGGACCAAAGCGAAGGTGTGGTACCACCGCTTCTAGGAAAGATCGGAGCCGACAAAGGCCAGCTCATCCAGTCCTTTGAAGCGGCCCTTGAAAAGATACCCAGAATCTCTGGCTCAGGACTGGGGCAGGTTTACATCTCCCCCCGCTCCAAGTCGGTCCTTGACAAGGCCTTTTCCGAGGCAGAACAGATGAGGGATGAATACCTAAGCCTAGAGCATATCCTGTTGGCTGTGACAGGGGAAAAGGAAGGGGAGGCCTCGCGCCTCCTTGCCCGGGCAGGGATCACAAGGGATACGATACTTAAGGCGCTTGTGGATATCCGTGGGGGCCAGAGGATCACGGACCCAAATCCTGAAGACAAGTTTCAGGCCCTTGAACGGTTCAGCAAAGATCTAACGGCCATTGCCGCGAAAGGGAATCTGGATCCAGTGGTTGGGCGTGACGACGAGATCAGGCGGATTATCCAGGTCCTTTCAAGAAGGACGAAGAACAACCCTGTGCTCATTGGGGAACCGGGTGTCGGAAAGACCGCTATTGTGGAAGGACTGGCACAAAGAATCGTTCATGGCGACGTGCCCGAAACCCTGAAAGACAAGAGGGTGGTGGCGCTCGATTTAGGGGCCCTGATCGCCGGGGCCAAGTACCGCGGGGAATTTGAAGACAGACTCAAGGCCTTGCTCAAAGAGGTAACCGACGCCCACGGCCAAATCATCCTCTTCATCGACGAGATGCACACCCTCGTGGGGGCTGGTGCAGCAGAGGGGGCAGTGGATGCATCCAACATGCTCAAACCGCCCCTTGCCAGGGGGGAACTCAAGTGTGTTGGGGCTACCACCATCAAGGAATACAGGAAATACATAGAAAAAGACGCAGCCCTTGAAAGGCGCTTTCAGCCTGTAATGGTAGAGGAACCCAGTGTTGAAGATACCATTTCAATCCTCAGGGGGCTCAAGGAGAAATATGAGGTGCATCATGGCGTGAGGATCAAGGACTCGGCCCTGGTGGCAGCGGCGACCCTGTCCCACAGGTACATCACAGATCGATTCCTGCCTGACAAGGCCATCGATCTAATCGATGAGGCAACCTCACACCTGCGCATCGAGATCGATAGCATGCCGGCAGAGATCGATAATATCCAGAGAAAGATAACCCAATTGGAAATCGAAAGAGAGGCCTTGAAGAAGGAGAAGGATCGAGCATCCAAGGATCGGCTGGAAAAGATCGAGAAGGAATTGGCAGAGCTTAAGTCTCAGACAGATGACATGATGACCCACTGGAAAAAAGAAAAGGAGACCATCTCCAGGATAAGAGAGATCAAGGAAAGACTTGAGGCTACCAGGACCGAAGCCCAGATGGCCGAACGCCATGGAGACCTTGCCAAGGCCGCTGAACTAAAATATGGAACCCTCATTGAACTGGAAAAGACCCTGAATGAGGAAAACAAGAGGCTTGAGGAGCTCCAATCTGGCCAAAAGATGCTCAAAGAAGAGGTGGACAGCGAGGACATTGCAGAGGTGGTGGCCAAGTGGACCGGAATACCGGTCGCAAAGATGATGGAGGGAGAAAAGGAGAAGCTCTTAAAGATGGAAGATAGGTTGGAGCAGCGCGTCGTGGGTCAGGAGAAGGCCATCGTGGCGGTGGCCAACGCGGTTCGACGGGCACGCTCTGGGCTCCAGGACCCGAACAGGCCTATCGGTTCTTTCATTTTCATGGGTCCAACAGGTGTGGGAAAGACCGAACTTGCCAAGGCCTTGGCCGAATTCCTCTTTGACGATGAACAGTATATGGTCAGGGTCGACATGTCCGAATATATGGAAAAGCACTCTGTTGCAAGGCTCATTGGCGCCCCTCCAGGGTACGTTGGATATGAAGAGGGCGGCTACCTGACAGAGGCCATACGGAGGCATCCCTATTCAGTGATCTTATTCGACGAGATAGAAAAGGCCCATCCCGATGTATTCAATGCCCTGCTCCAGATCCTTGATGATGGAAGGATGACGGACGGCAAGGGGCGCACGGTAGATTTTAAAAACGCCGTTCTGATCATGACTTCAAATGTGGGAAGCCACTTCATTCAGGAGATGAGGGGTAGTGACAGCGGTGAAATGGAAAAGGCCGTAATGGATGCCCTCCGGGCCACCTTCAGGCCGGAGTTCCTGAACCGGATCGATGAAATCGTCATTTTCAACTCGCTTGGCCCCGAGGAGATCCAGAAGATTGTTGCTATCCAGGTTGGGCTCCTGAGCAAGCGTCTCGAAGCAAACAAGATCACCCTAAATTTGACAGACACTGCCAAGGAGTTCCTTGCGAAGACAGGCTTTGACCCTGTTTACGGCGTAAGGCCCCTCAAGAGGACAATTCAACACCTCATACAGGATCCTCTGGCCGTAAAGATCCTGGAAGGTTCCGTGAAAGAGGGGGATCATGTCAAGGTGGATGTGAGGGACGGTCAACTGGTTTTTATGTCCTGAGTTTGATCTTGCGAGTTTATCTTTTCCCTCAATCTTGGAGAACAGCGGAAGTTCACAGTCCTTCGTGATCTAAGGATAATATTGTCACCGGTCTTCGGGTTCCTCCCTTTTCTGGCCCATTTGAATTTGACCTGGAACTTGCCAAAGCCAGAGATGCGCACGTCTTCACCCTTGGCAAGGGTTTCCTTTATCTGCTCAAAGAGGGTATTAACGATCTCGGTAGCGCGCATGCGTCTCAGAAAGGTGCAATTCAGTTCTGGGAACAGGAATTGTTGGGCCTCTTTTTGCCGTCTTCTGAAACGCACCTGCTGTATTACATTTTTTATGATATCCGCCTTGGTCAATGTCATGACCCACTCCCGTATGTCCTTAGCAGCATGTCATGAAGTCCCAAAAACGCCCAATCCAAGATCCCCATTCCGCATTCCGCAATCCGCAATCTAAAGCGCCCCTATTAACCTTGAAATCACGATCCGCTGCACCTCAGAAGTGCCTTCGCCAATCTCCAGGAGCTTCTGGTCCCTGTAAAACCTCTCGACATCATACTCCTTCATGAGCCCATAGCCCCCGTGGAGTTGAACCGCATGATTGGCACATCTGTACATGACTTCGGAACAATGGAGCTTGGCCATTGCCGCTTCTTTTGAAAACAACTTGCCATTATCCCTCAACCAGCACGCCTTGTAAAGAAGGAGTCGGGCACACTCAATCTCAAGGGCCATGTCTGCCAGCTTAAAGGCATTGACCTGGAAATTGGCAATGGGTTTCCCGAACTGTACCCTTTCTTTGCTGTATCGTAGGGCAAGCTCGAAACATCCTTGGGCTCCTCCGAGCCCCATGGCCCCGACGGAAAGACGCCCCCCATCCAGGGTCTTCATCATCTGATAAAAACCGTGCCCCCTGGGTCCCAGGAGATTTTCCTTGGGCACCCGGCATTCGTCAAAGTAGAGCTCACTGGTGTTGGAGCCCCGCCACATCATCTTCCCGTGCATCTCCCTTGCTTCATATCCTGGGATGCCATTTTCCACCAGAATGCAGGATAGCTCCGGGCGACCATCATCGCGGGTCCCAGAACGGCAAAGGGCGGTCACCCCTGCAGATATTTCAGTGGAGGCGTTGGTAATGAAGATCTTGCTCCCATTTATGACCCACCCATCTCCCTTCAACACAGCAGTTGTCTTGGAATTGCCCGCATCTGAACCAGCGTTGGGCTCGGTTAACCCGAAGCCCCAGAGGGCCTCCCCACTACAAAGCCTGGGGAGGTACTTCTCCTTCTGCTCGTCATTTCCAAAATAGTAGATCGGCCCTATTCCCAGGGAATTGCCTGCCGCCACCGTAGCTGCATGAGAACCGTCCACCCTGGCAATCTCCTCCGTGGCGATGATATACGACACGTAGTCCATGCCCTGACCGCCATACCTTTCTGAAACAAACATTCCGAAAAGGCCTAACTCCGCCATCTTCCGCATGGTGTCGTAGGAAAACTCTTCTTTTTCGTCAAGCTCTCTGGCAACCGGCCTGATCTCTTTTTCAGCAAAGTCACGTACCGAATTACGGAGGATCTCCTGCTCCATAGAAAGGCTAAAATCCATAGCTGCTCCCTAGTCTGAAACTCGAAACCCGAAACCTGATCTTGAAGGCATTTAGGGCTCATTTTATAGGCAGAAGGCCCAGGATTGTCAATCACAAAAGGTGACGGCGACCAGGATCAAAAATTATGTTTGACTTATTGGAATCGCCCTACTAAGTAAGAAAAGTTTGCTATACTGACAGGACCAGCAATGGCCTCCCTAAAAGGTCGCTGGCTTGAAGACTCACCAAATTCTTTCATTTCCAAGGAGGTTGATATCTATGAACCAGGAGATAGCTGTTATAGGCGTAGGGACCACTGGCTTTAGGGCCACTACCCCCGACCTCTCTTACAGGGAACTGACCTATGAGGCAGCAAAGAAGGCCTATCTGGATGCCGGTGTAGAACCAAAGGAGATCGGCGCCTTTGTGGCTACATCCGAGGATTTTTGTGAGGGTTATAGTATCTCTGACGAGTACTCTCCAGACCAGTTGGGTGCTGTCTTGAAATCCATTTATACAGTCCCAGGTGACTTCATCCAGTCTATGGGGTCAGGCGTCATGATGTTGATGTCCGGGCTATATGACATCGTGGCAGTCCAAGGCCTTAGCAAGGCCTCTAATATGCTTACAAAATCCTATTTGACCGATTTTGCACTGGATCCCATTTATAACAGACCGTTGAAGGAACGCACTGAGTATATCGCCGGTATGGAGATGAATCGTTATTTTCACGAAACCGGCACGACCCGTGAGCAATGCGCTCAGGTGGTGGTCAAGAATAAACGGAATGCCATGTTTAACCCCTACGCCGGACACGGGTGCGATCTTACTCTCGGCTATGTGATGGATTCGGAGATGGTATCCTATCCCCTATCAGAACTCGATATTAGCCCCTATTCTGATGGGGCCGTGGTCATTGTCATGGCCAGGGGGGAGGCGGCACGTAGTCTTTCCGATAGGCCCATTTGGGTGAGGGGAATCGCCTGGTGTTCCGACACACCGGGCCTCGAAACCCGCGATTGGGGAAAGGCCGTCTATGCCCAGTTGGCAGCCGACAGGGGCTATAAAATGGCGGGAATCCGTTCCCCACGTTCCGAGATCGACTTCGCAGAAATCAATGACGAATTCTCCTATAAGGAGTTGCAGCACCTAGAGGCGTTAAGGCTTTGCAACAGCGGGGAAGCAGGGCAACTGACAATGGATGGTGCAACGGAGATTTCAGGAAGCCTGCCTGTTAATCCCTCCGGTGGGTGTCTGGGTGTTGGAAATCTCGGAGACTGCAACGGCGGGCAGAAGATACTGGACGTAGTCCTCCAGTTGAGAGGAGAGGCTGGCCGCAACCAGCTGTCAGACGTTTCTACCGGGCTGGCTATGAGCTGGCGCGGTCTACCCACAACAACCGGTGCAGTCGCTATTCTCAGCAACTAAGATCAGGAGGTGAGAGATATGGGTCTAAGAAAAGTAGCAATTGTTGGTGCAGGGCTCACCAAATTTCATCGATTTACCCAGGAAACTCCCAAGGAATTGGCCTACGAGGCCACCAAGATGGCCCTGGATTCCTGTGAGATGACCTTGGACGACATTGAATCCGTTTGTCTGGGAACTGCCCCGGACGGCTTTGACGGCGTACACTTGAATGGTGAATACCTCAGTGACGGGGCCGGGGGCTTCCGAAAACCATACATGAGACACTTTGTTGGGGGCGGTACGGGCGTCATGTCCCCTATCCACGGGTGGTTCCATGTGGCATCAGGCATGTTTGATACCTGTCTGGTGGTGGCCGAAGAGAAGATGTCCTCTGCCTTTCCCCATCCGGCAGGGGCATTCCTGACCATCTTTGACCACACTACAGAACAACCGCTTTACCCGACCCTCATCTGGATATTTGCCATAGAGATGCACCGCTTTATGCACCGCCATGGTTATACCAAGGAAGATATTGCCCAAGTGGCGGTGAAGAACAAGCGCAATGCCCTGGATCACCCCTCGGCCCAACTGGGTGCAGAGATTACGGTCGAAGACGTCTTGAACTCTGAAATGATGGCTTACCCGGTTAACCGTTTGGACATCAGCCCGACGAGTGATGGGGCCGCGGCCATTGTGCTGGCCTCTGAAGAGGTGGCTCGCAGGGTGACGGAAAAGCCCGTTTGGATCGATGGGGTTGGATATTGCCTGGATTCTGCCTACTGGTGCAACCGTGACCTCTACTATCCAGATTATGTGGAGGTGGCCGCCCGGCAGGCCTACGATATGGCAGGAATCAAAGAACCAAGTAAGGAGATCCATGTTGCTGAACCCTACGACCCGTTCACCTACAAGGAGCTTCATCATATTGAAGGCTTACAGCTCTGCAAACGGGGCGAGTCCGTAAAAATGCTTTTGGACGGAGTCACCCAGCGAGACGGAAACCTCCCCTGCTGTCCTTCCGGGGGCGCACTGGGAGTGGGAAATCCCATAGCAGCCACAGGATTGATGAAGGTCATAGAGATCTTCCTGCAGCTGAGGGGAGAGGCAGGTGCGCGTCAGGTGCCCGGCAAACCCACTTGCGGCCTTGCCCAGGCCTGGGGAGACCTGATGCAGGTGGGCACAGTAGTAGTCATGCGTTCATAATCTCTGGAAGGAGGAAACACCCATGTTAGATGCTCAAGCGATCGACAAGACCGTTACCAAAATAAGGCTCGCTGATATTGAGAAAGGCAAAGTCCTCTCTGTTTATGACAAGCCTAACCTGAAATACGCCTGGGACAATGGCGTTGCCATTGGGCGATACCTGGCAGAGCTGAAAAATGGCAAGATCATCGGGAAAAGATGTAATTCATGCAAGCGAGTGCTGGTCCCTCCAAGGCTTTTTTGTGAACTTTGCTGGCGCCCTACTGATTCCTGGACATATGTGGAGGACGCAGGCACTATACTCACCTGTGTTGTCAGTCACGTCAACTGGGATGCCAGCAGGGTAGAGAAAGGGAAACGCTACCATACACCGGCTGTGATAGAACTGGACGGTGCGGGTAAAGATCAGGCTATCCTCCATCTCATTGATGAGATAGAGCCTTACGATCTCAAGATCGGTATGAGGGTAAAGGCGGTTTGGAAGGCGCCGGAGGAACGTATCGGTGCCATCACAGACATCAAGTATTTCAAGGTCATTGATTGAGAGGAGGTGAAAAGGTATGGCGATCACAGAGAGGCTTCAGGAGACAACCCAGGTGGGGTATTGGACCGGTGAGATTCCCCTTGAATATATCTATACCTATGGAAGGGCCGGCGAGGCCTATTTCAGGAACATTATGAACAAGGGTTCTTTCCTAGGTGCACGATGCCAGAAGTGTGAAATCACTTATGTCCCTCCACGCACATATTGCGAGAAATGCTTTGACAGGATCGAAGACAACTATGTGGATGTCGGCGCCTCCGGGACGGTCCACACATACACGATAATTTACAAGAACCTGGACGGTTCTCACAAGAAGGATCCGCTGATTATGGCTGTGGTGAGACTTGACGGTACTCAAGGTGGTGTTGTGCACTACCTGGGGCAGGTGAAACCGGAAGAGGTCTCGATCGGCATGAAGGTGCAGGCGGTCCTCTTACCCAGGAAGGAGAGAAAAGGGGGAATTACGGACATAAAGTACTTTAAGCCTGCTGGATAATTTTACGGGCAGTGGGGAGAAATAAAAGGGTCGGAGCAATCCTCCGGCCCTGATCGATAAATCCGAACGAAAATGCCTATCCGCCTAGCCATCGCTCCCGCCACATCTCCCACATCAGTAGTGTCCAGAGGCGATACTGATGGTTTACCTCGCCGGAAAGGTGCTCTCTTATCTTCTTTTCCACCAGGCCTTGATCAAACAATCCCTCTCTTTTTAGCCGTTCGGCGGAGAGATAATCCAGGAGTAATTCCTTCAACTCGCCGCGAAACCATCTGTCAATAGGGACGCCAAATCCCATCTTCGGCCTCTCAAATAATCTCTCCGGCACGTATTTTGCTAAAAGTCTCCTCAGTAAATACTTACCCCTTCCGTTTCTATATTTGAGGTCGTCCGGAAGCTTTGAGGTATACTCAATCACCCTATGATCCAATAGCGGCACCCGCACTTCCAGGCTGACGGCCATACTGGCCCTGTCCACCTTGGTAAGCATGGCATCCGGAAGATAGGTCTTCTGGTCAACCCGCATTAGCCTGGATAGGAGCGGCCAGCCCTCTGTCTCCTCAAAAGACATTTCATATTGGCAATCGGGGAGTTCCGCTCCGATTAATGCCTCCACCTCTTTCTCAGGCCATATACAGATTGTCATCCTGTAGAGATCTGAGATCTGGGCGTGGCACATCAGGCTAATAAGTTTCTGCCACTTGTCAGGGAAATTGTCGACCCTTAAGCCTTCCGGAAAAAACCGCCGCCACGGGAGATAGCACCTTTCGACCCAGTTGTAAGGGACATGTGCCAGGGTTCTCGCAAGTCCTTTCTTGACCGATCTTGGCAGTCGCTGGAACGTGGTGGCCATGGCCTGGGTGCTCCAGTAGCGTACATATCCTGCAAACTGCTCGTCCCCCCCATCCCCTGACAGGGCAACGGTCACCTGTGACCGGGCAAGCCTGGATACCAGATAGGTAGGGATTGCGGATGAGTCGGCAAAAGGCTCGTCATAGATCTCCGGGAGCCTTGGAATAACCTCCATAGCCTCTCTGGGGGTAACGTAGAATTCGGTATGATCCGTGCCTAAGTGCCTTGCAACCTCTGATGCCCATGGCGCTTCGTCATATCCCTTTTCTTTGAATCCGATACTGAACGTCCTTACAGGAACGGAATTGACCTTCTGCATCAGGGCCACTACCGTGGAGGAGTCAATTCCACCGCTAAGCAGGGCCCCCAAGGGCACATCACTTATCAGTCGATCTGATACGGCCTTAGTTAGGAGATCATCCAGCTCATCAAGGGCCTCATCCTCCTTTGGTCCTTCGCTCTTTGCCCCGTCCCCCCCGCCTTTCGGCAGGCTCCAAAAGGCGCCGCTAACCAGCTCTTGACCATCATAGGTCAAATATTGACCGGGAAGGAGTTTATAGGTGTTATCAAATATTGTTCTTGGTGACGGCACGTACTGATAATGAAGAAAAAGCGGGATTGCATCTCCGTCAATATTCCTTTCAAAACCCTCAAAGGCCATAAGGGCCTTGAGCTCCGAGCCGAAAATGAGGGTCTCACCGTCAAAGTGGTAATAAAGGGGCTTAATTCCCAGCCGATCCCTCGCCAGAAACAAACGCCTCTTGGACCCGTCCCACAGGGCCAGTGAAAACATGCCTACAAATCGCTGGAGGCAATCGATTCCCCATTGAAGATAGGCCTTGAGGATCACCTCCGTATCTGTAGCCGTTCGAAAGTGATGGCCATA
Organism: Pseudomonadota bacterium; assembly: GCA_043808585.1. Lineage (GTDB taxonomy): Bacteria > Desulfobacterota > DSM-4660 > Desulfatiglandales > Desulfatiglandaceae > CAYVMN01. The sequence continues at coordinate 2,579 of JAZDES010000215.1, read as the reverse complement.
TCCTTGCAATTCTTTGCGGATTTCCCTGAAATTATACACCTCCCCATTGTATGCTATATGAACCATTCCGTCGTCACTTGCCATCGGCTGCCGGCCCGCGGTTGACAGATCAATTACAGACAGCCTCCTGTGCCCCAACCCTAGTCCGGCCCCTTCATCAAAAAAAAGGCCCGAATCATCCGGGCCCCTATGAGAAAGACAGGATGTCGCCCCCTGGAGAGAGTCCTTCAACCGAGTGAAATCCCGACTCGTCTTAAAACCAACTATTCCACACATGACATCAGGCCTTCCAAAAGAGTTTGTGCGATACTTCTGGAGTCAAAGAGGATCTCCCTCTTTCCCCTGGGGTATTGTGTACAATCCTACGAAAATGTTCAGAAATTCCGATGGACTGAGTATCTCGAATCTCACGCGGCCGTTCTTACGTGCTCTTGTAAAATGTCTCTTGTCACCAGTAACAAAAAAGTCCACTTCACCATTAATGGCTGAGACAAGAACAGGAACGTCTTTTTCAGTAGTCAGCCGTTGATATTGCTTTAATTCCTCCTTTGAAGGAAGCGGCATGATTTCCAGATGTAACTCCGGCAGATATTTTTGATATATGGGAATGGCGTTGGGCATTTTTCGTTTCAAATTTCGCTCGATTTCAATGATGTTGTATCTTCCTGTAACCCCAACGATAAAGGGAAGCTCAAGAGACAATACATCAAGGATAATCCGGGGACTTCCCCTGTCAGAGAGAAGCCCTGATAGGATTATATTTGAGTCAAGAAAGACCCTAACCGGTTTTCCTTCCATAGGTCTCTTTGTAAACCGACTCTCTTTCTTCTCTGATCCCGGCCAATACCTCTTCAACAGAAAGACCTGTTTGTCTGAGTATTTTTTTCATTTCCCTTCGCGCCTCATCCAATGATAATCGTCTCGGGGTGATGATCACCGAATCCCCAACAGGTATAAGAGAAACCACCTGCCCTTCTTCTAACTGCCCTTTTTCCCTTATCTTTTTGGGAATTGTTATCTGACCCCGGGCCTTTATTTCGGTTATGATCGGCTTGAGATCTTGCATTTTTTCCTCCTGATCATTTTGACTGCTTTTATTTTGTTTCAGATTTCAGAATATCATATATCAGAAGATCTCACAACGGTTTTTCCACCCAGGTAAATCATCGAGGCCCAGCGAAGGGTGCGTTCATGTGGAGACTCTGGGATGGCACCATTGGGTGTATAAAAGCCTTTGGGTTTCTGAATCCCTCTATCCTCAATACTTCTTGTATCCAACAGCACACCAATATGGCGCCGTCTCTCTGAAAACGATCTGCTCTAGTGCTGCCTCTTGCATCATATGGTGGACTTGGTCTCTGGTGAAGCGGTGCTCCAATCTCGTAGCAAAGCGATCAAGGGCATCATTTCGGATCACATAATAGCTCCGATGTCGATAGTAAGACAGGGGAAAGGCATCAAAATTTAACCCCAGCTTTTCAAATAAAAGGGCACACCGTGATAGTGGCAAATATACTAAGAAAGCAATCATTTGGCTGATGGCATAACGCAACGGATCGGGCATTTTCGATATGGTCTTGCGCGAGGTATCACTCAGTCGCCAAATTGCTTTGAACCATCGGGACCTGTTGTCAAAGGCATAATAAAGGTAGACAAGAAATGGAGCCCCAGGTTTGAGCTTTGATGTGCAAGATTTCAGACCAGCCCTTGGATCAGGTATGTGATGCAGTACGCCCAGAGAGTACCCAAAATCGGCTGATTCGTCAGGTAAAGGGATGTTCTCAGCCGCAGCCAGATGGAACCTGCAGTTAGAATGTCTTCTCAGTGTTCTTCTTGCTACTGCCAGTGCCTCAGGACTGGGATCAATACAATGTAATAGTCCCACCCTTGGAGCCACAAAGCTCGCCCACCTCCCACTTCCGCAGCCGAGGTCAAACCCTACCGCAGCCTCAGGGACATCCCCCCAGGGAAAGATACTGAAATAGGAATCAAATATTTCCCCTAGCTCGTTCTGTGACAGATCAGACTGATCAAATCGACTCCACTCTTTTCCAAATCCATTAACTGTATGCTTATCAATATTATTCATTTTAGGAGGTCCAAGTAAAACGATTCATATTGTCTGGTCACCTTTGAAATTGAAAACTTCTCCTCAATCCGTTTTCTGGCCTCCGCCCCTAATTGTAGCATTTCTTCAGATGGCATCGAGAGCAACTCAAGCCATGCTTGAGCCAAAGCCTCGGGGTTTCCAGGCGCCACAACCCTTCCCGTATCACCGATGATGTAAGCAGAGTCTCCCACATCCGTTGCGACGCAAGGTACCCCGCATGCCATGGCCTCGCCCAGGACATTCGGAAATCCTTCAAACAATGACGACAACGTATTGATGTCAAAGGCCGGAAAAATATCATACATATCATCCCTTTGTCCAAGCAGGAGTGTCTTATCTGCGAGACCGTTGCGTTGAATCATTTCCAGCACCTCACTGTTTTGCTCATTCATGCCTTCTCCGCACAACGTGAAGTTGACACCAGGGAGTGCAGCGCTTACCTTCCTGGCAGCTGCAAAGAAGTTTGGAT
>JAZDES010000214.1:0-9372 GCA_043808585.1 Pseudomonadota bacterium | reverse complement strand
CTCTTTCAATACAGCGCCGTCCTCATCGAGCCAGAATGTCAAGTCCCTGCCCCACATCTCGGTCTCTAGGCGGGTGGCATTGTATTCAATCCCACGAATGGTAATGGGCTCCCTGGCTACCACCTTGAAGATCATTTCATTTCGGGCCATTGTGGATGGGTCAAAGACAGGAAACTTGTAGGACTGCCCTACTTCGATCTTCCTGCCTCTGAAGAACTGGGTTATTCCGGAACCCATGACCGGAACAGTCGAAAGCTCGATGGTCTGTGCCCTCTGTGTACCCCCCTCCCCTATCTTCAGGTGCATCCTCCGGCCTTCCACTTTCCCGGAAACCTGAAAGGCGACGACCCCAGATGTCATCCTGAATCTGAAACTCTTCAAGGAAAATTCATCATCCACGACTGACCGGGTGACTGTACGTACCGCACTACCTTGACCCATCAGATTTAGTTTCAGGAAAATCTCCTCTTGAATGAGGTAGTCCTTTCCCAAAGGAGTCACCTGGTTAACTGAATAGCCCACCTTTTTGTCATTCAGATAGATCTCCATCCAGTCGCGCTCATAGGATTTGACATTGGATATTTTATTCGCTACTTCAGTAGCTTCTCCGATATAATTAAAGTTTACTCTTTTGATCAGCAGGCCAATCATTAAGAGCCAGAGAGCCACGATGGCGCCCCCGATAAGATTAAGTATGTGTCTTCTCTTCATTGCCTTCATATGTTCAACTGATCTTTTGAACTTCAAAGCCCTGCAAACCCATGTTTCCACCACCTGCCTTCGAAGGGTCTACATTGCATTCTATATCAATTGAGCAAAATCACACAATTATTTTGGGTAGTCTGACCATGAAGTTTTGAGGGGATTAAAGCCAGACAAAGGTGGGGAAAAAGACAAAGACGGATCGGAAAAATCATCTCGGAGGCAAGCGAAATGGTTGGATGGAGTGATACTCATGCCGAGAACGGACTATCGGGCCTGCCTTTCGTAGCCTTTGACCTTTTCGTGCAGTTCCCGTATTCGTTCACTCAGCGCCTTGCAGATATGAAGGGCTATTTGGGGGTATTCGCGGACGATCTCAGTGAATTCTCGTTTGTGGAGGACCAACAGGCGGGATGGATTTACAGTTCGAATCGTTGCAGAACGGGCGGCATCTTCAAACAGTGCCATTTCTCCAAAATAGTTCCCTGCCCCGATCCTTCCAAGCTCTACTTGACGGCCTCCTTTCGCTCCCGCCTCCTTGGTGACCGATACATCCCCGTCAATAATGAGATACATCGTATCCCCCCATTCACCTTCCTTTATGATGACCTCTCCGGCCACACAAGAGACCTCTTCGGTAACAGAACCGATCGCTGCCATCTCGCTTACAGAGAGTCCTGCAAAAATAGCGATCTTCTTCAGGCGAAGGATCTTGTCTGGAACTCTCATCCCCGTATCCGTTTCATCCCCTCCCCTGGCAAGATCCGGATGTTCTTTTCGCAACACGGTTCGGGCCATATGGCGGATATGGGGGTTCTTGGACTCGGCAAGCGTCTCGACGATCCCTGGTTCCAGCCCATCAAGCCCCTGTTTGGCCATCAGGGAAAGGGTCAGAAGAGAGGTCACCCAGTCCCCTTTTGCGAGGAGATGGGAAAGCAAGGCCGCTTTGCTTCCTCCAGGAGCCAGAAGAGAAAAATGCTTCATCCCGACCTTGAGCCGTTCTTCGGCGGGCCGGTCTTCAAGAAGGGGCACCAGGATCTTGGTAAGGGTGCTGTCTACCATGTCGGCCATGGCCTCGATGCTATTGGAGCGCTGACGTGCATCCGCGGAAGAAATACCTCTCCACAGGAGTCGCATCTGCCCTGAGGCATCTTGGATAGAAAGAACGCGGAGGATGTTTTCGAGCTTAAGCCTTCCCTCCTGGCTCAGGTGATCCATGAGTAAGTCTCGCTCCGGGGTCTCAGGAATCTCTTTAAGGGCCTCCACCTCCGCAAGGCAGGCATAGCTTTTTTCAACCTGGGACCTGGCGAATCGGTAGACGTCGAGATCCTTGATATTAAGGCCCTCAAGGAGTTGAAAAAGCCCCTCTCTCACCTTCCGCCTTGGGATATTAAGGGATTCCACAAGGACCACTGGATTTTGATAGGCACCATTTCGAATCTTTTCCATGGCCTTTGTGCTGACCTCTTGGGCGGAATCCCCCATGAAGGCAATGACCTTGCTAAGGCCCTCGTCATCTCGGATCTCAAAGGCATCCACGGCAGCCAGCCGAACCACATCTGATGAATGGGAGAAATAGGGGTTCAAGATGCTGTTGAGTTCGGGATCTCCCAGCTGGCGAAGGGTGCGGAAAATGGCAGAAAGCATAGATGGGTCTTTTTCCTCGGTGACCATCTTCCGAAGGGTCTCAGTAAAGGCCCCGGCTTTGGACTCCCCTGCAGCGATCACCCCTGCCTTTCTCTCACCGAGCTCCTTTGAGTGAAGCATAGATTGAATGACCCCGGAGTACTCATCCGGGGCGTTACGATAAAGGCCAACCAGGGCATAGGCCTTTACCTCCGGATCTCTTGTCCCTTCAAAGACCTCCAGGTTGAAATCAAGTCCTGTTTCCGGGGCAAATCGATTGGCTGTCTTTAAGAGGGCCACCATGAGTTCAGGCTTGCTCGGATCGGCCAGTTCCCTAAAAACCGGCATAGCCGCCTTCCCTATCTCAGGGGATAGGAGGGCCAGGAGACCTATCCCTGTCTTGTCGTCCTCTCTTCTCAGGACCTTCAGTAGGTGTTCGTCCAGTCCAGGCACATCCTGGCCCCTTAAGAGATCGGCATACCAGATACAATCCTCGCCACGGGAAGAGAGGAAACTCTCCAGCACCTGGGCCTGCATCTTTTTGTCCCTAAAGACCTGAATGACGTCCTTATCCTCGAGAGACTTCAGATCCAGCAGGTTTCTGGATATGAGGTCCAGTAGGATTTTGGTGTATTGTTTCTTAAGGATGAAATCGTGGGCAAGCCACACGATCATACAGGCAATTGCCACGATGGAAAGATACCGGGGATGAAAGAGCCCTCCGCAGAGCAAGATAGTGCCCGATCCCAGCAGGGTTCCGATCCGCACTACGGTTCCACGCAAGAATGGCCTGACAACGGCACGCTGAGAGGAATGAAACAACCCCATCAACACCGCCATTGCAGGGTTGTTAATGGTCGTTCTGAGTACATTGGTCGATATCCTTGCGTACATGGCTGAGTAGATATCAAACCGGAACAAAAAAGCCAAGAAGGCTAGGATATAATTGAAGGGATGGATCATTAGGGCAACAGGCAGTCCCCATTTCCCGTAGATCTTCCCCACAAAGAGGAGGATCACGAGGCTTATGATGTTCAGGAAGCCACGGAAGACCGCAAAAAACTTGATCATCCCCCCCTCTGTGGCGTATGCCTGGTTGACCGCAAAATTGAACTGATAATTGATGATGGTAATTACAATATTGGCCATGAGCACGAAGACGATGAGCACCCTGACGAGGGTCGATTCCTTCATTATAGGTCCAATCTTCTTGAACTCTTGAATGATGGAGGTGCGGGACTTTCCCTTTTTCTTGGGTGAACGTTCCTGCAGGAGCAAGGTGGGATAGATATGTCCCATCCGGTTGACCACTGCGGCTGCGGCCAGGCTAATCACGAAATACACCAACAGGAGATTGTCCACTTGGATCAGCCTTGCCAGGGGGGCCGTGGCAAAGCTCCCCAAAATGGCGCCAATAACCCCCCCTGCGGTCATGAGTGGGAAAATCCGTTTGGACTGGCGGGTGTTAAAGAGGTCATTGGCCATATTCCAAAAGAGAAGGGCAAAAAGGACCTCAAGCTGGGATTTCAAGACAAACAGAACAGGATAGAGGAGATCGATGCCAAGGGGGATCACAAAGCGCAAGGCCCCCACCAATGCCCCGCTCCCCACCAACATACGGGAAAGAAGCTGAGTGTCAGCCATCCTGGCCATGAAACCCGTCAGTACACCCATAATGAAAAAGGTGGAAACCGCATTGATCATGTAAACGATGGGGAGATACTCGACACCGTAACGCTTGAGAAAGGCCGTTTCTGCCGTGTTGTTAAAGAGGATATTTGCGACATGGACAAGGAAGAGAAGAAAGGCGGACCAGAGAAAAAGGGCGACCTCATCCTCGTAGATGTTCAACAATTTTCTCAAGAGTCTCGACATCCCGTCTCCTTTTCTCCGCCGCGCTTCCGGGAAAACCCTGTGAAATAAAAGGGATTTTAAATCCGACTTCCTGTGGTGTCAAGCTGATTTGTAGGTGCCTATAAACCACCATGAGCCGTGAACAAGGCACTGCTTCTTCCCCATTTTTAAATATCCATCCGGGGTTCCCAACAATCCCTTTGACCCTTGCTTCGCCAAGAACTGATAGCCAAAGAAGCACGCAAAGGGTACTCAGAATTAGGATGCCGTGGCTAAGATACCCGATTCACCAAACCCTGCAAATCATGCCTTTGAGGTAATTGCCCTCAGGGAAGTTCAAAGCTGTGGCATGGTCCGAAGCCTGATGGAGCCACTCAAGGGTTTGCACATCCCGTTTGGCGTCAATGGCAGCGTAGGCTACCGTTTTCTGGAATAGATCGAGACTGACATGCTGGGAACAGGAGAATGTGATAAGAACGCCCCCGGGTCTCAGGAGTTTACACGCCAACATATTGATGTCTTTGTATCCACGACAGGCACGTTCGACGGAGAGTCGAGATGCCGCAAATTTTGGAGGATCGAGAATGATGACATCGAACTGGCGGCGAGAATCCCGATACCGACGTAGCAAGGTAAATACATCATCCTCTTTGAGTTCCACCTGGGATGCATCGATGCGGTTCAGTGAGATGTTTCGCTGTGCCAGGTCGAGTGCCCCCGATGAGCTATCTACGCTGATCACTTGGGCGGCACCTGCCTTCAAAGCAACAACTGAAAACCCGCCGGTATACGCAAAGCAGTCAAGCACCTCTGCATCCCTCATATACTCAGCCGCACGTAAACGATTGTCCCGTTGATCAAGATAGAAACCTGTCTTGTGCCCTCGTTTGATATCAACGAGAAAACAACGCCTCCCCTCTCTGATTTCTACCAGATCCGGGGGAGTTTGACCCCTCAAAATACCCGTACACCTGGGCAAACCTTCCTTATCTCGAGTGTTCGTGTCGGAACGCTCATAGATTCCTCTGCACGGTGACAATTCCTCCAGCAAGGCAACGATGGTGTCTTTCCAGAATTCAGCGCCTGCTGCCAGAAATTGGCATACAAGGAAGTCTGCGTACCTGTCAACAATCAGCCCTGGAAAACCATCCGATTCCGCATACACGAGCCGGCCGCAATCCTCGTTGTGTTTCTCTTGCTGAGGGTGTCTTGAGGAAATGGCCCGCGCCAGGCGATTACGAAGAAAGGCCTCGGAGACCTCTTCCTCAGGATTGAAAGTCCAGACCCGAACGGCAATCTGGGAATAAGGCGAAAAGGCGCCACGACCACATAGGCGGCCGTCAGATGTCAGGATTGCGACAGTCTCGCCAGTCCTTAATACACCATCGACCCTTGATATGGCGCCGGAGAAGATCCACGGATGTCGCCGAAGCAGTGATTCTTCGCGTCCCTCTTTAAGGGTTATCGATGTCATGTAACGCGCCCCCGCGTCCTTTCCTGCAACCTGATGAGTTCCCTCTCAACCACGCATATAAACCTAATTGCTGATCCATTAACGGCTTCTATGAACTCAACATCATAATTTAGACTGCAATTTTGCAGTATAAAAATTTTGATGCTCTCCCAAGAAGTCGAGCTTTTTCTTTTTTAAGAAACTGTAAATAAGACGTGCATCACGGAGGATCTCTGGATGCTCCCAATATCATCCATTTTAAAGGTTTTAATTAAGTATTATTCATTTTGAGATAAAAAAGGTGAAATGGTCAAGCCAGAACTGGGGGATCTGGTGCGGGAGGCTATTTGTGACCACATAGGAAGCCGCGATTTTCAGCGATTCAAGTTGGTCTTGGACGGGCAAGATCCAGTCAATGGCTCAAGATTCGGGCGGTAAGCGCATGCCCTGCCAGTGGGTGTTGTCGGTTAGTGATTGACGTTTGGACTCAAAAACATTAAAAGTAGAATCTGTCAATAACGGAATAACCGTACGGGTCAAATTCAATAAATTATATACGTCCTGAGGCAGGCATGTACGGAGAGATAATAACAATAGGTAACGAACTTATCTCCGGAAGAACCATTGATATAGATTCATGCTATGCCGCACGCAGACTCACTGCTTCGGGACTGCGAGTGACACGTATTGTCTCGGTAGGAGACGATTACGAAGCGGTCTCGGAGGCCTTGAAAAGGGCTGTAGAAAGGTCTCGCTTTGTTATTGTCACCGGCGGATTGGGTTCAACCGATGACGATAGAACCGCTGCCATTGTCTCCACATCTCTCGAAAGACCTCTCTGCCTGGATCAAAGGCTACTGGAGAAAATCACGACCCATGCCAAGGCCCGAAAAGTGGGTATAAATCCGTCACTTGAGAAGATGGCGTGGCTCCCTGAAGGGTACAGGGTTCTAAGTCCGGACGGAAGGGCATGTGGTTTTTCACTGATAGAAAAGGAGGTCCACCTCTATTTCCTGCCAGGGGTACCCGATCAGATGCGCTATTTGATGGATGAGGTTGTTGTCCCTGAGATCTTGAGCCTTTACAAGGGTATCCCTGTTGTGAGGCAGCGGGTTTTGAAGCTCTATGGCCTCAGTGAGCCTGAGATTGCCGAGGCCCTCAAGGAGTACAGGGGAAAGACGGGAGATATGGAATTTGGATTTTACCCACATTTCCCGGAAAACCATATCACCATCACCCTTAGGGGTACAGACGATCATGAAGTAACAAAGGGGCTCGACAGGATTGAAAAGGAGGTAAGGGGCCTTGTAGGGTCTTATGTCTTTGCCACGGGCAATCGCAGCATGGAAGAGACTGTGGGCCTTTTGCTCGTGGAAAAGGGCGTGACCCTTTCTGTTGCAGAATCCTGTACAGGAGGTCTGATAGGCCACAGGTTAACAGGCGTTTCAGGCAGCTCAAACTATTTTCAGGGTGGAGTGGTTGTATATAGCAACCGGTCCAAGGTGGATCTCCTTCAGGTCCATCAGGAGATACTTGAAAGGCATGGGGCCGTGAGCGACGAGACCGTACGGGAAATGGCCCGCGGGGTAAGGGACCGCCTGCAGACGGATTTCGGCCTGGCAGTTACAGGGATTGCCGGACCAGAAGGTGGTAGCAGAGAGAAACCAGTGGGGACCGTCCATATTGGGCTGTCTACCGGCAAGGAGATATTGTCAGGCAAATATAAGTTTTGGGGCGACCGGCAAAAGGTGAAATTGAATGCCTCGATGATGGCGCTTGACTGGGTCAGAAGGTACCTTAATGGAGATCCGTTCCTTCCTGGCGTTTGAACTCCCCTCGGAGATCAAGGACATTGTCTCTCAGGTGGCTGGAGCCTTAGAGGGGTCACCTATTGATCTTAGGCAGGTGAAGGCAGAGAATATTCATCTCACCGTGGTATTTCTGGGGAGTGTGAGAGAAAAGGATATACCGGCCATATGCAACGAAGCCCAAGGGGTCTGTACTCGATACTCCAGCTTCAATGTATCGTTAGAGGGTGCCGGGGTCTTTGGCAGCCGAAACAGTCCGAGGGTCCTCTGGATCGGCCTGAATGGTGATATCGATCGGATGTCCCATTTCAGGGATGCCTTACAAAAGGAGCTCTTGCCTTTTGGCATAAAGCAGGAGACACGCAGATTCAGGCCGCACCTGACCCTGGGACGCTTTCGAAAGGGCTACCAACCTGATGCCCATTTGGACAAGTTCCTTTCAGGGTATAGGGACCTGACCAGTCCTGCGCGCCCCCTGGTGGAACTGGTTCTGTTCAGGAGTGACCTGAAACCCGGAGGGGCAGTCTATACCAAAATGGACTCGTGGCCCCTGAGTGGGAAGAGATAAAAACATTTTGATCAACCATTCGACTGATTGTAATTCCAAGGAGAATCCTCATGGATAGAGAAAAAGCGGTAGAACAGGCTATTTCCCAGATAGAAAGACAATTTGGCCGGGGCTCGATCATGAAGATGGGTGAAGAGAAGGCAATCGAGGTGCCGGCCATATCCACGGGATCGCTTGCACTGGACATTGCTCTTGGGGTTGGTGGTGTCCCGCGAGGAAGGGTAGTGGAGATATTCGGACCTGAGTCCTCGGGTAAGACCACCCTTGCCCTACATGTTGCTGCTGAGGCACAGAGGAAAGGGGGAATGGTAGCATTTATCGATGCCGAACATGCCCTGGATATTACTTACGCCAGGAACTTGGGGGTGGATGTTGACAGTCTTTTGGTCTCTCAGCCTGATACAGGGGAGCAGGCCCTGGATATTGCAGAGATCTTGGTCAGGAGCGGGGCCATAGATGTCCTTATCATAGATTCCGTGGCCGCACTGGTGCCCAGGGCCGAAATTGAAGGGGAGATGGGGGATCAGCATATGGGCTTGCAGGCCAGGCTTATGTCCCAGGCACTCCGGAAGCTTACGGCTGCCATCAGTAAATCGAAGTCTTGCATGATCTTTATTAACCAGATCAGGATGAAAATCGGGGTCATGTTTGGGAGCCCCGAGACCACCACCGGTGGCAATGCCTTGAAATTCTATGCGTCGCAGCGGCTGGATATCCGAAGGATAGGGGCCATCAAAGAGGGGGACCAGATAGTGGGAAACAGGACCCGGGTGAAGGTGGTAAAAAATAAGATCGCTCCTCCATTCAAAGAGGCTGAATTTGATATTATGTTTGGAGAAGGGATCTCAAAAGAGGGGGACATCCTCGATCTGGGCGTTACCCTCGGCATAATTGAGAAGAGCGGGGCATGGTTTTCCTTTGGAGATGAAAGGATCGGGCAGGGAAGGCAGAATGTAAAGCGTTTCTTTGCCGAGAATACCGATATCAGAGATAGGGTTGCAGATCGGATCATGGAAAAGGCTGGGCTTAAGGAGATTAGGGAACGAAGCAAGGATGGCCCGGAAAAGAGGCCCGACGACCAAACCGGAGTCGATCAGAGAGGCGTGGATAGTTGAAATGGATTTCAGAGAGGTCAGACAAAGATTTCTAGCCTACTTTAGGGCACACGGCCACGAAATGGTAGCCAGTTCTTCCCTCCTTCCCAAGGACGATCCTACCTTACTCTTTACGAACTCAGGAATGGTTCAATTCAAGAGGGTTTTTCTCGGAGAGGAAAAGAGGGCCTATACCAGGGCAGTCACATCCCAGAAGTGTGTTAGGGCTGGCGGGAAACACAACGATCTTGATAATGTTGGGTACAC
>JAZDES010000213.1:0-2278 GCA_043808585.1 Pseudomonadota bacterium | reverse complement strand
CTGCGTGAAACTCCTCACCGAAAAAGGGTTTGAATTTAGGTAACCGTTCAGGGGTTCTAGCGATTTTGGATTGCGGCCTCCGGCCCGTAGGGGCCTACGCCCCGGAGGGATTGCAGATTTGAAACTGGAAATTTGAAATTTGAAACTGGGAGGGATGTGGTTGAAAGACATTTATGAGTTGGATGTATACAGGTTGGCTGAAGAACTCTCTGATTTGATCTGGTATGCATTTGATGAATGGCCCCAGAAAGTTCAACGAACTATTGGGTACCAGATTATACGGGCTTCTGACAGCATCGCTGCCAATTTGGCAGGCTCCGCCCCGTAGGGGTTTCAGATGGTTGTGTACGCGATCAAGAGTAGCATTTCCGGTAGAATATATATTGGTCACACAAGAGATGTTGAAATTCGCTTGGGTTATCACAACTCGGGATATGTAAACGCGACGAAGTCAGACAGGCCATGGGAGCTCATAGCGATAGAGGAATTTGAGGACAGAAAAGCAGCGAGATGGTGTGAAAGACAGCTCAAGCGTTCGAAAGGCAGGAGAGTTAAATGGGTAAGAGCCAACGGTGTTCTCTGATCAGCTACGCCCCGGAGGGAAGGCTATGGGCGCTACACTCCTGCAGACCGCAAGAAGTTTTACCTTTATTCACGGGGATCTTTTGAAGAAACCAAAGTTTGGCTTCGCAAACTCATCCGCCGGAAGATCATCAGCGATGAAAGCGTCTCAAATTACACGCCGCTCATTGACGAACTGGGTCCAAAATTAAACGCCTTTATAAAGAGCACAAAATAGGAAAGAGTCTTTCCCAGCATCCAGTTTCAAGTTTCCAGTATCAAGTATCAAGTTTCTTATTGGAGGATTCCATGAAACAGTTTTCTTTTGCAAGCCTGCGCGGACGAGTCATCCTGCTTGTCCTTATCACTATCCTTCCGGCCGTGGGGCTACTCATCTATTATGGCCTTGAAGGGCGTGCGAAGGCCCGGGTTAAGGCGTTGGATGAAACAGTGCGGCTGGCCCGCGAGAAATCGGGCCTCTATGAGCATACCATTATGAATGCGCGCCAGACCCTTTTTACCCTTTCACAGATCCCCCAGGTCCGGCAGCATGAACCTGAAGTCTGTTCGGCGATCTTTGCCAATCTGTTAAGACAAACCGAGGCCTATACCGGCCTTGCTGCCGCCAAGCCGGATGGAGAGGTATTTGCCAGCGCCCCTCCCATTACCAGGCCGACTAGTTTTACCGATCGGCCGTGGTTCCGGAGGGCCATGCAGGCCCGCGACTTAGTGATAGGAGAATATGTGCTGGGTCGGATCACCGGCAAGCCTCTCATTGTCCTGGCCTATCCTGTTCTGGACCATAGGGGTGAGATCGTGGCGGTGCTCTCTGTTGGGCTGGATTTAGCGTGGGTTTCGAAGACCCTGAGGAAGAGCGAGATCTCCAAAGGAATGACTCTGACCGTTATTGACAGCAATGGGACGATCTTACTCCGCTTCCCGGATTATGAGGAATTCGTCGGCAAGGACATGCACGAAGAGTTCCTCATCAGGACTATGTTGACCAGAGGAGAGGGGACGGAGGAAGGGGTCGGCCTGGACGGCAAGCCCCGGTTTTTCGGGTTCACATCAATGGGCAAGGGAACTGAGGCCATCCATATGGGCGTCAGCATCCCGAAAGACATGGTCTTTGCCGAGGTTAGACGGAGCATCGTCCAGAGCCTCATCCTGGTGGCCCTGGTGGCGGTAATCGGACTTGTGGGAGGGTGGTTTATTTCGGGCCTTTTTGTCCTCTCCCCTGTGAGGCGACTGCTCCATATGACCAAGCAGCTGACCGCAGGGGATCTGGCCATCCGTACGGGGCCACCCTATGTCCCGGGGGAGATCGGTCAACTGGCCTACCACTTTGACATGATGGCGGACTCCCTAAAGCGACGCGAGGCGGAACGCGACCGGGCAGAAGAGGCACTACGGGAAAGTGAGGAGAGATTTCGTGCCATATTTGAGCAGGCAGCTGTGGGTGTCGGTCAGGTTGAGACTGAAACAGGGCGATTTCTGAGGGTTAATCAAAAGTATTGCGACATTATCGGCTACACACAGGAAGAAATAGCTGAGACCACCCTTATAGAAATCACCCATCCGGATGATCTGGAGCAGTCTCTGGATAACATCGAAAGGCTAATAAGGGGTGAGATTAGAGATTCCACGTTTGAAAAGCGATATATCCGAAAGGATGGTACCATTATCTGGGTGAATCTTACCACATCCCCCATGTGGG
>JAZDES010000212.1:0-17632 GCA_043808585.1 Pseudomonadota bacterium | reverse complement strand
GGTCATGAACGCCATGAAGGCATATGTAGCCGAGGTCAGGACGGGCAGGTTCCCCACGGATGAACACTGCTACCATATGCTTGCAGGCGAAAAAGAGAAGTTCGAGATTGAGATGGGTTAATAAGGAGGTTTTTATATGATGGCTGAGCACAAGGGACAACCCCTGCGGGTAACTAAAAGATTGATTAAGCTCACGGTCAACGGAGAGGCATACGAGGTTGAGGTTCACCCAAGCTGGACCCTTTACTACCTTCTCCATGACAAGATAGGTCTGACAGGGGCCAAGATGTTCTGTGACCGGGGGGCATGCGGGTCGTGTACCGTTATAATGGAGGGCAGACCAATACTCTCGTGCATGACCCTGGCCATAGAGTGTGATGGGAAAACCATAGAAACCATCGAAGGAATCGCGGCTGGCAACCACCCCCTCATTGATGCCTATGTCAAGCACCACTGCATGCAGTGTGGTTACTGTACGCCCGGCTTTATAGTGACGGCAAAGGCATTGCTGGACAAAAACCCCAATCCCACAGAGGTTGACGTGAAAGAGGTCCTTGCAGGCAACCTGTGCCGGTGCGGCACCTACCCCCAGCACCTGAAAGCGGTGTTGGAGGCGGCCGAGAATCTTAGAGGAGGATAAACAAAATGGCAATGAAAGCGCCAGGAGATTATCAGAAACTACAGGCTGAAGGGAGATATCAGGTTGGGGCGGATGTCCCAACGGTCACCTTTAGTAAGATAGGAAGGCGCGGCATACGCCGTCTGGACGGGTATGAGAAGGCAAGCGGGCAGGCGATCTATACAAGGGACATACAGCTTCCAGGGATGCTGTATGCAAGGGTGCTCATGTCCCCTTACGCCCGCGCAAAAATTCAAAGAATGGATACCGCTAAGGCTCAGGCCCTTCCGGGTGTGAGGGCTATAATCAGATACGATGACGTGGAAGTAAAAGATAGAATGCTTAATGGGTGTTATTTTGGCCCAGAATGGGTAGCTCCAAGATTAGCGGGTTGGGCACTAAAACCGATACGTCCTGTCCTTGGTGACGAGGCATGGTATGAGGGACAACCGGTGGGGGCGGTGGTAGCTGCCGATAGTGAGGATATAGCCATTGAGGCACTGAGACTTCTGAAGGTGCAATGGAAGGAGTTGCCATTTGTCTTAGACCAGGAGGAGGCATTGAAGCCGGATGCCCCTATACTGAGACCCGGGGCTGATACTAATTTGCTCGAGCGTCCGAGACAGTCGATTGAAAAAGGCGACGTAGAGAGGGGTTTCAGGGAAGCCAACAGAATAATTGAGTTCAGGGCCAGGCGGAATGCACATCTATGGGCGGGAGCAGAGCTGCCCAGTGTCGTGGTCAGATGGAATGGGGAGAAACTGGAGATGTGGGTCCATGAGCAGCAACCCTATCATGCAAAAATGCTGCTATCTGAATGGTTGAAGATACCCATGAACAGGATCACCGTTCATTCACCATATCAGGGATGTGCATTTGGAGGGAGAGGCAATCCTGCTAATAACTCCGAGAATGGGATGAACATTCTGGCCGCCTTGCTGGCAAGGAGAACCAGAACACCTGTGAAGTTGCTGTATGATAGGAGGGAATATTTCTATGGTGAATCGGCCGATATGATGGTTGGCGACTTCAAGGTGGGGGCCAAGAACGATGGTACAATCACAGCGGTGCAAATGAAGAATGTGTTTGCCGTTTATATGGGTACGCACGGTATTGATCACTTTGTTGAGAACACCAAAATTCCCAACCTGTTATGCGAAACCTCAACAGCAGATGTGAGTAAAGGGCCGGCCTGGTGGTGCCGATGTGAGCAGCTCCCAAACACCTTCTGCTTCACCCTTGTATTCGATCATGTGGCTGCTGAACTGGGGCTTGACCCAACCGAGGTTGCGTTGAAAAACGATGGCTACGATGGGCACGATATAACGGAGCTTTCGAAATACAAGCGTGAGCACGGATTTCCGGATAGGGACAGCCTCAGGGAGTGCATAGAGGCCGGCAAAAAGGCGATCGGGTGGGATGAGAAGTGGCACCAGCCCGGAAAAAGGAGACTCCCCAATGGCAAGATGCACGGCATGGCCTTTACATGGAACCATGAGTGGGATGACACACGGGGGACAGGTTCTGCAGCCTTAATGATTGAAAACGATGGAACGGTCAGCATCATAGGGCAGCAGTCAGATATTGGAGTCAACCCCTGGACCTCCTACTGCCAGATTGTTGCCGATGAATTGGGAGTACGGTACGAAGACGTTAATATCAAACCTTTTACCCTGGACCATGGTTATGCGCTCATGTCGCCCGATGGTTCGGCCAACCTTTGCACAAATGGGGAGGTACTTAGAAAAGCCGCTCAGAAGGCCAAGAAGATGCTCCTCGAGCTGGCTGCGCAGAAATTTCAAGGAGTAAAGGCTGAGGAACTGGATATCAAGGATAGCGTAATCTATATAAAAGGAGCTCCTGAAGGGCAAAAGACCCTAATGGAAGTTGTGGCAAGGACCATGCCCATGTCTGCCTCAGTTGCCCTATGGCCGGAGCCGCCTATTATCACCTCGGCCTGGCATAATCAGGGACTGTGGGGCAGGGCCCTGGAAACCGGACGACCCCATTTGTGCAGGCAGGCCCATTTCATGGAAGTAGAGATAGACACCGAGACCGGACAGGTTGAGGTGACAAAGGTGGTCAACGTAAACGACGTTGGCAAGGCCGTATCTCCTGAGACCGTAGAGGGACAAATGTACGGCGGCACATATATGGGTGTCGGGAGGGCCCTTAGCGAGGAGATGGTTTGGGATGAAAACACAGGCGTCCTTCTCAACCGCAATCTCCTGGACTACAAATACGCCACAATGCTTGACTACGGACCTATCGAGACCATTATCAAAGAAACAGGTATGGGCCACGGTCCTTATGGGGCCGTCGGAGTTGCCGAAGATATTGCCACCGTTATCCCCGCCCTCTTAGGTCCTGCTGTTTATAATGCAATCGGTGAATGGATTGATGAGTATCCCATAACGCCGGACAAGGTTCTCAAGGCCTTGGGAAAAAGTCAGGAAAGGGAATGAAATGAGGGAGTTCGCACACATAAATGCAATGACCATTGAAGAGGCGGTCTCAATCCTGAGGGAGTTCAAAGGGACAGCAAAACCTATTGCCGGTGGAACAGACCTGCTGGGCCAAATGAAGGACCAGATACTCCATAAATATCCTGAAGCAATAGTCAATATAAAGACTATTTCAGATCTGGATTATATAAGGGAAGATAACGGCACACTGAAGATCGGGGCACTCACCAGGCTTCAGGACATAGCCACTAACGAAAGGGTCAAAGACAGCTATACTGCACTGGCAGAGGCGGCCCAGAGAGCGGCCTCTCCGCATATCAGGGAGATGGGCACCATAGGCGGGAACATCTGCCAAAGCAACAGGTGCTGGTATTACTGGAGCCCTGACAATAGGTTTCCCTGCATCAGGAAAGGGGGCAAGTTATGCTACGCCGTGGTCGGGGAAAACAGAGACCTCCATTCAATATTCGGAGCTGTAAGAGTCGTTAGCCCGCCTTGCTCCTCAAATTGTCCGGCCGGCACTGATATAGCCTCATATTTGAGCCGGATCAGGGATGGCGAGTTGCTTGAGGCGTCCAAAATACTCCTCAATTTTAACCCGCTTGCAGCGATAACAGGAAGAGTATGCCCTCATTTCTGTGAAAGGAAGTGTAATCGAGGTGAGTTTGATGAACCTATTTCCATAAGGTCCATGGAACGGTTTTTGGGCGATTATATTGTCGAGAACGCAGGCGAACTCATAAGACCTCCTGAAGTTGAATCTGAAAGGAGCGTGGCAGTTATTGGCTCCGGACCGGCTGGACTCTCTGCTGCATACTACCTTAGAAGATTCGGCCACCGCGTAACCGTCTTCGAGAAAATGGAGGAACCAGGAGGGTGGCTCACCTATGGCATAGCGCCCTACAGACTCCCTAAGTCCATTGTTAAGAGGCAGATTAATGCCCTTGAGGGCTCAGGAATTCGACTTAAGCTCAAGGTATCTGTAGGTAAGGATACAACAATTGAGGAGCTCATGGAGGGCTTTGACGCGGTATTCCTTGCATGCGGGGCACAGAGAGAGAGAACCCTTGGGATAGGGGGCGAGAACCTGATAATTTCCGGTCTGGAGTTCCTGAAGGGTTTCAACAGTGGGATTAAAGAGGTTCCCGCCAGGCACGTGGCGGTAATAGGTGGTGGAAACAGCAGTCTGGAGGTAGCAAGGGTGCTGCTTAGGATGGGAGCTGAACCTCTCCTTGTTTATAGGCGCAGCGAGGCCGAGATGCCGGCCATGGGGGAGGAAATTGAAAAGGCTAAGGAAGAAGGCCTTAAATTTGAGTTTCTTGCGCTGCCGGTTGAAGCGTTCAAGAGGGAGGGTAAAATAGCCCTTAAGTGCGTAAGGGTGAGGCTTCAGGATCTGGATGATACGGGGAGACCCAGACCCGTACCTGTGGAAGGAACGGATTTCACCATTGAGTTTGATGCTGTAATTAAGGCGATCGGAGCGGATCAAGACACGTCATATCTGCCTGCCGAATTCCTCGATGAAACTGGAGGGGGAGAGCTCAAGATTGATCTCTCAAAATATTCCCTGGGCAAGAACCTCTTTGCTGGAGGAGATTTCGTTACAGGTCAAGCAACTGTCGTGGAGGCTATAGCCGCTGGCAGGAAGGCTGCTTTCTCCATAGACCGATATCTCAAGGGTAAGGCAACGGAAGCTGAAAATAACGAAAAGGAAACCGCCAAATTACCGGAGAGATTCAACAGCTCGTGCCTTAAGAGGATGGGTAGAGTAAAGGCGCCTGAACTCCCGATATCAGAGAGAATGAAAAGTATGGACGTTGAGGAGGCCTTCGGGCTCGGCCTAGGCGACACACAAATGGAGGCGAACAGGTGTTTTAATTGTGGATGTGTGGCAGTTAATTCGTCAGACATTGCTCCGGCACTAATTGCCTTGAATGCGAAGATCAAGACAACGGAGAGAGTTATTGAAGCCAATAAGTTTTTCGAGGCAGGAGTGGATAAGACAACAGTCTTAGCTGACGATGAGATAGTGACCGAGATTCAAGTGACCAAACCCAAGGAGGGAACCAGGAGCAAGTTCATCAAGTTTGCGCCCCGGAAGTCAATAGACTTCCCGATAGTAAACTGCGCAACAGTCATAGAAAGAGAACAAAACTTGGTCAAGGCAGCCAGGATATGCTTAAACGGTGTCTATAACATACCATACCGGGTGATTGAAGCGGAGGAATCCATTATAGGGAAGCCGATTGATGAGTCAACCGCCGAATCCGCTGCCAATGCAGCCGTTACGGATGCGTGTCCATTAGCCAAGAACGCCTACAAGATCCAAATATCAAAGGCATTGGTCAAAAGAACGATATTGGCATTTATATAGGGTCACCCTTTTCCAAAATCGCTGATCCGTATCACTGAAATGGCCCTCAGGTGATGGGCACAAGACCTATAGACTTCAAGAAAAAGATCTTGGAATTGCTGTCAGAAATGTGGAATACTCTCAAAGACTCAGTGGTAGCGATACGGCATGAGGCATGAGGCGTAAGGCGCGAGGAAAGACCTTGATCCGTTGGTCTTTGGCCTTAAGCCTTGTGCCTTTAGCCATTATTCGTTCCCCTAGACTCTCTTTAACGTCATAGACCTATGAGTACCCCAAAAACTTTTTCTTAAATGCCATACTAAAAGGGGGCAACTAAAGAAGAGGCTGAAAAATAGCTGTGGAAAAAAATGAGATTCAATTGCTTTCAGTTGGTATTGATGTAGGAAGCGCGACAAGCCATCTGATTTTCTCAAATCTGGTCCTACGACGGGATGAACGGTCCGGTTATCGCCGTTTCGATATTGAGGAGAGAAACATAATCTATGAAGGAAATATAATAAACACACCTTTATTGAATGATGATACAATTGATATCAATAAATTAATTGATTTTTTAAAAGAAGAATATAAACTAGCAAAAATTGATCCTGAAGATATCCAAACAGGTGCAGTTATTATAACTGGGGAATCAGCTAAGAAGCATAACGCAAATCAAATAGTAGAAGCCCTATCCAGTGATGCGGGAAGATTTGTCGCAGCAACAGCAGGACCAAATTTCGAAAGCCTAATCACCGCAATGGGCTCAGGTGCAACGGCTAGATCAAGGGATTATAATAAGACAATATTATCCTGTGACATCGGTGGTGGCACCTCCAACATAGCCGTATCACGAAATGGGCAGGTTATATCTACAAGCTGTATATCTGTGGGGGGCAGATTACTTGCCGTAAATTCTGAAGGAAGGATTTGGAGGATTGATGAGCCCGCAAGGAAAGTCATGGAACATATTGGATTGAATTACGAGACTGGGGATCACATTCCAAAAGAAGATATTGAAAGAATAGCAATCGAGTTTGCCCAAGTGTTAATTGAGGTAATTACCGGTCCTGCAAGTTCCTTTTTGGCAAGGCAGTTAATGCTGACTGACGATCTAGCCTTTCCAGCCAAAATCGATGAATACTCGTTTTCAGGGGGTGTCGCTGAGTTCATATATGGAGGTTCTGGCAATTACAACGATATTGGGCAAATTTTGGCTGATAAAATAAGGTCCTTGACGCCCAAATTGACTTCTCCGGTTATAGAGCCTATAAATAAGATTAGGGCAACCGTCATTGGTGCAGGTGCGTATTCGTTGTCAATTTCCGGTTCCTCAGGATTTATGGACGATAAAGTCTCATTTCCCATAAAGAATGTCCCTGTAATCAGGGTGGATGTCGATGAATCACAGCTAAGTGTTGAACACATTAAATCACAGATAAACCTGTCACTCAAAAGATTTGATTTAAACGAAGGAGAAGAAATTGTAGGATTGTATTTTAGGGATTCAATTAGGGCCTTTTATCCCGAATTAGAATTATTTGCCAAGTCCATTGAAGTTGCCCTTTCCAATTCAATTGATAACAAAATGCCAATTATCTTAATCTTCGAAAAGGACATCGCGTGTAGTGTGGGAAACGTAATCCGCCGGGAAACCGGTTTGAAAACCAACTTGCTGTCACTAGATGAATTAAACCTTAAAGAAGGAGATTGGATCGATATTGGTGCCCCATTAGTTGCCGGTCAGGTATTTCCCGTTACAGTAAAATCTCTTGTTTTCAATAGGAATTAGGGTACTCAAGAGTCGCTCAAATAATAATTGCTTCTTTTTGAGTTCCCTTTTTACTCTTTGATCAAAACTGGCCAACACCGGTTTACAAGAGCGCTAACGATAAATTGACCTCAAAAGACAAAGGAGGTGTAAAGTCATGGAAAAGACATGGTGTTTTCCAATCAGACGGGCTCCTCCCGAGAGCATACCAGAATTTATTCTCCAGCCTCTTTCCCTTACAGAGACCATTTACGGATACAATTAGAATGAAGGGAATTTTTGCTCTTTGGGACGCACTGAATCCTCTAAGTTCAAGAAAGGAGAAATCGAATGAAAAACTTGCTTAAGACTGTTTGTTTACTGGCCTTCGTTTTTTGTTTCAGTCTTGTCCTTTCGGTCGGCTCCTCCCTGGCAGGCGACGACAAAATCAAGGTTGGGGTGCTATACAGCATTACCGGAAAGGGCTCTGCCGTAGCAAAGGTCCAACTGGATGGTGCCAACCTCGCCATCAAGCAGGTTAACGAGAAGGGCGGGTTGAATATGGGAGGAAAAAAGGTCAAGGTTGAACCGGTGGTCCGTGACGACGAAACCAAACCGGACGTGGGGGTTCGAAGAATCCGGGAATTCGTTGACGAAGATATTCGAATCATTGTGGGTGGCACTTTCGCCCATGTCAGCACGGCCATTAACGAACAAATAAAGCCGGGCCAGGCCCTTTTCATGGCAACCAACGGTGTGCAGGAAAAGGTCTTTCGCAAAGATGAAAAGGCCCCCTATTATATCTCACCCCTTGGCGCCGTGGATGGGATAGGAAGAATGTGTGCGGATTATGTGGCAAAGACATATAAACCCAAGCATGTTATGCTATTCCTCCCTGATTATGCATATGGACGTGGCGCAGCAGCCGGCGCCCATAAGATCTTCAGCACCAAATACCCGCAAATAAAGGTAAGCGAGACATGGTCGCCTGTGGGAACTCCAGATTTCACCTCTTACATCATCAAGATCAAAGAGGCTAAGCCGGACGTGGTAATGATGGGACATTGGGGAAATGACGCAATAAATTCATTGAAACAGGTGCATGAACTTGGACTGAGAAAAGACTCAAAGGTATTTTTTAACTCTATCATTACCGCCCTTGCAGTGGGGGTTCCGCCCGAGGCCCTTGAGGATGTAAGCATGGGATGGTGGTGGTATCACGACCTGACGGGGATCAAAGACCCTGAGACAGAAAAGGCTGTTGCGGAATTGACTGAAGTTTGGAAAAAAGAATATGGGGAACCTCCTGACCCCTTCGCGGTGTTCGCCTACCTTGGAATGCAGCAGGCCTTGAGGGGGATGGAACTGGCAAACTCTACTGATCCGGCCAAGGTTTATAAGGCCCTCTTGGACAACCCGAAATTTATGAGCGTTAAGGGACCAGCCACCTGGCGTCTTGACGGAAGGCCATCCTATAAATACGCAAAGTTTATTGCGGACGGCAAACCTGCCAAAGAAAGAAAAGATAAATGGGATGTGGCTAAGGTGGTCGATGTCTACATGGGCGAAGAACTATGCCTGCCTCTGAAGGAAATGGGTTGGGAGTAACACTAAATTGTAGGGGGGGATATGTCCGATCCGACAGGATATCCCCTCCCCCTATTATCCGGTGCCCGAACGAAAAATCCGTTCAGCCGCTATGCATGAAAGGCACCTTTGGCAGCGAGGACGATTGTATGACTGAGGTACTTCGGGTTGAGGGATTAAGCAAGCACTTCGGGGGTCTCATAGCTGTGGATCAGGTGGACTTTCAAATCAGGGAAGATGAGACCACCGGCATCATCGGCCCAAATGGATCAGGAAAAACCACCTTTTTTAACCTGATCTCAGGTCTGATCCCCCCTACTACTGGACGCATTATCTTTTTTGGGAATGACATTACCCACATGTCCTCTAACCAGAGGGTGATGCAGGGGATGGTACGAACCTTTCAGCTTGTGTCGGTTTTCAATTCCCTGACCGTATGGGAAAATCTGGTCTTGTCCAGTATTCGATTTGAAAGAGGACATACGAGACCTCTGAGATTCTTGCTATCCGAAGCGAAACAGGAAGAAATTACGAAGAGCTGTTTGAAGACGTTGAAATTGCTCGGACTCGAGAGTAACGCCTTGACGCCAACCTCAGAGCTTTCTTACGGCTCTAAAAGGTTACTGGAGATTGGTATCGCCCTCTCCCTCAACCCTAAGCTCTTGCTCTTGGACGAACCTTTGTCCGGACTAAGTGACTTTGAGATTTCAGAGGTGCTGGGCATTCTTCAAACCATCAGGGAAAGGCTAACCTTAGTAGTTATTGAACATAAGGTATCGAAGATAGTCAATTTGGTGGACCGGCTTTCCGTATTGAACGAAGGTCAATTCATATGCGAGGGTGAACCTGAGGAAGTGCTTGGCAATCCGGCGGTAAGAGAATGTTACTGGGGGAAGGAAGAGATGAAAGAGGGTCCGGCATAGACATTGCCGGTGGAGTGACAACTTTCCAGTCCCAGAGATTTCTGGAGAAAAGATTCCATGCTTGAAGTCAAGAACTTAGATGTTGCGTATGGTCGTGCGAAAGCCCTTCATGATGTCTCTCTCAATATCGAAAAGGGACAGATGGCCTTTATCATCGGCCGAAACGGTGCGGGCAAAACGACTCTATTGAAATCAATTATTGGCATTTTGAAACCGCAGAAGGGGTCGATTGTATATCAAGGAAATGAAGTTTCAGGGCTTTCTCCAGAACAACTCACCTTGATGGGAATTCGTTACGTGGCACAGGAAAAAAAGGTCTTCGCGAACTTAACGGTTAGAGAGAATATCGAGATCGCTGCTTACGCGAGCCAGGAACCCATGGGCCACGCCCTCGATAAGGTTATTGGAATTTACCCGAAATTGAAAAACCTCTTGAATACGAAGGCAGGACAACTTAGCGGGGGACAGAGGCAGATTTTGTTAGTAGGTCGGGCACTGGTGGGAGCACCCAAGCTTCTTTTGATTGACGAGCCAACTCAAGGCCTGGCGGCTATCGTCATTGAAGAGATCGAACGCATTCTGGAAGACTTGAAAGACCGCGTCTCCGCCCTGACCGTCGAGCAAAACCTGGCTATGGTGAAACGCCTTGCAGATCGTGTTTATATCTTGAAAGAGGGAAAGATCGCAAAAGAGATAGACGAACATCTCGAGATCTCAGATACGCGGAAACTGGAGGAATATGTCTAGTGGCGAACTTGGAGAATCCTTTGGAGTTCAATGCCGGTAAGGGCGAGGAGCCTTCAGCAATAGCAATAATTAAGCCATTCACGGAATCGCCCTGGCTTGGGTCTATAGTGATCGCCGCAGGCTTTCTTATAATCACCCCCATCCTGTCGGTCCATAGGGTCACGGACTTCATGATCTTTTGCATTTTTGTCCTTTCCTTTGACCTCCTTTATGGCTACATGGGTCGGCTTTCCTTTGGCCACCTTCTTTTTCTTGGGACAGGGGCTTACTGTTCCGGGCTTTTCATAAAAAATATAAGCGGGAACCCTATTCTTGCCATCTTTGTGGGAATTATGGCTGCTGGATTGCTGGCAGTGATACTGGGCCTCATTATCGTTCGGACGACGGGCGCTTGCTTCGCCTTGATCAACCTGGCCTTTAACCATATCGGGTTTTTTCTCGTTCTATCGCCCCTCAGAGGAATTACAAATGGAGAAGACGGCTTCGGAACTCATGCTTCGAGACTGTGGTTCTTTAATCCCAATAGCAAGATCAGCATGTTTTTTTTCGTCCTTTTATGCCTGCTCTTTGTTTTCTATCTCCTGAAGCGAGTAACATCCTCTCCTTACGGCATTCTGATTCGATCCATTAAGGAGAACGAAGAGAGGGTTCGGTTCCTCGGTTATAACACATTCTTTTATAAATGGCTGACATTTGTCTTGGCAGCGTCCCTGGCAGGGCTGGCAGGTACGCTAACCGCCTTGAATTATAGATATGTCAATCCCAACGTTATGGATGTGCACAGCAACGTAGGGGTCGTCTTTGCCTGTCTGATAGGGGGTGCCGATAGCCTCTACGGTGCGATCTTAGGTGGTGTGGTTTATATGCTAATCAGTAACTATTTGCCCATTTATATCCAGCGATGGGAGATGTTCTTAGGGTTTACAATGTTGATCATTATCTTCAGATTCCGAACGGGTATTTGGGGTTATCTCCTAAAGGTCAGAGAATATTTTGAAACGAAAAAAATAATCCAGGAGCCGATAAAGGAGGCTGTTGAGAGATGATTTATACCGTTCTGTATGGATTCACCATCGGGGCTATCCTTTATTTCATTTCAATCGGTCTTTCTCTGACGTTCGGGACCATGAGGGTAATCAACTTTGCCCATACCCTGACTTACAGTATCGGCGTTTATTTTCTTGTTACTCTAATTGCCTTCTTCAAAGGGTATTTTGCCGTAGCCGCTATCGTTGCCGTTATTGGTGTTATTCCCATTAG
Organism: Pseudomonadota bacterium; assembly: GCA_043808585.1. Classification (GTDB taxonomy): domain Bacteria; phylum Desulfobacterota; class DSM-4660; order Desulfatiglandales; family Desulfatiglandaceae; genus CAYVMN01. Next base: position 5,931 of record JAZDES010000212.1, on the reverse strand, counting down.
CTATGCAATAGAGCGATTCATTATCCGAAAGCTCTATGGAGAGTCTCTCGATTACACCTTCATTGCCACTTTTGCGGTCACCCTAATTGGCGTCGATACGATCAAGTGGATATGGGGCGTTAACCCTTACCCTTTGAGTGACCCGGTCAGCATATATCTTACCATCGCGAACTTTAAGTTTCCGCTCTACCGCGTCCTTATCGTCATGATTGCAGTCTTGCTGTTTTTTGGATTGGAATTGCTTTTCAGGAAGACCATTCTGGGCAAAATCGTGACAGCAGCCTTGGAGGACGAGGAAGGGGTAAGGTGCCTCGGGGTACATGTAGATAAGTATTTTTCCATAGTTTTCATGCTGGGAAGCGCCTTGGCTGCCCTGGGAGGGGTTCTCTATGCCCCGATCAGTTCAATCGAGCCATATATGGGACTCTCGGTCTTGCTGTTGGCCTTTGCTGTCGTTATCGTGGGGGGAATGGGAAACCTGAAAGGGACTTTTGTCTCAGCCTTCGCCTTGGGAATGGTCATGGCTGTTACAGCAAGGTACTGGTCTCAGGGTGCCGAGACGATGGTTTTTATCGTCATGGCAATCGTTTTGATCTTCAAGCCCATTGATATATAGGGGCTGAACGAAAATCGGGAATCCAGAAAAGTAGCCTTAGAAAGCATTTGCCCCGATTTATTGAAAAGATATCAGATAAACCAAAGGAACACAAATAAGGTTAAGCGAAGCAATAAAGAGCACAGGAATGAAAAGGTTAACTGCAAAGGATGTTATGATCCGGGAAGTTTTGGAAGTGAAGGCGGAGTGGTCTCTTCAAAGGCTGGTTGAATTCCTGTTTGAGAATTCCATATCAGGCGCTCCGGTCACAACCGAGAACGGGAAATTAGTGGGCGTGGTTTCTCTAACAGACATCATTCGTCACGACACTCTGCTGGAAAAGGGTTTGCAATCCTATGGGCCCCATGAATATTACCTCCATACCCTTGAAAGCCAGCTTGCGCCTCAGGAAATTGACTCACTCCATCTTGGAAATGAACCGTTGATGGCAGTCCGCGATATTATGACACCCACGATCTTTAGGGTCAATGAGAACGCAACGGTTCAACAGGTGGCCGACACCATGATAAGGAATCGTATCCACCGGGTATTTGTAACTAAGGAAGAAAAGGTGGTGGGTATTATCTCGGCAGCGGACATGCTGAAAGTTATCCGGGACATGTGACCTGAGCTAATCTGAGGGTTGACAGGAATCATTTTACTGGGGTGAGAGATATTAGAGACTTATAGGAGAAGGGAGGGATGAAAAATGTATGAAAAGATTATGGTTCCATTGGATGGCTCGGAACTTGCCGAGTGTGTTTTCCCCCATGTGAAGGCCTTCATAGAGAGATGCCGGGTCAGTGATGTCGTGTTTGTGCGCGTCGTAGAGCCCACTATTATACTGGGCCATGGAGACTATCCAATCAGCCCGGAAGTATTGGAGGAAATGGAATCAGCCCATAAATCGGTCGCTAAAGAATACCTTGACCAAGTGCTTGACCGGTTCCAACATGAGGGGGCGGCATTACATTCCGAGGTCCTGTTCGGGAGGGCAGCAGACAGCCTTGCAGATTACACCGAAAAAAATGATGTCGATCTCATTGTCATCGCAACCCATGGACGATCCGGGGTAACTCGATGGGTCAGGGGGAGCGTGGCTGACAAAGTTCTCCGCTTTTCAAACGTCCCAGTCCTGATGGTGCGAGCCCCAGGCACTAAAGAAGGGATTTAAGAGAGGGAAGACTAGCAGTTCTTCAAAAACGTGACCAGCTCACTGTTGAAGGCCTCGCTCTGCTCCACACTGGACAGATGAGAGGCAGAAGGCAGGACCACCAGCCTGGAATTGGGGATCCTTGCGTGCATCGCTTCGGCGGCTGCCACAGGTGTTCTTGGATCTTCCTCCCCGACCATGATCAGAGTGGGCTTTTCGATCTGTGAGAGTCGATCCAGGTAGTTGAGATTCCGAATCGCTTCGCTGCAACCGACAAACCCCGAAACCGGGGTAGCGAGAAACTGCTGGCGGATCATTTGCAGCTCCGGAGGATTAGCGCTCAGATAGGGCTGCGTGAACCAATTCTCAATGGTTCCATCGACCAATGCCTTCATCCCTTTATTGTTCGCAGTGTCGATCCGCTCCTGCCAGACCGGTTGTGCCTCCTTCGGAACCATAGAGGCGGTGTCGGACAGAACCAGACAATGGAGTCGATTCGGATCATTCAAGGCGAGACCTTGACCGATCATTCCTCCCATGGATAAGCCGACCCAGTGGACCACATCGATACGCAGAGCGTCCAACAAGCCTACGGCATCATCCCCTAACTGTTCCAGGGTATATGCACCTGAAGGGGCCTCGGTGCCGCCGTGTCCTCGAGTGTCGTACCGAAGAACCAGGAAATGGGCCTTCAAGGATTCCATCTGGGGCTCCCACATGGCCAGGCTGGCTCCCAGGGAATGGCTCAACATCACCGCTTCGGCGCCTTCCCTACCGGAGAGTTCGTATTTCATCTGGATGCCGTTTGCTTTTATCTTCATGGTCTCTACTCCTTTTCTCAACGCCTCCCGACTTTCCCAATCAGTTGGAGGCAGCAATGATTATTCCTTCATCTTCGAGAAGCCCTATCTCACGTGATTCATAATCAAGCCAGTTTTCGAGTATAAAATGGTTGTGTTCACCGAGCCCGGGGGCTGGCATCCTAATGTTGCCCGGTGTCCCAGAAAACTTGTATGGGATACCCGGTATATCGATAGTTCCAAATTCTCTATGAAACACCTTCTCAAACATGCCTCGCTGTTTCAGATTTTCGTCCTCAAGCACCTCTTCAAGGGTATACGCTACCCCACAGGGTACCTTCTTTCCCTCAAGAATGGTTATGATCTCCTCTGAGGTGTGTTGTGTAGTCCACTCCTCAATCAGGCCTACTGCCTCCTCGTGGTTGTGGATCTGGACCACCAGATTGGAAAACTTCGGGTCAGAGGCCATCTGGGGACGGCCGATGGCTTCAGTGAGATCTTTCCATTGTCGAGGCGTCATGGCAACGATGGCCACCTTTCCGTCCTTTGATCTGAAAAATCCGTAGAAGGGCATTCGGTCAGAAGAATTGAGGACATCCTGTGGTCTTCTGCCCAGGACCCTTTCGACATCTTCTAGAATTGGCCCCATGGCTTTGTGGCTCATGGCCCTGTAATTATTGAAATAAAGCACATCCTGCATCGAAACATCGATATGCTGGCCCTCATTGGTGTTCATCTTGTGAATGAGGGCCATAAGGGCGGATAGGGCCGCATAGGCCCCAGTCATCAGATCTGCCCAGTGGTTAGTCGGAGGCATCAAGGTCTCTGTGTCGTTCCAGAATTGGCCTGAAGTTGCCTGGGCAATGATATCGAAAGCAGCCCTCTCGGGGTTAACGCCACTGGCCCCGAACCCGGATATGGCGACGTAGATAATATCCCCTTTGATCTCACGGACATCATCATATCCAAGATTATATCTTTCCAGACTGCCCGGGATGAGGTTATGAACGAAGATGTCTGAACTGGCCACGAGCCTTTGTACGATTTCCTGACCTTTTGGTTTTCTCCAATTAACAGCCATGCCATATTTGTTACGGTTTAGTATAGAATAGTTCCGTTCAGCCCCGCCCAGCAGCTTGAATATAAGGCGTAAGGTATCCCCTTCGGGGGGTTCCACATGCACCACCTGCGCACCCATATCGGCGAGTATCTGAGTGCACCTGGAGCCTGAGATAAACTGGGCCAGATCAACGACCCTGACCTTCTCTAGGATCTGCATGGTATTCACCTTTTCCGGGGTTTTACAGGAAACGGCTGCCTTTCGGTGTACCCATAATAGGGACGACATACTGATAGCAGACTTTCCAACTGGCCGCAAGGATTTCTCTTCACTTAACCCGTTTGTTGATGTTTCACTTCGCCCCGATTCCGTTATTTTTCTATTGTCATACCGAAAGATGGGCGAGTATAATGCTCTGAACCCAGCGATAGGCCCGACTATGGGTAAAAGGGCGCACTTAAAGAAGGGGCTCGGAACAGGTCGATGGCATTGTGCGTAAGGACTGGTAAGGAAGGGCGATTTCTCCCCGGACCCAGCCATTGGCGGTATGTAAAACAGGTACTGCCCCTGGCTCTTGTCCTTTTCTCGTTTGGCTGCTCGGCAGACACAGAGGGCAAGCAGGGACAAAGGACGGCCGCACCCGTCACCGTCGGTTCTGTGGTGGAGAAAGACGTCCCGGTCCAATTGAGAGCCATAGGAAACGTTGACCCTTACTCTTCTGTCTCCATGAAATCCATGGTAAGTGGACAACTCGTTAAGACCGCCTTCGAAGAAGGACAGGCGGTAAAAAAGGGTGATCTCCTCTTCGTGATCGATCCACGCCCCTATGAGGCCGATCTCAAACAGGCAGAGGCCATGCTCGAAAAAGACCTCGCACTGGTTAAGCAGGCAGAAGCAAACCGGGCTCGTAACGAATCCCAGGTGAAACACGCGGAAGCCCTCTTGACGAAGGACCTGGTCCAGGCCAAGATGGCCAAAGTACAAGCGGAACGTTACGCTGCCCTGGCTGAAAAGGGAAATGTGTCCAAGGAACAGTACGATCAGGTTCGAACAAACTCGGATGCCCTGGAGGCATCGGTCCTCGCAGATCGGGCGGCGATGGAGGAGGCACGGGCCAGTCTGCGGGCATCTGATGCTACTGTGGAGCATGCCCGAGCTGCCGTTCGCGCCTCAAGCGCCGGGGTGGAGAACGCCAAACTTCAACTCGCTTATTGTTCCATTCACTCACCTCTGGACGGAAGGACGGGGGACCTGCACGTAAAGAAGGGCAACATCATCAAGGCCAATGATGTGGTTCTCGTGGAGATCAATCAGGTGCATCCCGTTTACGTCGCTTTCTCGGTTCCCGAACAGCATCTGGGGGATATCAGGAGACATATGGCCCGGGGAGCACTCAAGGTGAAAGCCTCGACACCTGGCGAGGGGAATCAAGCGGAAGAAGGGGTCCTCACCTTCGTGGATAACTCCGTAGACAGGACGACCGGAACAATCAGGCTTAAGGGAACCTTTCCGAATGCCCAGGACAGGCTGTGGCCGGGCCAGTTTGTTGATGTTGCCCTGATTCTCGCCACAGAGTCTGGCGCAATCGTCGTTCCATCAGAGGCCGTCCAGATCGGCCAGGAAGGGCCTTATGTGTTCGTCGTCACTCCAGATCTCACCGCGGAGTATCGCAAGGTGACCGTGGGCCGGTCGCTGAGTGGAGAAACCGTTGTCGCCCAGGGGGTCAGACCAGGTGAGAGGGTGGTGACCGACGGTTATCTCAGGCTCTCCCCGGGGGCAAAGGTAGAAATCAAGGCCGACCTCGCTAAAACCAAACACAATAAATGAACATTGCCGAGATCTTCATACGCCGGCCGGTTATGACCACTCTGGTCATGGTGGCCATCCTGCTCTTCGGTATCATGGGGTACCGGCAGCTCCCGGTAAGCGATCTGCCCAATGTGGATTTCCCCACCCTTCTTGTATCGGCAGATCTCCCGGGAGCGAGCCCCGAGACCATGGCCTCGGCCGTCGCCACGCCGCTGGAGCGCCAGTTTTCTACCATCGCCGGCATTGACTCCATGACCTCAACGAGTGGGCTGGGAAATACACAGATCACGTTACAGTTTGACCTGAGCCGCGACATTGACGCCGCCGCCCAGGATGTGCAGGCAGCTATCACGGCGGCGGCCAAGCAACTGCCCTCCGATATGCCCAGCCCCCCTTCCTATCGCAAGGTGAACCCGGCGGATCAGCCCGTTCTCTATCTTTCCTTGAGTTCTCCTACCCTTCCCCTTTCGGCTGTCAACGAATATGCAGAGACGTTGCTGGCACAGCGGATTTC
>JAZDES010000211.1:0-16770 GCA_043808585.1 Pseudomonadota bacterium | reverse complement strand
GGGGAGAGGGCTCTTCATAGGGACATCCTCTTATGGGGCTGTTCCGTAACGAGGTTCAAGACCTCACTGCCGTTCTTTGAAATGATGCCGTCTTTTACGTCCTTTGAAAAAAAGACCCTCGCGGTCCTCTGCCTTTCTTTCAAAACGCTAAAGTGTTACGAAGAATGAAAATTAGTAACAGTTTAGCGGTCTGAAACAGGGGCAATGGGGGTTTCCCTAACCCCCGTTGCCCCGGATAAACGGCTGATTGGAAAAAGGCTAAAATGATACGAAAATTGAAGATTGGTGGGGGGCGCGCAAGGCCTTTAAAGCGAAGGAGGAAAGTAAAACACACAAGTTAAGGCCTTGTGCGCGCCCTGTCTTTTTTCTTCTTACTTGGTTAGCCTTATCACCATAAAACCTCTGTTCATCCTCCAGATATACATTGAGACAGATTCTCCTGGCTTGACCTTCTGGAGCTCCTCTTCGTAATCTTTCAGGGAATCAATCTCCTTGTGATTGATCTCCTTGATCAAGTCGCCGGCCATAACGCCAGCCTTTTGGCCCTTGCCTTCCGGTTCCACGCCCACCACGACAACACCTTCCTTGACTGGAATATTGAACCTCTGTGCCATCTCGGCTGTCAATTCCGCTACGTGGATCCCGAATTCGGATTTTCGCTCCATCTTATCCCTGGCGGAGGCAAGCTGCTTGTCTTCCCTCTTGGCGAGTTTAATGTCCAATGTGATTTCCTTGCCGTCGCGGAATATCAGGATCTTTATCTCCTTACCAACACCGGACTCAGCGATCATCCGGCTGAGCTCCCGGCTGTTCTTGACCTTGTGGCCATTGAGCTCCAGGATGATGTCTTTGGGTTTTATCCCGCCCTTTTCGGCAGGGTCGCCCGGGAACACCTGTGTGACCAGGACACCTTCCCCATCCGTTATTCCGTGGTATTCCCTCAGGTCTTTGGTCAGGTCCTGGATCCCTATACCCAGCCAGCCTCGGGTGACCTCCCCCTTTGTCTTAAGTTGATCAATAATCCCTTTGGCCAGATTGATGGGGATCGCAAATCCAATACCCTGGCCCCCGGCAATTATGGCAGTGTTTATCCCTATGACCTTGCCCTGCATATCAATAAGCGGTCCACCGCTGTTGCCGGGGTTGATCGATGCATCGGTCTGCAGGAAATCATCATATGGCCCTGAGCCGATCACACGCCCCTTGGCACTGATTATCCCTGCGGTCACTGTATGTTCCAGGCCAAAGGGATTCCCTATGGCCACAACCCACTCACCTACCTTGAGGGCATCGGAATTTCCCAACTGAAGGGTGGGGAGGTTGTTTTCCGGTGTTATCTTTATGAGTGCCAGATCGGTATTTCGATCCAGCCCAACGATCTTGGCATCAAACTCCTTCTTGTCCTTCAGGATGACCTTTATCTTGTCCGCTCCTTCAACAACATGGTTGTTGGTTACAATGTGGCCTTCCCCGTCAATAATGAAGCCAGATCCGACCCCTTGTTGCTTAAATTCTTGTGGCGGTTGTTGCCCTCCAAAGAATTTTTCAAAAAAGTCGTGAAACGGGCTTCGTTTATCAAAGGGCTGGCCCTGCCCAAAATCCCGGTATGCATGGCCTTCGATTTTTTGGGTCTTCTCTGCCCGGATATTCACCACCGCAGGACTGCTCATTTCAGCCAGTTTGGTGAAACTGTCCGGAACTCCCTGCACGTCTTTTGATGTTGCCTGGGTATTGGGAACCGAGTATGTACCTGAAAAAGCCACGAACCCGGCCACCAGAAATATAATTATCATCGCCGCCTTTTTGGTTGAAAAAAACTTGAAGATCTTGTTTGATTGCATATCCTTTCTCCTTTCTGAAATATCAAAGTTAAATCAACTTCAGGCCCGAGGCCCGAAAATCAGGGGTTGTTTCAGAGGGATGACAGGTTCCACTGCCTCTCTTACAATCCATCCCGACTTGCCCTCCGGGCATTTGACGAGGACGAAGTCCTCGTAAGCCTTTGTTATTCTGACTATCTCTCCATCTCTCAGCTGTGCAGAGCTCGATGCCGAATCAAAGGGAGAGACAAGCAGGCGAGGGTTGTGCCCGATTATCACTCCGCGGTCCATGTCCAGGTACTGGTGAATCACGCCCGCACAACTCACCCCGGCGAGTACAAGGAAGCCAGCAACGATACCCCTCGACAATCTGCGAGGAAGGATCTTGGGCGCTATCCCTCTAAAGAGGAAGATAAAGCAAAATACTCCTGTTGCAATGCTTGCGAGCCATGTCCATTGGTTGAGGTTCAAGATGTTGAGGTATCTCTGCCACCCCGATGGGGGTTCAGGGCCCAATCCGAAATCCTTCTTGGCCAGGCGCAGGTTGGCCTGAATATCAGGATTCCCAGGCTCCAGGTAGAGGGCCCGTTGATAGTTCAAGATGGCCTGGCCCACCTCCTTTTTCTGGTAATATGCATTGGCCATGTTATAGAGAAGGGAGGCAGAGAACCCTTCCTTCTTCATCAGGGCCTGGTAATAGCCAAGGGCTTCATCGTAGCTGCCCTCGGCGTATGCCCGATTGCCCTGGGAAAAGAGGTCTTCAACATCAGCTGTCTTTGCGCTCGAAGGGAACATGCATACAAGTAGGGCTAATAAGGTCCCCGAAAAAAGGAGATACTTAAACCTCCTATGTCCTGCGGCTCTCATGAATACGTTCATCGTTTTCCCTCCAGATTCTTCAATTCTTTTATTACCACCTCTTTGCATCGCCTCAACTCTTCCTGGGTAAAGGTCTGGCCTGAGTAAGCAACTGCATCCGCTGTCTCAAATACTTGCCTGATGCCAGCGGCACTCTCAGGAAGGAGCTCTTTCACCTCGGCAAGGGTAATGCCTTCAGGCGGCAGGGCCCATATCTCGCCCAGACGCTCTTGTGAGGCAGAGCGGCATGCCCGAAAAAACCCTTCAACATCGTGCCCAGCAATGGCCTGGTCCATTTCCTTGACGGATCTGCTGACGCTTTGCTTCACCTGTTTCCTTCTCGCCGATTCAGGGTCATGGGTCAATCTTCTGCGCCGGCGACTCAAGAATAGCCCCGTAAAGAGGGCACTCAGCGGTATTCCCTGTGCACCCAAAAACCAGGGATTCTCGATCGTGGGGCGCAGACTGCCCACCACAGTTCCCAGGGTAATGTGGATCGGCGCCACATGAGCGGTCTGAACGCCTTTTGGCGAGGCATCTACTGATCCCGTAAGAGATGCCCTCACGGGTGAACCGCTCGGTTTCTGAGACGCACTCTGAGTCCTGGCCTCGGCACTGGCTATCTTCACTGGGATGGGTTTCGTTGACAATCTGACATAATTCTCGGCCTGGGTATCGAAATAACAGAAGACCACCGGCGGGATCTTGCAAAGGGATTCATCTAGGGGGATTACGGCCTGCTCAAATACCTTTTTTCCGTTGTAGCCGGAGCTGTCGGAGGGCTCGAATGCAGCACTGGGTGAGTAGGTCTTCCATCCCTCATCCGAACTGAGCTCCGGGCATAGTACCCGGTCAAAATTTCCAGATCCCTTCACAGTTATATTCAATTTGATGGGATCCCCTACCATGGACTGTTTCGGACTGGCGGTGGCGTCCAGTTCGAACCGGCCAACGGCCCCGTTGAAATCCTCGGGCCTCCCCAGTTGGGGTAGGGGTAAAACTCGCATCTTCTGGGGAGGGGCTTCTGTTTTTATCTGCCTTTCCTGGTGGCGCGTGAAGAAACTGTTAAAGAAGTCATCGTCGAATAGGCTCCTGCCAAATGGGGAAGGAATCCGGCGGGAGGCATGGGGGACAAAAACGGTGGCATCCAATTGGACACTCAGGGGATACTCTCCCTCTTTGACACCCGACATGGCCGTATACCATGTCAGCACATGGAAGACGCGTCCGTCAATGACCTCTCTGGTCTGTTGAGGCTCCTTATTCAATGACTGCCAGGCGAAGGCATCACCGTCAATTCGGGGTAGTGTATTTAAGGTTGCCTGAAGACCCTCCCGAAAAAATGCCTTGATTTCAACAGGCGCCATTTCTCCCACATATAACCGGTCCTTTGCCGGTATGACCCGAAGAAACACGATCCGGTCCGCTTCTTCCTCACTGAGGGGGGCAACGTTCCTCGAAGACCCAGAACTGGGTGGGGGCAGTGTCTTTAGTACCCGAAGGGAGAGCGGTTGCGTACTTTTAATGTCTCCGTTTATCATTGCCTCAACCGGCGGGATCGTGAAGTCACCCGAATGATCGGCCTCCACCCTGTAGAGATAGGAAACGGACGACGATACCCTCCCGTTGAGAGACTGATACTGACTGCTCTGCCCGGCCGGAATGAACCTGAGTCCGTTGACTCGTGGGATATTTGGCTGTCCTGTCTGTGCCCCTGAGAGAGACACGGACAGGACTGCAGAGCCCCCCTGGAGAATCTGACTCGGTTCCAGGGTGGCAGTTATGTGGCCTGAGCCGCTCTTCCCCTGGGCGCCCCCTGGGAAAAGGGTCAGAGCTCCCACTAGGCACAGGAATGCTATCCCAGATATTATTATTCCTTTGATCGACATCACCAGTCCCTCCTTTTCCTCTCATCTTTTTTCTTCCCCTGGGTATTATTCTTGGCGAAAATGGGCATGGCCCTCTCATCGCCTTTGAGGGAATCGAGAAGGTCTTTCGCTTCTTCCTTGCTCATTTGCCCCGGTTTGGAGCTTTTTTTATCCTGTTCCTGCTTTTGGCCCATATTTCGCTCTTGCTGGGGGCTATCCTGCCCCTTGCCAGGTTTGTCCTGATTTTTTGAGTTCTTTGATGGGGCCTTATCCTGTGAGCCCGAAGGTTTATTGTTCTTATCGCCTTTTTCGTCCTGATTCTTGGCTTGTTTATTGTCCTGGTTTTCGCTTTTACCCTTATCTTTGTTCTGATCGTTTTTCTGGTCTTTTTCGTTACCTTTTCCGTTGCTATGCTTCTTGTCTTGTTCTTTCTTATTGTTATGCTGCTTTTGCTTTTTCTTGAGCTCCTCCAGCTTCTTTTTTACAAACTCCTGATTAAATCGGGCGTCTTCGTCTTCCGGACTGAGCTTAAGGGCTCCACCGTAAGCCTCTATCGCCCCTTCCCATTGCCTGATAGTGGTATTTGGGTCTGTTTTGTCCGTCCCCTGTCCCTGACGGTATAGGGTGTTTGCTAAATTGTAATAGGCCAGATTCTGCAAAGAGAGGTCGGAACTCTCCAATACCTTCTTGAAGGCGCTGGAGGCCTCCTTAAAGTCCTTGTTCTTATAGGCAGCCGCGCCAAGGTTGAACTGCAATTGCCTGTCTTCAGGGCTTTTATCCGCAGCGGCCCTATACTCTTTGGTAGCCAGGGCGTAGTCTCCTTTCTTGTATGCCTTCTCTCCGCCCTGAGGCGATGCACCGGCCTCCCGGGGTTGGACCCAAAAGGCCAGTATAAGAAGGGCGGCAAGGGAGGCCAGGGCTGCTCTTCCCCGCGTAACAGGGCGGCGGTTGGCTGTCTTTATAACAGGAATGGTTCTTCGTGATGGTTTTCTGTCACTCATGGCGAATTCAACAACCAGCAAGAGGAGGGCAAAGAGGAGCGGCCACTCAAACCGATCGATGGGCACCTTGCGCATCCTTTCCGCAAGTTCTTGTTTGGGCACCAGGCTAAGCCTTTGTCGGTAGATGGCCTCCAGCCCCTCGGCCTGACGGCCTAGAGGTTCATACAAACCTCCAGTTGTCTCGGCAATCTGCCGGAGCATCTTCTCGTCCAGACGCGACTTGACCATCTGGCCCTTGTCGTCTTTGAGAAAGGCCCCCCCCTTTCCTTCATGGTCCAGAGGGATCAATTCCCCGGCTGGTGTGCCTACGCCGACGGTGTAGATGGTCATGTTCTTGGCGGCGGCCTCTTTTGCAGCGCTCAGGGCCCCTCCCTCCAGGTCTTCACCATCAGTTACGAGAACCAGTATCCTGTGGTTTGCCCTGTCCGAAAAGGCAAATTCGGCCTCACTGATGGCTGCTGCCAGGTCGGTTCCAACTTCAGGGATGATTCCGGTGTCAAGGGCCATGAGGGACCGCTTGAAGGCATCATAGTCCAACGTGAGGGGGCACATGAGGAAGGCAGTCCCGGCAAAGGGGATGAGGCCCACCCTATCCCCTTCAAGCCTTGACACGAAGTCCATGATTCCCATCTTGCTTCGCTCAAGCCGGTTGGGCTTTACGTCGTTCGCCAGCATGCTTTTAGACGTATCCACTGCCAGAAGGATATCAATGCCCTTGCGTTTGACTTCTTCCCAGCGGAATCCCGCCTGGGGCCGGGCGAGGGCCAAGAAGATGGAGGCAAGTGCCATGATGAGTAAGATACGTTTTATCATCCTACGGCCAGGGGAGACACTCTGAGTCAATTTCTCCACCAAGTGACCTGCAGCGAATCTTTCCAATGCCCTGCCGCTTCTCTTCTGGAACTGGTAGAATCCATAGACCAGGGTGATGCAACTGATCAGCCCGACAGCTAGCCATATTGGGTGTGCGAATTGCATTTTCTTGTCCTTTCTTTTCTCCTGGATGAGTCAAACAATCCATGCCAAAAAGCCTTTTTCAACGGATAACCGACGACCGGCAACAGGCGCTTCACGGTAGACGACGGAAACGTGTATGGGCCAGGGTCAGCTCTATCCCCAGGAAAAGGAGCGCCGGAATCACGAGCCAGGAAAACATCTCGCTGCGATGTTCGAACCTCTTCATTTTCTGCGTGGTCTTCTCCAGCTTGTTGATCTCATCGTAGATCTTCGCAAGGGAATCGGCGTCCGTGGCCCGGTAATAATGCGCCCCTGTCATGCGGGCGACTTTTTCCAAGGTACCTTCATCAATGTCGACCCTGGCCATGACCATTTTTCGGTTCCCAAAACTGTCGGTGGCTGGCACTGGAACTTCTCCCCGTGAACCTGCACCGATGGTGTAAACCTTGATCCCCAATGCCTCGGCAGCCTCAGCAGCCGTTAGGGGCGAGATTTTGCCGGCATTGTTCATGCCGTCAGTCAACAGTATAACTATCTTGGATTTGACCTTCTGGTCCCTCAGCCGGTTGACCCCGGAGGCAACGGCCGAACCAATTGCCGTGCCATCTTCCAGCATGCCCGTGTTAATTGTTTCCAGTCTCTGCTGCAGCCAGTGATGATCAAGTGTCAATGGGCTGACGAGATATGGCTGTGCTGCAAACGCGATCAAACCAATGCGATCGTTTGGTCGTTCGTCGATGAATCTCGCCACCACCTTCTTGACCACGTCTATACGGCTTGCCGGCTGGCCTTTGATCCTAAAATCAAGGGCCTCCATAGAACCTGAGACATCCACTGCAAGGAGGATGTCGATCCCGCTCGCCTCCACCTCAGTGGTGCCGTGGACAATCTGAGGCTGTGCCAGGGCAAGAATCAAGAACCCCAGGGCCATGGAGCGCAGGGTACCCAGCCACTTTCCGGCCCTTGACCTGCGCGCCCCGGCCAGGGCCTTGGCATTCTGGATCGTAGAATAGCGCACAGCGCATGCCAGGCCCCTTCTTCCCCGCAGAAAGGCCAGGAGAGGCACCAGGGCCAGTAGCCATAATAGTTCAGGATGATTGAAATGAATCATGATCTACCTCCTGCCACCAGGGTGGCCTCGTTAATGCCGACAGGTATTATGGTTTTCTTTGGAATCAGTCTGTGGCCCCAGGCCCAGATTCTCGGAAGTATCGATCGACCCTTCGGATACTGTGCTGCAAAAGGTTCTTCGCCACTGACCGATGACTCGTTTTCACTGGTCTCATCCTCCGGACGAGGTATGGTTTTCTCAACGAATTGCCATGCGCTCTGGTGCATGGCCTGCATCTGATCCACAGAAAGGATGTACCGAGCGAATTTTGCCAGATCACAGTGGCCCAAAAAGTCTTCAAGCACTGTACCGTACTCACTCAAAGTTACCGGTCTATTTGAGCCAATATGACGCATGAACTCCTCTGTGGTGTGGTGGGTCACTCCCAAATCAAAGCGTTTCTCGATATAGGTCCTGATCGCATCTGAAACGGCCACAGAAAACTCCTCTGCCTTATCAGGACGCATCAGGGCCCTGGCCTTCTCCAACCGCTCAAATGCGATCTCGTGGGGGCTTTTTACCCTGAATGGTCTGCCTTTAGAAATCAATCGCCATACAGCCCATACAATCAACAGGAGAAGAGAGCCTCCGCCGGCATAGACGGCCCACAACCATGGGTAAGGTATGCTGATAGGACCCCTTATATCCCGGATATCTTCCCCGATCTTCGCTTGGGGCATGGTTCCAGACTGTGCAGGTGGTGATACCTGGACAACCGAAGGCGCCCCCGGAGCTGCGGTCTTTTGATTTTGCAACAACTGGGGGGAGGGTGCTGCATTACCCTGTGAGACCTGGACCGCATCCCCCCCAAGAAAAATGGTGAGCCCTGCCGTGACTACTATGGCAATCCTGATTAGATGTTTCATCAATGTCTCCTCCTTTCCCGCGAACGGAAGAAATTGAGCAGTACGGGCAGGTAAGGTCTGTCCGTTGAAAGCTCCAGAAAATCCACGCCTGAGGCAAAGATTGCCCTCCTCAATTCTTCGCGGCGTTGATTGGCCAATTCTGAAAAGCCGTTCCGGATATCAGCGCGGGTTGTATTCAACTCAACCTGCTCACCGGTCTCTGAATCCTCAACCGTGAGTAGCCCGATATCCGGAAGTTCCCGCTCTCTCGGATCATTGACGGAAACTGCTACCAGGTCATGGTGCCGGTTTGTTATCTGCAGCTTAGGCCGAAGCCCATCGAGTGAGGTGCTGAAGTCTCCGGGGAGGCAGAAGTCGGAGATAAGAAATGTCACTGCCCTTCGCCGGATCACCTGATTTGTGAAATCCAGGGCCGCCACAAGATCAGTATTTTTGCCTATGGGCTGGAAAAAGAGGATTTCACGGATCACCCGCAGGATATGGGACCTGCCTTTTCCAGGAGGTATGTAGAGTTCAGCATCGTCTGTGAAGAGGATCAACCCCACCTTGTCGTTATTGCGAACCGCGGAAAAGGCCAGGACGCTCCCAAGTTCTGCCATCATCTCCCGCTTGCTCTGGGCCGAGGAGCCAAACTCGCCCGAGGCACTCACGTCGATGATGAGCATGATCGTCAGTTCACGTTCCTCGGTGAACTTCTTTACAAAGGTTCGCCCCGTACGTGCGGTAACATTCCAGTCAATAGTCCTTACGTCATCACCGGGCACATATTCCCGTACCTCTTCAAAGTCCATGCCGGAGCCTTTGAAGACAGAATGGTAATGGCCGGAGAGCGTATCATCCACCAGGCGGTTCGTCTTGATTTCCACCTGCCGTACTTTCTCAAGGATTTGGCTGCTGATATGAGTATCCATGTCTTCACTTCCTCTCTATTGGACAGAGATCCGTGAGGGCATCACGTCCATCAAATGGCCTACAGCTATGGGACCGGAATGGTATCCAGGATCTTCCGAACAATATCCTCGCTTCTCAGGGCCTCGGCCTCTGCCTCGTACGTGATACCGATGCGGTGCCTGAGCACATCCATGGCAATGGACTTCACGTCCTCTGGCGTGACATACCCGCGCCCTCGTAGGAATGCCATGGATTTGCTGGCCATCTTTAGACTAATGGTAGCCCTGGGGGAGGAGGCGAGTTGGATATATGGCCTAAGTTCCAGGTTAAAGGATTCAGGATCACGGGTGGCATAGACAAGAGATACGATGTAGTTCTTGACCTTTTCATCCATATATATGGTGTTAACAACCTGACGTGCCCGGACAATGTCCTCCACCCTGACCACCGGGTTTACCCTGACAGGAGATTGTGTGGTATCAACGACATCAAGGATGATACGTTCTTCAGATACCGAGGGGTAGGTGACGAGAACCTTGAGCATGAAACGGTCAATCTGGGCCTCGGGCAGGGGATATGTCCCTTCCTGCTCTATGGGGTTTTGTGTAGCCATCACCAGGAAGGGATCGGGCAAGGGATAGGTCTTTTCCCCAATTGTGACCTGCCGCTCCTGCATGGCCTCGAGCAGGGCGCTCTGAACCTTTGCCGGCACCCGGTTAATCTCGTCTGCGAGAATCAGATTTGCGAAAACCGGGCCATGTTTCACAACAAACGATACGTCCTGGGGGTTGTAGATCTCCGTGCCGATGATATCGGCGGGCAGCATATCGGGTGTGAACTGGATTCTCCGAAAACCGGTCTGGATGGCAGCGGCCAGGGTCTTCAAGGCCAATGTCTTTGCCAGACCAGGAACCCCTTCGAGAAGGATATGCCCATTTGAGAGGAGTCCTACCAGGAGCCTTTCAATTAGGCGTCTCTGCCCGATGATCACCCGGCCCATTTCCTGCTCCAGGGGCCTCACCCAGGCAGAGGCCTCTTGGACAGAGTCGTTGATAGTCTGAATGCTGGTAAACTGCGGAACTGAATGCCTGGGCCCCCCAAATCCTTCACTTTGATCTTGCAATGCTGTTTGGATGTTCATGATGTCTCCTTTCTCTTTTGGTTGGTGGTAATCGATGCCATTCCTATGGCCTTTGGCCTAGAAGTTAACATGTCATCCTTACGAGAACCTTTCTCAGAAATTACAAGTCTGTAATGTTTGCAAAGTCGTGATTTTTGAGGTTCGAAAAGGCTAGTGAATGGGAGAGAGAGGGGACCGGAAACTGGATGCTGGAAACTGGATGCTAGAAACTCGGTAGGAACAGAGGCAGTAGGGTGGCTTGATTGACCACTATTCGGATTGATTCTGTTGAGAGCGCTTTCTCGTTAAAAGGTAACAGTTTAGCGTTTTGAAAGAAAGGCAGAGGACCGCGAGGGTCTTTTTTCCAAAGGACGTAACCCAAATTCTTCACAGCCTCTGCCACGCCCCCTTACCTTTAAATACAGTTTCTGCCAGGCAGGGGAGAGGGCTCTTCATAGGGACGTCCTCCTATGGGGCTGTTCCGTAACGAGGTTCAAGACCTCACTGCCGTTCTATGAAATGATGCCGTCCTTTACGTCCTATGGAAAAAAGACCCTCACGGTCTGTCATCTTACTCCTCAGTGTTTTCAAAACGCTAAAGTGTTACCTTCAGAGATATCGAGGTAAATTATGAGCCTTGAAGAGATCAGAAAAGATATTGACCTCATTGATTCTAAGATCCTCAAACTCCTGAATGACAGGATGGAACTGGTCCTTATGGCCAAGAGGTTTAAAACGCAGATCCAAGACAGCCAAAGAGAGGAAGAGCTCTTTAACAGGATCAGGAGGGAATCAAAGGGTCTGATTAATGCGGAATTTATAGAGAGAATCTATGTAGAGGTCGTCAAGGAGAGCAAAAACCTCCAGGAAAAGGATTACAAACTGATTACATTCCAGGGAGAACACGGGGCATATAGCGAAGTAGCATCAAGGGAATGGAATAGTGATCTCACTCCCGTACCCTCCCCTGAGTTTGCCCAGGTTTTTGAAGGAGTAAAATCCGGCCTCTATGACTATGGCATTGTTCCTGTGGAAAATACGCTTGGTGGTGCTGTCGATCAGGTGAACCGGCTCCTTATCAATACTGACCTCAGTGTGGTGGGAGCCGTAGAGCTTCCCATCCACCATTGTCTTCTTGTAGTACCAGGGACTGACCACAGAGAGATTCGCACGGTATTTTCTCACTCGCAGGCCCTGGCACAATGCAGGCGCTTTATTTCAAGGAATAACCTTGATCCTGTCCCATATTCCGATACCGCAAGTGCGGCAAAGATGATAGCAGAAAAAAAACCAAAAGGGTCAGCTGCAATTGCCAGCAAGCTTGCTGCTCAGCTCTATGACCTTGAAATCATAAAGGATGGGATAGAGGACCTTGATAGAAACATAACACGGTTCCTTGTGCTCACCAGAGAAGAGAACCAGGAAGATGGCGATAAATGCTCCATAATTTTCTCGACAGAACACAAAGCGGGCACCCTTTTTCGCGTCCTCGAGGTCTTTGCTAAGAGAGATATCAATCTGACAAGGATAGAGTCGATTCCAAATGAGCCTGGTAATTATGCCTTTTTTCTTGATTTTATAGGGTCAAACAAGGATGGCAAGATTGTTGAAGCCCTCGATGCGGTAAGAAAAATGACCAGTTACTTTAAACTAATGGGGTGTTACAAGGAAAGGAAAGTGGCATGAGGATATTGGTTATGGGGGCTGGACATATGGGCGCATGGCTTGTTGAAGAACTCTGTCTCGACCATGAAGTGGCGGTTTACGATATAGACAGTATAAAGCTCAAATACTTTTTTAACGCAAAAAGGTTTCTTGAACTTTCTGAGGTTAAGGAGTTTGAACCTGAACTTGTGATTAACGCGGTGAGCCTTCCTAATATTTATAGGGCATTTGATGACGTTCTTTTATACTTGCCTGAAGACTCAATTCTGTCAGACGTTGCATCAGTAAAGGCCGGGTTATATAAGTATTACAAAAACCTGGGTAGAAGGTTTGCATCGACCCATCCCATGTTCGGTCCCACCTTTGCCAATATAAAGGACCTTCGTGATGAGAATGCTATTATTATCAAGGAATCTGATGAGGGGGGAAAGGAGTTTTTCCGTAGTTTATACAGAGGCCTTAAACTAAATATCTATGAGTACACATTCGAAGAACATGACAAGACCATTGCTTATTCCCTTTCCGTCCCCTTTGCATCATCAATGGTGTTTGCCGCCTGCATGAAAAGGCAGGAAGCGCCGGGGACCACATTCAGGAAACACCTGGATATTGCGAAGGGAATCCTCTCTGAAGACGATCACCTGTTGACTGAGATCATGTTTAACCCTCATACAGTCAGGCAGATCGAGGAGATCAATTCACGCCTCGCCTACCTGACCCATATCATCAGAGGTAGGGATCATGAAGAGATGGAGAAGTTTCTAAACAGGCTGAGGGAAAACATTGGATAAGGCCGGAGACTATGCTCTGTGTTCCAATTATAGCCAAAAATACCGAAGAGGCCATTGAGAAGATACTGAGGGCGAATGAGCTGGCGGACATACTGGAGATACGCCTGGATCTCATGGGATCATTCCGGCTTGCAGAGGTCCTTCAAGCCACATCCAGACCAGTGATTGTCACCTACCGCTCAAAAAGAGAGGGGGGGTGCGGGCTGGCAAGGTACGAGACACAAACTCATTATTTATTGGATGCGATCAAGGCCGGTGCCGATTTTGTGGATGTGGAGTACAAGATGCCCTTAGAGTTCCGGCATGAACTTTTTAAGCGTCGAGGCACTTCGAAGATCATCATATCAACCCACATTAGAAACGGAACTCCCCAAAAGGAGAGGCTGGAGAGGATTCTGAAAGAAATGGCCTCTACGGGCGCTGATGCGGTTAAGATTGTGACAAATGCCAGGTCGCCCGAGGATAACCTCAGTGTCTTGGGTTTGATACCCGTGGCTCGAAAGTTGGGAATTGATATTATTGCCTTCTGCATGGGTCCCAAGGGGCGTATCAGTCGAGTCCTTTCTCACTTGATGGGAGGATATGTGACTTTTGCATCTCTTGGAGAAGGGGAAGAGTCAGCTGACGGACAGATCCCAATCATGGAAATGAAGAAGATACTTGAGTACTTTTCGCCATGATCATCGATCAATACACAAGGCTATATGGTGTTATGGGTTATCCGATCAGGCACTCCTTGAGCCCTGTCATGCACAATGCCGCCTTTCTGGAACGTGGTCTAAATGCTGTCTACCTGGCCTTCGAGTCTAAAGATGTGGAGGGTGGGCTCCAGGGCATGAGGGTCCTCGGGATCAAGGGGATGAGTATTACCATCCCCCACAAATCCGGAGTAGTTCCCTTCCTTGATGAATTGGATGGGCTTTCAAAGGATATCGGAGCTGTCAATACCATCGTAAACAATGACGGTCGGCTGGTCGGGTACAATACCGACGCCATGGGCGCTCTCATCGCATTAAAGGACAAGGTGGATCTATTGAACAAGAGATGCGTCATCATAGGAGCAGGGGGAGCGGCCAGGGCTATCGGTTTTGTCTTGAAAGAATACGGCGTAGAGGTGTCAATAGGCAATCGAACAATAGAGCGAGGAAAGGCTCTGGCTAATACCCTGGGATGTCCATTTGTTCCCCTGAAAGAGATAGGGGTCGTTGACGCAGATCTCCTTGTTCAGACTACGCCAGTGGGGATGCATCCTGATCATAATCAATGTATTGTTTCTCCTGATGTACTGAAACAAGGAATGGTGGTTATGGACATCATTTATAACCCCCTTGAGACCAGGCTGCTAAGAGTGGCAAGGGCCAAAGGATGTTTGACAATCAATGGACTCGAAATGTTCGTTCATCAGGGGGCTGAACAGTTTAGGCTGTGGACTGGTCTCGATGCCCCTATCGATGCCATGACGCTCGCAGTGAAAAACGCGCTCAGGAAAGAGCATGATAGAGATTAAATGCCGATCTCAAATCGATTCGATAGTAAAGATACCCGGCTCTAAGAGCATCAGCCATAGGGCTATTATTGCAGCGGTATTGGCGAAGGGAGAGAGTCTCCTTGAAGGATTCCTTGTCTGTGAGGACACCCTCTATACGATCAATGCCCTTCGGGAACTTGGAGTAAAGATATCAATTGACAGGGAAAAAACGAAAGTGTCGGGTGGAGGAGGAGAATTTGCCTCCTCGAAGGGGGAGAAAGAGATTTTCTTGGGCAACTCAGGCACTTCTTATCGTCTGCTCTTATCCACAGTGGCCCTTGCCCGGGGGGATTTTCTGCTCTCCGGCTCACCGCGCTTGCAAGAAAGGCCGATTGGAGATCTGCTCCGGGCATTGAATCTGCTGGGAGTGAATGCCTCATGTACAGAGAAGGACGGATTTCCGCCGGTGCTTGTCCATGCCAATGGCATTAACGGTGGGAAGGCAAGTATTTCGGGGGACGTAAGCAGCCAGTATGTTTCTTCACTCCTCCTGACAGCCCCTTATGCCAAAAATGACGTAGAGATTGAGGTCAAAGGAAGATTGGTTTCAGGACCGTATGTGGATCTTACCCTTGATGTTATGAAAGGCTTTGGCGTCTCTGCCGTCCGTGAAGGATACAACCATTTTAAAATTACATCCGGCGAGAGATATCGGCCCTGCAAATTCAATATTGAAGGTGATGTATCAGGGGCCTCCTATTTCTGGGCAGCTGCGGCCGTGACTGGGGGGATTGTTACAACGAAAAACATCCAAGCCCGTATGACCCGTCAGGGAGATATCCGCTTTCTTGATGTCCTTGAAGGAATGGGTTGCCATGTCGAGAGGGGGGCCGACAGGGTAATCGTTCGAGGAGGTTCACTTTCAGGGATAAATGTGGATATGAGTCTGATGCCCGACCTTGTCCCCACGCTGGCTGCGGTCGCCCTTTTTGCCGATGGGAAGACCGTTATCCATAATGTCCCCCATCTTCGATACAAGGAGAGCGATCGTCTTCGAAGTATCAGTCTTGAATGGGGGCGGCTTGGAGGGCAGGTAGAGGAACTTAAAGATGGGTTGATTATTTACGGAGGAAGACCCCTTTCAGGAACTGTGGTGGAACCCCATAACGATCATCGCATGGCCATGAGCCTTGCTGTGGTGGGATTAAGGGTGCCGGGAATCATGGTCAAAGGGGAAGGCTGTGTGAATAAATCGTTTCCCGGGTTCTGGGAGTTATGGGGGAGGCTGTAGCGGTATTCACGATTGACACCCAGATCTAAATCAGGTATTTTTTTACTTCCATAAACCCAGTTTCTATTAGCTAATCTTCTTATTTTTGGAAGGAGGAAAATATGTTTCAGGTCTTAAAGCAAAGTAAAGGCAGTGTGCTTGGTGTTGAGATCAGAGGTGAATATACGAAGGCGGATGTGGAGGAATTCAAGAAGGCCTTTGAAGGCAAGATTGCCGAGGGACATGATCGGGTAAATGTCCTGGTAAAGATCGACAAGCTGAATCTAGGCAAGATACATGTGAACGCCTTCGTAGAGGACTCCATGTATGCACTCAAGCACCTGAAGCAGCTCCGCCATATAGCGGTTGTGGGGGATAGCAAGCTGGAAAAGGCCCTTATTAAACTTGACAACAAGCTGTTTGGAAAGAAAAAGAAGGAGCTCATTGAGAAATACTTCGATGTAGCAGAAATAGACAAGGCGTGGGAGTTTGTCAGAAGCTAGAGTCCCATGTGAGGGAAGGGGAACTCCGTCACCTCTGCATAGCTGCAAGGAGTGTCTTTTCGGATCATTTCCCATAACTCCCTGATCATCACACAAGAGGGAGGCAGCGTGGTTTGCCCCTTCGCCCGTCATGCAAGGGACATAACGCGGTGCCCATCACCCGTTTTGAAGGCCGCCGCGGCCTGCATAATAGGTATGCATGGGCTGGTTATCTCGTCTTCTCCTTCATGACCGACCTACATACTTCGACAAACGTCGCCGCATCATCAGGCGAGAACCGAAGTCTCTTCATTATCCCCGAAGTCCGAAGAAGGGCAACATGGCGACACAGGTCAGCCAGATCTAGTTTGAGAGCCCAACAGTAGGCGAAGCCCTTTCCTCTGAAAAGATCTCCTATGACCAAGGGAGGACGGACCTCAATGTCGACGATGTCCGCTACCGGAATGGTCTTCGTCCCTATGCAGGAAGACAACTCGATCCGGTCAGCATAGATGCGGTGCTGCTGCCACAGACTTCGCCAGGACCGTCTGGAGGTGTAAAGCGCTTTCTCTTCTCCTGCCACCTTGTTCTCCTGAGATAAC
>JAZDES010000210.1:0-3122 GCA_043808585.1 Pseudomonadota bacterium | reverse complement strand
AATTGAAAGGAGATAGGACATGAATAAAGATGAGACTTTTGATGTGATCGGAAAGCCGTATCCTAAAAAGGATGCAAGGATAAAGGTGACGGGTGCCTGTCGTTTTGGAGGGGATATCAGCGTACCTTGGATGCTTCATGGAAAGATGTTGCGCAGTCCCCATGCCCACGCTCGCATACTGAATATAGACACAAGTAAAGTAGAGAAATTGAAGGGTGTCCGAGCAGTTGTTACAGGGAAAGATTTCCCTGGTATTTTATATGGGAATTTTATGAATACCCGGGACTATCTTCCTCTGGCGGTGGACCGGGTCAGGTATATAGGAGAAGAGGTGGCTGCCGTGGCGGCTGAGGATGAGGACACAGCATGGGAAGCGCTGGATCTGATCGATGTGGAATACGAACCGTTGTCGGCAGTGTTTGATCCTGAGGAAGCCATGAAAGAAGGGGCACCACTATTATATGATGATAAACCCGGGAATATCAGTTCCAAATCGGAATGGGGATTTGGGGATATAGAGAAGGCTTTCAACCAATCATATCTGGTGAAGGAGGAAACCTACCGGACACAGCATTTTAAACACGGCATGCTGGAAACCCACGCCTGTATCGGTTTTTGGGATTCCGATGGCAAAATAACCTTAGAGGCGTGCAAACAGAGCCCTTATGTGGTTTGGCGACAATTAGCCATGGGCCTTGGTGTACCACCCCACAAGATCAGGATTAAACAGACTTATGTAGGGGCTGGCAATTCAGGGGGTAAGCAGGAAGCGATACCTATGGATTTCGCGGCAGTGATGCTGTCGAAGAAGACTGGCAGGCCGGTCAGGATCGTTCATACCATGGAGGAAGTCCTGACAATGGGTCATATGCGGCACGCCTTCAAGATAGACCTAAAGGTTGGTGTAAATAAGGAAGGGATCATCCAGGCTATGGACTGCTTGGCTATTGCCGATGGTGGAGCACACAGCAGTATCGGTCAATTAAGCATCTTCTTGTTGGGTGCCTTTTTGATGATGGCCTATAAAATATCAAATGTAAGATATAGAGGGTATCGGATCTATACCAACAAATCCTTTTGCGGTGCCCTCAGGGGACATTGTGCACCCCAGGCCCGTTTTGCCTTTGAAGGGCTTTTGGATGACATCGCCGATGAGTTGGGTCTGGATCATTATGAGATCCGTAAAAGGAATGCTATCACTCCAGGTTACGAGGCGCCCAATGGTTTCAAGATTACCACCTGCGCCCTCAGAGAGGCTCTTGACAAGGCCAGAAAGGTTTCCGATTGGGACAATAAAAAAGGCAAATTGCCCAAATATCGAGGCATCGGTCTCGGGGCTGCTGGCTTTTTGACTGGTTCTAACATCATGGGGATGTCCGCCTGTTCAGCCATGTTGAGGATGCAGGAGGACGGAACAGTGACCCTTCTGAGTGGGGCAACGGATGTCGGACAGGGATGCGATACTGTGCTTCCCATGATTGCGGCTGAGGTTCTGGGAATTGAACCGGATGATGTGAGCTTTGCTTTGGTAGATAGTGATGTTACGCCTATGGATGGAGGGACCTGGTCGTCGAGAGTAACCTTTTATGCTGGCAATGCGGTCAAGATAGCTGCTCTGGATGCCAGAAGACAGCTGGCTCAGGTGGCTGCTGAGATACTGGAGGTTAATGAGGAGGACTTGATATTTAGGAAGAAGAGGGTTTACATCAAGGGAGCCCCGGAGAAAGGGATTGAGCTCGATCGTTTGATTCGCTACTGCCAGAACAGAAAAGGGATGATTATTTTAGGCCGGGGTTACTACAATGCTCCCTGCGACACTTTAGATTTTTCTATGGGAAAGGGTAACTTTGCTCCCACCTATAGTTTCTATGCCCAGGTGTGCGAGGTTGAGGTCGATCCGGAGACAGGCCTTGTTGAGATTCTGAATATGTGGACGGCCCACGATGGAGGCCAGGAACTTAACCCCATGCTGGTCAGGGGTCAAATTATAGGGTCTGCGGTGATGCATCAGGGGCAGGCCCTTTTTGAAGGCATTCTCCGGGATGACAAGGGCAAGACACTGAATCCCTCATTTCTGGATTACAAGATGGCCACCTTCATGGATATTCCTGGAGATCAAAAACTATATGCGGTAGGCATGCCCGATCCAGAAGGCCCCTTCGGTGCCAAAGAGGCCGGGGAGGGTGCTGGATCACCGACCATTGCATCCATTGCCAATGCTATACGTGACGCTATTGGGGTTAGAATTACCAGTCTGCCTATTACCCCTGAGAAGATCGTCATGGCCATTAAAGAAAAGGGGAAATAAGGATATCCATTTTTAGATGGATTCATGGCAATCCCGCTCATTTAGTCAAAAACCGTTCACCCTTCCTTCGACAAGCTCAGGACGAACGGTCGAAGGTACGAACGTGGTGAGCTTGTCGAACCACAAGCTCAGGACGAACGGTTTATGTGAACATTATTGGGATTCACGGTGATGCACCAGTCTACCGGATCCTGAAGCTAAAATGCCCAAGCTAAAGAGCCGAAATAGATCTTGATGACCTTTTTTAAGGAATGAATCAAAGGGAGGTAAAATGGGAGTGATTGAAAAGTTTCAAGAGATTTACGAAAAAAGACATGACTATGCCTTGGATTGGAAGTCAAAACATCCAGGAGGAAAGATTTTAGGTTGTTTCTGCACCTATGTACCTGAAGAGATACCCTATGCCGCCGGGGTATTACCCATGCGGATTTTGGGAAGCCATGAGATTGAAGACTCTACCGCACCCCACCTCTTTGGAATGTTCTGCCCATTCTGTCGTGATGTCCTCGCTCAAGGACTTCAGGGAAGATATGCCTACCTGGATGGTATTTGTGATGCCAATTGCTGTATGCACCTGCTTCAGTCCTTTGAAGCATGGGGACTCAATGTAAATCCTAAACCAAAGATCCTCCGAATCGATGCCCCATCCTCTACTCAAAATCTGCATTGCAAAGAGTATCTGAGAGGAGAATTCAAATGTTTCAAGAAAGATATAGAAGAGTGGGTGGGGAATGAAATTACGGAAGACGCTTTGGATCATGCCATAGAAGTTCACAATGAAAACCGTCGCTTGATGAAGCAGATTTATGAATTG
>JAZDES010000209.1:0-9764 GCA_043808585.1 Pseudomonadota bacterium | reverse complement strand
TGCTTGACCTCCTTCCCTGTGGCTTTTCCCATCGAAGCCCCTACGATGCATGCCCTTCGCAAAAATGGGCACATCCAATGGGACCTTGTGTGAATAACCAGCGGTTTATGGCTTTCATGCCGTTGCCAAAGTGTACACAATTGCTCTTATCACCGGTTTTTCGATTGGTTGAATAGTTATTTAGACGGGCAAAATCAAAAGATCACACTCTGTAAAAAGCTGTACGCAAATTTTCGATTTTGTGAACCATTAGTTTGTTAATGAATGGGTGATTAACGATAATAATACCTTAATTGGGATCGAGGTCTAGAAAGATTACAATTATTAATCAATGGTAAGCCGGGGCAACACAAAAGTCAAAGGAAAATTATGGAAGGAGCAACGGTTCCGCTCCCAGTTTTGGGCAAAAGCCCTTTATTTTAATCGCCCTGATGACGATTTTGTCGGGACTTGCGATGATTTTCATCCGAATCTCGCCGCACTCCGAAATAAAAAACAATATGTTAAACAAGGTAATAGGCACAGTCCTAAAGGAAAAAAAGTGGTTGACAAATTGGGTAAAACGGTTTATTAAATCGTTTTAGTCAATTCAAAATTCTCCGTTTTCACTGTGAAATTAGGGACTCTTACGGCAATGAACATCGCCCATTCTAAAAGGAAAAAGGCACTTACCAGGCTCAACAATAGAATCACTATCAGGGATATCGCCAGAAAGGCAAAGGTATCGCCCTCTACCGTTTCCATGATACTCAATGGCAGGCCTGGGGTTGGTGAAGAGACGAGATATCGCGTCTTAAAGGTCATCGAGTCACTCAACTATACACCAAATCTAGTCGCAAGATCCCTCGTAAAAGGCCGGTCCTATTCTATTGCCTTCCTGATCAAGAGTACCAAACACCCTATTTTTCCTGAGATTGCCGCAGGCGTTGACGAAGTCCTAAAGGAAAATGGGTATTCGTTGAGCATTATCTCCACTTATGACGACAGTGAATTGGAATCTAAAGAGATCGGGAACGTAAGGGCCAGAGGCATTGATGGGATTCTCACTTCTGCTGCACTTGTTGATAATGAGAATCTGAAGATGCTGGTCGGTTCGGGATTTCCCGTAGTGGCTGTTCTTCGGCGTACGTACAACTGTGGCGATCTCGATTACGTGATTGTTGATAATTCAAAGGGTGCCTATCTGGCAGTAGAGCATCTGATTCGCTTGGGTCATCAGCGGATCGGCATTATTAAAGGCCCGTCCAACACGTCGACGGCCATTGAACGATTTGACGGCGCAATGAAGGCGTTTAAGGCCTATGGGATATCCGTCTCAGAGCAACTGGTTCATGAGGGCGACTACTTCCAAAAAACCGGTTATCTTGGCGTGAAGGGATTTTTAAAAATGGATTTAGACAAACGCCCCACGGCAGTCTTTGCCAATAACGACGACATAGCCCTTGGCGTTTTTGAAGCCATCTGGGAAGCGGGCCTGAAGATCCCTGAAGACATGGCGTTAGTCGGCTTTAACAATGTTGAGGCAACTTCCTTCTGCAGTATACAAATTACGACAATTTCCCAGCGTACGCACGAAATGGGACGATTGGGGGCCCAAAGACTCATTGACAGAATAGAAAAGAAAAGAGGTTACAAAAAAAGATATCAGATCGTTCTTGAACCAGAGCTAATTATTCGGAAGAGCTGTGGATATTCCGTCAATTCGAGATATGTTATCGATAAAGCTGAACATGTAATGTAAGGGCAGGCCTGCTATGTCAGGTATCTTGTTGTGACAACCTAATGATATTTATCAACCCGTTTGACAGGAGAGGTTCTTCATTTCAATTTGAAAAGGGAATGAAAAACCCAGCCCATTCACAACCAATCGGAGGAGACGACTATGTTTGATTTCAGCCCAACAGAAGAGCAGCAGGCTCTCAGGACAATGATCCGGGAATTCGTGGAAAAGGAGGTCAAGCCTAAGGCCCCAGCATACGACGCCGAGCCTGACCCAATCAAAGGTATCCCCTGGGATATCATCAAGGCAGCCAACGCCCTGGGGCTCAAAGGCATTGCCGTGGGAGAAGATTTGGGAGGAGGGGGCGCCGATTCCCTGACCCTTGGCATGTTGGTGGAGGAACTGGCCGTTGGCGATCTGGGCGTGTCCGTGATCTATGCCCAAAACTGGAAGGTCATTCAGTTGCTGCAGAGCGCGGGAACACAAGAGCAAATGAAAAAATACTTGGTTCCTTTGCTGGAGGACCCTGTCGGATGCTGCGCAGTGGCCATGAAGGAATCAGAAAGCGGATCGGATCACATGCTGCCACACAAAGACCCCAAGGCAGGTCCCAAGATGAGCTGTATCCGAAATGGAGACCATGTGATCTTGAATGGCACCAAAGAGTTCATTTCAAACGGCTACATCGCCCATCTCTATATCATATTTGCCAGGAGTAATCCAAAGGCTCGGATCAGCGAGGGGATGAGTGCGTTCATTGTACCCAGAGAACTCCCTGGTGTGGACAATTTTGACGGGTTTACGACCGGTCGCGTCTACAACAAGATTGGGGAAAGGCTGGCCGGCAATGCAGAGCTGATCTTCCAAGACTGCCGTGTGCCTACGGCCAACATGATTTTTGACTGGAATACGGCACTGCGTGACTGGGTCAAGATATCCCCCCAGTCCAATGCCTATGCAGGGGCCAGCACGCTTGGAGTCGGGTGGAGTGCCTTTGATAAGGCCCTGGAGTACGCCCAGATGCGCATCCAGGGTGTGAAGCCCATCATCCAGCATGCCAACATAGCCATCAAATTGGCTGACATGTATGCATCGCTTATGGCAGCCCAGGACATGGTCAGGAGGGGATGTTGGCAGGCTGATCATCCGGAGCACTTCGACCTCAGGCTGGCTCGATCTATCAAGCCCTTCTGTTCAAAGGTTGTTATAAAGGTCGCACTGGATGCACTGCAAATGTTCGGGGGCAATGGTGCAATGAAAGATGTGGGGATGGAGAAGCTGGTGCGAGATGCTACCATATTTCTTCATTCTGATGGTTGCAATGACACCTTGGACCGCGGTACGGGTGAGCTTCTGGCTGAATATCCGGTCATCCGGTAACCTAACCCTGAACCTCTGAACCCTTGAACGGTTACAGGTATCTGTTGTACTTGGTGGAGGTGTAAGAAAGGATGCACATCATCGTTTGCGTTAAATTAATCCCGGATCCCGAGGCACCGCTCCATCACTATCGCATAGCGGATTCAGGCAAGAAGATGGAAACGGTCCAGGGCGTCGCACCCGTGGTCAACCCCTTTGATGAGAATGCAATTGAAGCGGCGCTTCAGCTCAAAGAGGCCCATGGCGGGAAGGTAACGGCCTTGACCGTGGGACCCAAGTCTTTCCAGGAGGCCCTGAAAAGGGCCCTGCGTCTGGGAGCGGACGATGCCGTCCAGGTTGATGGTGAGGGGGGCCTTGGAGAACCGGCGCCACAGGTTACAGCATATCTTCTGGCCAAAGCCATAGAAAGGATCGGGGCCTATGATCTGGTGCTCTGTGGCCGTCAGGCCGGAGACTGGGATCAGGGGCAGGTGGGTTCTTTGACGGCCGAGTGCCTGAATATCCCCTGCGTAACCATTGTTAGGCATATGGAGGTGGGAGAGGAGGGGGTAATGCGGGTACAGCGATTGGCCGAAGGAGGGTATGAAGTGATGGAAATGCCTATGCCCGCCCTCCTCACGCTCAGCAATGAGATCAATCAGCCTCGTCTAACTACCGTTGCAGGGGTGCTCAGGGCCACAAAGATAAAGATTCCCGTCTGGTCCAGAGGGGATATCGGGGGGGATCCGAGTCTCCTAGAGTCACTTGGCGCACTTACTCAAATGGAAAATCTATATATCCCCGAGGTTTCTAAAGACTGCCAGATCATGGAGGGCAATACGCCGGAAGAGCAGGCAGCCAACCTGGTAAATTCACTCCGTGCGCAGAAGATAATCTGATATGGGGTATCAAAGGAGTCAATTATGAGGAATACTACTGAAATACTCTTCTACGCCGAGCTATCCAATGGGAGGCTACATCGCAGCGCATTGGAACTTTCAGCCATGAGCCGAACGCTCGCCGGTGAATTGGGTGGTGTGGCCTCGGCCGTATTGATCACCCCCGCGGACGGTCAAGAGCTGGGGGCAGAATTGGTCTCTTACGGTGCAGACAGGGTGTATATGGTTGAAAATACCGAATTTGAGCAGTATCAACCCGAGGGCTACGCCCTGGCCATAGAACGGGTCTGTCGGGATGTGGATCCTGATGTCCTTCTCCTGGGTCATACACTCCACGGAGTTGATCTCGCCCCTCGTTTGGCTTGGAGATTAAGGGCGGGCCTGGCAACCGATTGCGTAGAGTTCAGGATCGACCGGGAAGCAAAGAGGGTATCTGCAATACGGCCCGTTTACGGGTCCAAAGGCCTTGCCGTTATCAGAGGCAACACCAAGCCGCTGATCGCTACATTAAGGAGTAAGGCGGTACCCCCAGCTGAAAAAGATGAATCTCGAACCGGTGAGATCGTGGCGGTTCCAGTGGATCTGGAGCCAGGGGCCTTGAGGATCAAGTCTATTGAAAGGGTCAAAGAAGAAACAGAGGGTCCCAAGCTTGAGGATGCCGAGGTGGTGATTAGCGGCGGCCGAGGCCTGGGTCAGAAGGAAAATTTTGCCATGCTGGAGGAACTTGCCGGTTTTCTTGGCGGCGTGGTAGGCGGCTCACGGGCAGCCGTTGACAACGGATGGCTGCCCTCGTCCCGGCAGGTTGGACTCACCGGCACGATGGTTAGCCCTCGTCTTTACGTTGCAATAGGGCTTTCGGGGGCCACTCAACACATGGCCGGCTGCGCCTCCTCACAGTGCATTGTGGCCATAAATAAAGACCCTGATGCCCCTATCTTCCAGCGCGCTCATTTGGGAGTGGTTGCCGATTACAAACAGGTATTGCCGAAGATTATCGACCTGTGTAAGTCAGGTTAATGGCGAAGATTGGAGGGAACCAACCAAGGGCAGGCTGGCCTAGGGTATCTCAATACCAATTAAGGTAAACCAGACAAACAAAACAGGAGGATGTAACCATGAAAGCGATGGTGATGCACGAGTGGAACGGACCTTACAGGTTGGAGGACCGGCCGATTCCTGAGGTCGGTCCCCATGATGTCTTAGTTAAGGTAAAGGCCTGTGGATTCGGTCTGACTTTAACCAATCTCAGGGCCGGTCGATTAGGGGGGAGTGTGCCCCGTATCATCGGCCATGAGATCGGCGGCATTGTAGAGGAAGTGGGTTCAATGGTGACCACATGTAAACCAGGGGATCGCGTTTGCAACAGTTTCTACCTTACCTGTGGCTATTGCAAGTGGTGTGTGAGCGGTCGGGAGACCTTGTGCGAGAATTTTGGGGGGTATATTGGAGCGGCAATCGACGGGGGCTTTGCCGAGTATGCGAAACTGCCGGCGCGTAATATCCTCCCGATCCCTGAGGGCATGGGTTTTGCGGAAGCCGGTGTGACGACCGATGCAGTGGCCACCAACTGGCATGTATTTAAGGAACGGGCCAAGATCGAGCCTAACGATCGAGTCCTGGTCGTTGGGGCTGCCGGTGGCGTGGGAATTCACGCCCTTCAAGTGGCCAAGGTCTTTGGTGCCCATGTTATCGGTGCGGATGTCTCTGATGAAAAATTGGAACTGGCCAGGAGGTACGGTGCGGATGAGGCCATCAACGTCTCGGGCAAAGACATGGCACAGGAAGTCATGGCCCTCACAGATAACCGCGGGGTTGATGCCGTTGTGGATATGGTGTGTACCAAGAAGACGCTGGAAGAAGGCATTAGGTCTCTGGCCAGGGGCGGCACGCTTGTCGTCGTCGGGGTTCCACGTGACATCACGTCTTTGCGTTTTGATCCCATGCGACTGTTGGTTGACGAGTTGAATTTGACGGGGTGTCGCTGTGCGACCCGGCAGGAGATCCGTGAGTCCTTGGAATTGGTGAGACGTGGCCTGGTAAAGCCGGCGATCATGAATACCTTCCCGCTTGAGGAGGCCAACAAGGTTCAGGAACTCATCGACAATATGAAACTCATTGGCCGCACCGCGTTGGTGTTGGAGTAAGACCGCGGCTGAGTAAAGAGCTGATGAATGCAGGTCGTGAGATATTTTGGAACATCGGCGCATGGGGAAATATTGTCTATGTGCTTTCAGCCATCGCCCTGGGCCTATCCATATGGGCAGTGTATCGCCGCGTTCTCTTGTGGCGGACAGGCAGGCCTGACAACCGGTTGGACCCCCTTGGGAACCGGATCACATCTTTTCTCCGGAAATTGGTCGTGGAGTTGCTGGGGCACAGGAAAATCCTGCACGAACCCTTTCCCGGCCTGATTCATTTCATCGTTTTTTGGGCCTTCCTGAGCTTCTTTGCCCTCAGCGCCGCCGACTTCATACACCACTACTGGTTCCCTTTCTTACGAGGTGGGATATATCTCTGGTTTTCCCTGGTTGTCGATATCTTCGGTCTCTTGGCCCTGCTGGCAATACTGGCATTCGCGTTTCGCCGATATGTCCAGAGGCCTAGCCGGCTGGATAATCAACCGAGTGATGCCATCACTCTGGCTCTTCTGTTCTTCTTGATCCTCACCGGCTTTCTGGTGGAGGGAAGCCGGTTGGCTGCCACGGAAATGATTGCCACACCCCAATACGCACCGTGGTCCGTGGGCGGCTGGATCTTTGGCAGATTTTTTTTGGGTTGGGGCCCATCGACCAATGAGATCTTACACAGGGTATGGTGGTACCTCCACCTCGCAGTCGTCATGGCTTCTGTTATCTACGTTGCCATTTCGTTTTCAAAATTGGTGCACATCCTGGCAGCACCCCTCAACATCTTTTTCAGAACCATGAGACCTAGGGGAGAACTTGTACCCATAGATTTTGAATCCGCGGCTGAATACGGAGCCGGACGGATCAGAGACTTCACCTGGAAACAGCTCCTGGACCTGGATGCCTGTATGCGCTGTGGACGCTGCCAGGACAATTGTCCGGCCCACCTGAGCGGCAAAGTTCTCTCACCGAAACGCGTTATTCAAGATCTCAAATGCGATATGGAAGAAGGGTGGTCTATCTTTTCCGAGGCAAGGACGCAGGCGCCCCGAGAAAGTGAGGTATCAGATCGGACATTGATCGGCGACGTGATATCTCCAGAGGCCTTATGGGACTGCACGACCTGTTGTGCCTGTGTGGAGGCATGTCCGGTGTATATAGAGCATGTTGATAAATTCATTGACATGCGCCGAAACCAGGTCCTGGCAGAGAGGGGTATTCCGGAGGCGGTCCAGGAGACCCTCAGGAATATGGAAATTCGGGGGCATCCATGGCGGGGAGCTGAACACCTGAGGGATGAGTGGGCTAAGCACCTGGACATCAGGAGGTTGTCCGAGGATGCCGATGGGGAATGGCTCTACTTTGTGGGTTGTACCGGTGCCCTGGTTGATCGCAATATCATGGTAACCCAGGCCTTTGCCCGGCAACTCCAACTCGCAGGCGTCCACTTCGGCATCCTGGGGAATGAGGAAGGCTGTTGCGGCGATCCTGCGCGACGGATGGGTCATGAGCTGCAATTTCAGATGATGGCCCAGCAAAATATTGAGGTCATGAAGACCTATGGGGTCAAGAAGATCGTGACCCATTGTCCCCACTGTTACAACACCCTGAAGTGCGAGTATCCGCAGTTTGGCGGTGAATTTGAGGTCTGGCATCACAGTGAACTCCTGAGACAATTGATCGATGAAAAAAAGTTGGCTCCAAACAAGGGAGCGAACAGGGTTATTACCTATCACGACCCCTGTTATCTGGGTCGCTATAATGAAATCTTTGATTCTCCCAGGAGAATATTGAGCGCGATTCCTGAGCTACAAATTGCAGAGATGGAGCGCATCAGAGAGCGGAGCTTCTGCTGCGGCGGCGGAGGTGGACACGCCTGGATGGATGAGCCTGCGGGGCGGCGTATCAATCAGATGCGCGTAGAGCAGGCCATGAAAACGGGGGCCGAGGTCATTGGTGTGGCCTGTCCCTTTTGCATGCAAATGATGGAGGATGCCATAGGGAGTCTGGGGTCTCCCCTAAAGGCCATGGATATAAGCGAGTTAATCGCTGAGAGCTTGAAATCTTAAGAACGTCAGGTTTGTAGAGGAAGGTTTGAACCATGGTTTGTGGATACAGCGGACTGGATGAAAGATCAGAAGCCCCACTTTGAATAAGGATGACGGAATGAGGGTCAAGATACGCACCGCTAGGGCTCTCACGCATAGCATGCCTGAGGGGAAGGACATCATTGAGGGCCAGAACCTAACGGTCCGAGGTCTGATAGAGGCTTTGGTAGCCAGGTATGGCGACGGGCTCGAAAAAGAGCTGCTTGACCAGGGAAATCTCAGGAGCGGACTGTCCATGCTTGTCAATGGTCGAAATATACTGTCACTCCCCGAAAAATATGAAACCCCGCTGCAGGACGGCGATGAGGTCCTTATCGCTATCATAGTCGCCGGCGGCTGAGACCTGGAGGACCCTAAGATTCGACCTTTTTGAGACGGTCTTCTTCTCTGACCAGTGAGGCCATGATTTCTGGATCAGGATGCAATTCCACCGCCGAAAAATCGCAAACCTCTTTGCATGCACAGCAGATCATACACCTGCTTGGGTCCAGGGCGGGGACTTGAGACCCCTTTGTTAAGGCCCCTGTCGGACAGATAGCTACACAGGCTTCGCATTGGTGCCGGTGCCGGCATTTATCAGCGGAAATTGATGGGCGATATGAAACCCTCTCTCGGAAATACCCAATGCTTGTTCTCCCGCTCCCCACTCCTGCTTTATAGCTGAAACTTGCCTCGGGCGGTGTGGGTCGATGGTATTCCTGGATTGTCGATAGATCTCCAATCACCTTTATGGCATCCAGATCCGTTTCCCCTAAAGACAGGTCCCTGGCAATTTGCAGGTAGGGCACATCCTCTACACCAAAACCGATGATCTCTGCCTCAACCCTGTCAAGGGCCACCGCATCGTCAGAGGCAAGGACCTTGTTGACCCATCTCGTTTCAGGGGAGGCCGGTCCAAAACCTTCCATGGCCAGAATAGCATCCATGATGACCAGGTCCGGCGGTCGCAAACGGAACATCTCAACAAGGATCCTCGCAAATCTTTCCGGCTTGACACAGTAGTAATGATACCAAGATTTTTGGGCACCCGTGAGCAGCCCGTAATTATTCTTGACAGCACCACTAATCCGAGTAAGTCCGTGTGTCTTCATCTTTGGCACAGAAATATAGACATCGGCTTCCAGGACATGCCTGAGCACGGCCACTTTACGCCTGAATGGCTGCTCTAACTCAATGACTTTGATGTCCTTGTTAAAATTGCGATAATAAGGGCCTGAGACCTCTTTCAGACGGGTGACATCAAATACATACTCCGAGAGCCCATAGTATTCCGTCCCCACCGAATCACCCGCCACGATCTCGGCCGGGCCCAGGGTCTCGAGTTTTTCGAGGACCGCCTTTAATAACCTGTAATTGGTGACAAAGGCCTCGCGATCCGGGTCACAGGGCTTTAAGGCATTCATTTTGACAGCTACCTTCTTATCGCGAACATCAAGGGGGAACGTCGAAAAGACCAGATCGATCGCTTCCCGGCATGTATCATAAGTGCTATCTATGACAAGAACCTGACTCATTTTATTTGACCTCCCATCTCAAGGCGGAGAGTAACCTC
>JAZDES010000208.1:0-3403 GCA_043808585.1 Pseudomonadota bacterium | reverse complement strand
GAGCCGCCCCACGAGATGGCCCTGGAAAGCGGAGCCAGGCTGGGTCCCATCACCATTGCATACGAGACCTACGGGGAATTGAACCGCAAGAGGAGCAATGCAGTCCTTATCCTCCATGCCTTATCCGGTGATTCCCATGTGGCGGGCTACTATTCAAAGGATGACCCCAAACCCGGCTGGTGGGACATCATGGTAGGTCCGGGAAAGGGAATTGATACAGACAGGTATTTTGTAATCTGTTCCAATATCCTTGGAAGCTGTATGGGCGCTACAGGCCCGTCCTCGATCAATCCACAGACGAACAGGCCTTACGGTCGCAGTTTCCCCATGGTCACCATCGGGGATATGGTCAAGGCCCAAAAGGCCCTGATCGACTATCTGGGTATAGACAAGCTCCTGTGCGTTACTGGTGGCTCCATAGGTGGGATGCAGGCCCTGGAGTGGTGCGTCAGGTACCCTGAGGCGGTGGTCTCCGCGGTGCCACTTGCCAGCACCACGAGGCATTCGGCCCTGGCCATTGCCTTCAATGAAGTGGCAAGGCAGGCAATCTTAGCTGATCCCAACTGGAACAATGGTGATTACTATTTAGGCCCCAGACCGGATCATGGGCTGGCGGTGGCGCGGATGATTGGCCATATTACCTATCTCTCGGACGCGGCCATGTGGCATAAATTCGGGCGCAGGCTCCAGAACAGGACCGATTTCTCTTTCAATTTTGGGGCCGATTTCCAGGTGGAGAGCTATCTCCGGTACCAGGGGACCAAGTTTGTGGAACGTTTTGATGCCAATTCATTCCTGTACATTACAAAGGCGGGCGATTACTTTGACCTGTCCCTTCAAAGCGACTCGGGTTCAGTTGTAAAGGCCTTTTCAAAAGCAAGGGCCAAATTCCTAGTGGTCTCCTTTACCTCTGACTGGCTCTATCCCACCTATCAATCCAAGGCCATGGTTCAGGCCATAAAAAAGAATGGCCTAGATGTCAGTTTCTGCGAAATCGAGGCCGAATGGGGTCACGATGCCTTTCTATTACCCAGTGAGAGATTGAGTTCATTGATCAGAGGTTTCTTGGGGCGGGTTTACAATGAAACAGCCTAATGGTCTCATACGCTTTGATCTAAAGACAATAGCCTCCTGGATCGAGCCCGATTCAAGGGTACTGGACCTGGGGTGCGGGGAAGGAGACCTGCTTTTATTTCTCAAACAGAAAAAGGGGGTTGACTGTACGGGCATCGAGCTGGCAGAGGCCAAGGTTGCTCGATCTATTGAGAAAGGGCTCTCAGTGCTCCAGGGAGATATCAATAAGGAGATCCTGGATTACCCGGACAACGCCTTTGATTATGTGATCTTGAGCCGGACCCTACAGCAGGTCTATGAACCAGCAGAGCTGATCAGGTCGTTGTTGCGGATCGGGAAAAAGGGGATAGTCAGCTTTCCCAATTTCAGCCACTGGCGTATTCGCCTTCAGCTCCTGACCACAGGCTATGCGCCCATAACAAAGCAGCTGCCTTACCAGTGGTATGATACGCCCAATATCCGGG
This sequence comes from Pseudomonadota bacterium, assembly GCA_043808585.1. Taxonomy (GTDB): domain Bacteria; phylum Desulfobacterota; class DSM-4660; order Desulfatiglandales; family Desulfatiglandaceae; genus CAYVMN01. The sequence goes on along the minus strand of JAZDES010000208.1, from coordinate 1,865 downwards.
TAATCACACTCAAAGACTTTAGGAAGTTTTCTCATGAGATGGGTTTTCATATCCTGAAGGAGGTGGCTATTAATACCAATAGTGAAGATAAGGCCGGAGGTATAGTTGAATTCCTCCCGGACTTTCGGGCCACCTATGGCATATTTCTGATAGGAAAGGGTAGATGATAGTGGGGAACATAGCTTTAGAATTTGAATCCGGCGAGAACAGGGTCAAGCCGATATCTCAAACCGGAGAAGATATAGCTTCAACCATAGAGAGGCTGTTGGTTTCATGGAAGAAAGAGGCCTTTTTCGATAACGTGAAGCCCAGACCGGTTCCTTCGCAGGAATCGATCATCGAGACGATCCAGAGGGTGAGACGCATCATTTTCCCAGGCCATCTCGCCCGGAATGGATCTGACCATGTCAGTCTGCAGCAATTCATCAGTCATGAGGCAAAGGCCCTTTTTGAGAGCCTCTCTAAGCAGGTTACAATGGTGTCTCAACAAGAGGATATCATTGCAAATCAGACGAGCCTCCGGTGTTCCCAACCTGGTTATGAGATAGCCCGGCGTTTCATAGGCGCATTGCCTGAATTGAGGGCAGCCCTTGTCACAGATGTGCGGGCTGCACTGGAGGGAGATCCTGCTGCCAAGAGTTACGATGAGGTTATCTTCAGCTATCCCGGGTTATTGGCCATAACCGTTTACCGCATTGCACACGAACTTCATGAAATGGAGGTGCCTCTACTGCCCCGTATGATGACAGAATATGCCCACAGTCTAACCGGTATCGATATACACCCGGGCGCCAAGATTGGCAATAGCTTCTTCATAGACCATGGGACCGGCGTTGTGGTGGGTGAGACCACGGAGATAGGGGATCGGGTCAGGATCTACCAGGGGGTCACCCTGGGGGCTCTCTCAATACCAAGGGATCACGTGGAGCACTTCAGAGACAAGAAGCGACATCCCACCATTGAAGACGACGTGATCATATACTCTAATGCAACCATTCTAGGGGGGGAGACGGTCATAGGGGCCAGATCAGTAATCGGTGGAAATATCTGGATTACCGGGCCTGTGCCACCGGATACGCAGGTTTTGCTGAAAAGACCTGAACTGGTGTATCTAGGAAATATTAGCGGTCAGGTTTCAAAGAGCGGTGGTTCGGGCAGGTAAAATTGTGATCTCCAAATTTGATGGTCCTGTAAAAAGTCAGGCATCCCTTACGCGGCCATTATGAGCGGATGCCCATAGCGACGGTCAAATAGGGTAAAAATTTTTCTCAATTGGTTCCAAGCCTTCAAAAAACGCTCTTTGACAGCATAAATAGCATGCATTATAGCGGGTAGAACCCCTCCATGGGCTGCCTTTCCATTATTCACCGCCTTTCGGACGGCAGTTCCCCTGAAGATGTTCACTCCGACCGCTTTTAAGGTGGCACAGAACCTAACCGCTTTAAAACCTCTGACTCTTAGATGTTTGACTCCGGTTCTTCTATCGTATTCCGACATGGTAGCTTCAGACCCTGAACGCCACCTGTAGCGGTCTTTGAATGCTTCAGTTTGCTCGTAGGCTCTTCGTATTGCCAATCGCATCTCTTTATCCGTGTAACGAAGGGTTTACTATCGAAACTTATTCCGGGTTTAAATTTTAATGCCTATTTAGGCTCAATAATTTCCTAACCGGAAATTACCGGGATAAAATGGAAGAAAAAACCGTACACATCCCGAAAATCTCGTGCGGCCACTGCGTCATGACCATCAAACGCGACCTGGGTGAGCTTGAAGGGGTAAAACTGGTGGAAGCTGACCAAAAGACCAAGACCGCCACTATTAAATGGGAGAGTCCTGCCAGTTGGGACAAGATCAATGATACGCTA
>JAZDES010000207.1:0-40542 GCA_043808585.1 Pseudomonadota bacterium | reverse complement strand
GGAGCCTGCGCCTGATCTGAAAAAGAACAGGCTCAGTAACTGAGGTCAGGAACCGGACGATGGGGTTATAGGGATCCGGGTTGACCCAAGATATCACCGCCCTGGCGATAATGATCCACATGTAAAGGGTCAGGGCAATATCGATCACTTTGGCAATGGCAGCCAAGAAATTACCGGCGACAAACATGACTTCTCCTTGTATCTCGAACTTAACACTCTGGGTTGATCACAACCACTTGCTGACCAAGTATTAGGCAAAGGCGTAAGGCGTCGGGCATAAGGCCTGGCGCCAGGTGCCCCGCGCCTTTAGCTTTGAGCCAATTTGAGTATGTCAGAGCAGGCCATAAGCCGGGTTCTGTCTCCCGAGGCAGTCACCCGCTCTCGGGACAATGACCATTCATCTAGTCCCGCTATTACTAGCGGGATCAAGCGACCTACCCGGGAACTCGGGCGGACCACCCTCCGGCGTTCCCCTATTTGGTCTTGCTCCAGGCGGGGTTTACCAAGCCCCCGTTGTCACCAACGGGGCTGGTGAGCTCTTACCTCACCCTTTCACCCTTACTCCCGCCGCAGGCGCTCAGCCTGCTGCGGGGGCGGTCTCCTTTCTGTGGCACTTTCCTTCCCGTCGCCGGGACTGGGCGTTACCCAGCGCCTTGTCCTGCGGAGCCCGGACTTTCCTCTCCCTTGTCAGAACGACAAGGCAGCGGTCATTTGTCCTGCTCCAACATACCCCCATATGATTGCGGAATGCGGCCGTTATCCTTTAGTTCGCCCGGTCGTGAGTCTATCATTGCGGATTTTCGATCCTGAATCTTTCGTCTTCGCCCCAGTATATGATACGCAGGCAATTGGGGCAGGTCATAAGCCCATCTCCCCGAATCAATTCATTGAATTGCTGGGGCGGAATCCCCATGTGGCACGTCTGGCAAACCCCTTTGATCACCGGGCTCACAGCAAGACCCCACTTTTGTTTCCTAAGGGAATCATACCTCCTTAACAATTCCCCGTCAACAGCCTGGCAAAATCGCTCCCTCTCCTTTTCACGCATCGCCAGGTCCTCCTCGAGAACCTTCATCTCTTTAAGGATCTCCTCCCGGCCTTCTTCAGCCCTTTTCTTGAATTCCTCCTTTTCTGCCTTGCTTTCAGAACACCGGGCCTCCAATTCCTCGATCTCCTCCATAATCTCGATGACCTTGTCCTCCAAGAGAGACTTCCCTCGTCTTATATCTTCAATCTCTTTAAGCGCTGCCTTATATTCCTTATTCGACTTGACATTATCTAATTTTATAGTGCTTTTTTGTATGCGGCTTTCCAGCTCTTCAATCTCCTTCTCGGAGCGTCGTCTTTCCTTCTTACAGGTCTCAAGCCGACCTAACTCACTCTCCAATTGTTTTTCAAGGACGTTCAGGTCTGCCTTTAGCCTCTCTATCTTGACAGGGTCTTCCTCTCTCTTTGCCTGTATATACCTTATCCGAGTATCGCATTCCTGAAGGCCTATCAAGAGCTTCATCTGTGCTTCCAATTTGTTCACCTCACTTCTAAACAGTAGACGGTAGGCAGGGGGCAGTGGTCACCCCAGTTGAACACCCTGAAGGGACCCGGTTCAACTTCCCAGCCTTCCGCCTGGAACCTCTCGCCCAGGTCCTTGCCAAAGACCCTGAATGCAGTCTTTTCTGTGGAAAAATGCCCTGCGTCGAGCAAGGCAATCCCCAGGGATTCGGCCTCCAGTGCATGGTGGTAGCTCACATCCCCTGTCAAAAGGAGGTCTGCCCCCCTGTCAAATGCCAGGGATACCAGGCTCCCCCCAGAGCCCCCGACCACGGCCAGTCGTCGAATCCGGTCGCCCCCTTTACCGGCAACATTCACGTTTCTCGACCCGAGGATTCCCTTCACCCTTTCCACCACAACCAACAACCCTGCCGGCTCAGGCAGGTCGCCGATCCTCCCCAGTCCTACGCCATACTCCCCCTCCCGCTCCTCCAAGACCGCCACATCCCGTAGATCCAGGAGTCCTGCCAGTATATCGTTTATGCCGCCCCTGGCTACATCCAGATTGGTGTGGGCCGAGACCACAGAAATTTCACCCCTTACGGCCTCAAAAATGACCTCTCCGGGATAGATATTGATATCTACCCTTGAGAGCGGCTTTAGAATTAGGGGGTGGTGGGTAACCAGGAGCTGTGCATCACGGTCTTGTGCCCTCCTCAAGGTCCTCAGGGTCGGATCGAGGGCCAGAAATACCTTTCTGATCTCCTGGGAGTAGGACCCTACCTGGAGGCCTGGATTGTCCCACACCGCGGCCAGCCGCGAAGGAGCAATTTCCTCTAGCAACTCCAGGATATCTCTTAACCTGGGATGCATGGATCGGTTCGGCCTCTTTCACTCCGGATAGAAATTTAAAGGGCGCACCCTCGATGGATGCGCCCTGTAAGAGATTATCCCTCACCTCTTGGATAGAACGGCTTTAACAATAAACCCAATACTACCATTTAATGCAAACCTGTGGTGGGCCCACCTGGGCTCGAACCAGGGACCGACCGGTTATGAGCCGGTGGCTCTTCCAACTGAGCTATGGGCCCCATATTGACCCCGATGTTTAAATAAATGGCCGTTTTTTTGACAAATGCCAAGGCCTTTTGGAACATCGGGGTTGACTTCAAAGATACACCCAGCATGCGCACCTGACCTCAATTTGTCAAGAGAAATTCTCCGCTGCTTCCCTAGATCTCCTTGGTTTCTACGAAACTCTTTAGTTTTCTGCTCCTGCTCGGGTGCCTCAATTTTCTGAGGGCCTTGGCCTCTATCTGTCTAATGCGTTCCCTTGTAACACTAAAATCGCGCCCAACCTCCTCGAGGGTATGATCCGCCTTTTCGCCAATGCCGAATCTCATCCTGAGGACCTTCTCCTCCCTCGGGGTCAGGGTCCTGAGGACCTTTCTCGTCTGCTCCGCCAGGCCAAAGTTGACGACTGCATCCCCTGGAGAGACGACCTTCTTATCCTCTATGAAATCCCCCAGGTGGCTGTCCTCCTCCTCCCCGATAGGGGTCTCGAGGGAAATGGGTTCTTTGGCGATCTTGAGGACCTTTCTGACCTTCTCCAGCGGAAACTCCATCTTCTCGGCAATCTCCTCCGGAGTGGGCTCACGGCCATGCTCCTGCACAAGATAGCGGGATGTGCGTATGAGCTTATTGATCGTTTCGATCATGTGGACCGGTATACGGATAGTCCGTGCCTGATCAGCAATGGCCCTGGTAATCGCCTGCCGTATCCACCAGGTGGCGTAAGTGCTGAACTTATATCCCCGCTGATATTCAAATTTGTCCACAGCCTTCATCAACCCGATGTTTCCCTCCTGAATAAGGTCCAGAAACTGGAGTCCTCGATTGGTATATTTCTTGGCAATGCTCACAACCAATCTCAAATTGGCCTGGATTAGCTCTTGTTTGGCCAACCCGGCCTTCTCCAGACTCTCCTCTAAATCCTTGACGGCAGCTTTCAATTGCCTGGGGGTCATGTTGGCCCGGTCCTTGGCGTGCTTGATGACCTTTTGGGCATTGTCCACCTTGGCTTTCAGTTCCAGAAGCTCGCTTTTTTTGAGCCCGACTGGCAAGATGACCTCATTGCCCCTGGCAGACTTGGGGATCTTGGCAAAGGACCTCTTCAGATAGGAGATGGGTCTTCCTCCAGCCCTTAACATACAATCCGCAATATCCTTTTCCGACTCCTCAATCTGAGTTACGAGCGCCCTAAATCTCTCGACCATCTGCTCCATCTGCTCCTTTTCCAGACTGAAGGAGTTGACCAGTCTCATGATCTTCTCTTTATCCTTCCTTATCTCGGAGGCCAGCTTATTTTTTCTGTTCTCCGTGCAGCGCGCCCTGGCCATCTCCCGTCTCTTGCGACTGATACCCTCGTGTAATTTCCAGATCTCGTCGATCAGGGCCAAGAGAGACTCCTTTTTCTGTCCCACTTGCATATAATTGTCGTCTTCTTCCAGGTCATTGATCACATCCTTTAGTCTGATTTCATCCCCCCTGAGCTTTTCTCCAAGTTCGTGGAGGTACTCGACTCCTATGCAGCAATCCAGCAGGTTCTTCAAGGCCTCCTTTTCACCGGTCTCGATCCTCTTGGCGATCTCCACCTCTCCCTCTCTGGTAAGGAGAGAAATACACCCCATCTCCTTCAAGTACATCTTGACAGGGTCGGAAACCCTGGATGAGGCATCAGAGATTTCTATACGGGCACTTTCCTTCTCTTCGGGTCTTTCCTTCTTTTTCTTGGCCTTCTTGCCTTTCTCGATCTCCTCCTTTGAGGCCTCATCTATCACCATGATATCCAGTTCTTCGAACATCATCATCAGGTCATCAATATGCTCCTCTGAGGACACGATCTCATCGGAGAGGTCGCCATTCATCTCTTCATAGGTAATATATCCCTTATCCTTGCCGATATCGATCAATCGCCTTAAATTGACCATGTCGGTACTTTTTTCCATTATATGTTACCTCCCTGCGACCTTCTGTTTCTCTCAAGACCTCGGTGGTCCTTGAGTCTTCAGTTTAAGTAGCTTATTTAGGCCTACTAAATCCCCTTTGGCCTTCTTAAGGGAATCCGACAACCTCTTTTGGTACGCCTTTGTCTCAATCTCCCTCACAGCCTGCTCCACTTCCTTTTGTGAATAAAAGGAGCGGCCAACCAATATTTCTCTAAGTTTAATGCGGGCGGCCTCACTTTCAAGGCTATCTTCCAAGTTTTCGGGTAAAATTGTGCAATCCTTACGATATTCCTGAAAAAAGGTCTCCACGATCCGCTTGACCGTTGGATCGGAAATAAGTATCGTACACCCACAGTCCATGAGGCCTGATGCTGCATCAGGATGGTGCACAAGGAGATTAAGGAGCTGAAGATCCCCATAGCTCTTTCCGGCCTTTGAACTCGAGACCCTCTCGTTCAACACCCTCTCAAGGCCTGTCTGGGAAGGGCCTTTGCCGAGGGTCTTCAGTTCAGAGAGTAGTGCCTCTTCCCTCATACTCATCCTCTCGGCCAGCCGGCGCACGTACAGGGAACGCTGGGCGCTACTGCGTAAGGCCGCAAGGACCGGAAGGATCTCTTTTAGGGCATGGACCTTCCCCTCCACGCCGGAATCCGTCTGGGCCAATCTTTTCTCCAGATAATAGTCAAACATGGGGGAGGCCTCTTCCAGGAGTTCCAAAAACCGGTCCAAACCCTCCGAATTCACGAAGCTATCCGGGTCATGACCCTCTGGCAGCTCCACTGCCCTGGCACTGAGGCCTTCATTCAAAAAGATTGGAAGGCCTCTCAGGACGGCCCCTATTCCTGCCTCATCAGGGTCAAATACCACGATCGCCTCTCTGGCAATTCCCTTTATTTTTCGAACGTGATCACCGGTAAGCGCTGTTCCAAGGGTCGCCACAACCTCCCTAAGGCCGTGCCCCCTTAATGCCAATAGGTCCATGTACCCTTCAACAACTACCGCCCTTCCCCTTTCCCTGATCGCCTTATGGCTGGAATGGAGCCCATAGAGAGACCTGCCCTTATGAAAGACGGGGGTCTCGGGTGTGTTCAGATATTTGGGGAGAGATTCATCAAGGACCCTGCCACCGAAGCCTACAACCCTCTCGCCCCTCATTAGATCAAATATAGGGAATATAATACGGGCCCTGAATCGGTCGTAATACCCTCCTTTCTTGCCCGGGATAATGACGCCCGCCTCAACAGCCGCGTCCATCTCTATCTTATGGTCCTTGAGGACCCTTACGAGTCCCTCCCATTCATCAGGGGCATACCCCAGACGAAACTCCGAGACGATTTCCTCGGGTATGGACCTCGTTTTGAGGTAGGCCCTGGCGGCTTGCCCTTTGACAGGATGTTTCAGTGCCTCCTGAAAATAGGCGGCTGCCGTCTCATTTATCTTATAAAGTCTCTCCCTCTTTGCCGCCTTCTCCCTTTCCGCGACCTGAGAAAACTCCTCTGTCAGGGCGACATTATAACGCTCCGCCAGGTCCCTTAAGGCCTCCGGGAAAGTGGAACCATGGTATTCCATCCAAAAGGAGAAGACGTCTCCGCCCTTCTTGCATCCAAAACAATGAAAGGTACGCCGATCCGGGCTGACCGTAAAGGACGGCTCTTTTTCGGCATGAAAGGGGCAAAGTCCCACGTAGTTCCGGCCGGCCTTGCGGAGGTGCACATACTGGCCAATAAGTTCCACAATATCGGCAATGCCCTTTATCTCTTCCTTGGCAGACATATAAGAGGTCGTGATGCTGGTTGCTCGTTGCTGGTTGCTGGATGAAAAAGGATACGGAACCGGAATGTTGAGCTTCGCTAGATATATTGATGCCTTATAGTTCTACGACGGTAATTGCGTCACCTCCAGATCTCAGATCCTCACTGCCGATCCTCTTTACAAAGGGTACCTCCCTTAGATGGGCGCGAATGGCATCCCTTAACCTGCCTGTCCCGAAACCATGGATAATCCTGAGGGTCAGATCCCCCTCAACCAGTGCCCGGTCTATGCTCTTATCGATCAAGGGGATGGCCTCGTCCACCCTGTATCCAATCACATTTATCTCCCTTCGGGGAGGCCTCCCGGAGCCCCAGGAGACGGTTCCAGCGCCTTCATAAGGCCTAGGCCCACGGGTACCCTGCCTGAGCTCCAGGTCCTTTATCTCGCAAGAGGCATTAACGTTTCCGATCATGACCTGGGCACGTCCGGCCGAGAGATCCACTGACTTGATCACCCCTTCCTGCCCCAATCGCCTGTGATAGACCCGCTCTCCGGCACTCAGGCCTCTGGACACGTCAGAATCCCTTTCATCAGCACACTCCTCGAAATGGGCCAATAAATAATGGGTTGCATCTTTATATATTTCGACAGCCTGGGCCTGGGAGGTCCTGCTCTTGCTCTTCAGGAGGTTTATGGCCTCTTTGAACCCCTCGCGCGCCTCTCTAATTGCTGCCTCCGCCTCTATCCTCTTGGTCTCCATAAGGGACTTCTTTTCTTCCTCCAGTTCTATGAGCCGCTCCCTTATCCTCTGGGCTGCGGAATGATACTCTCTCTTGACATCCTCTGCCTCTTTCTTCTCGGACTCGGTCTCCAGACTCAGGCGATTCAGCTTCTCTATGAGTCTGCTCAATTGGACCTCATCCTTGTCCAGGTACCCCCTCGCCCCCTCAAGGATACCGATGGGTACCCCGGTATCTCGGGCGATCTCCAGTGCGTGGCTCACTCCGGGTGAGCCGTACCTGAGTCTGAAGGTGGGGCAGTCTCTGTCCGCATCAAATTCCACCGAGGCATTCACGGTCTGCTCATTTGTAAGACCATATGCCTTCAACCGGTTGAGGTGAGTTGATACCGCCACCCATGCCCTCCGGCCTGAAAGACAGTCTAGGGCAGCCATCGCAAGGGCCGCTCCCTCATTGGGGTCTGTGCCCATTCCCGGTTCATCAATAATGACAAGGCTCCTCTCATCGGCATTCTCCAAGATATATTTCAGGTGCGCCGCGTGAGCCGAAAAGGTGCTGAGACCGCTCTGTATATCCTGTTCATCTCCAATATCCGCCATGATCTGAGTAAAGACAGGCAGATAGCTCCCCTCGTCCGCGGGGATATGGATCCCGGCCTGGGTCATGAGGCTGATCAGTCCCAGCGTCTTCAAGGCAACGGTCTTACCTCCCCTGTTGGGCCCTGAAATGATCAATACGTTCCGGTTGTGATCCAACCTAAAATCCACAGGTACCGGAAGCTCTTGGCTTTGATCTGACTTTCTCTTTTCTAAGGTCAGGGCCAGGAGAATCGGGTTCATGGCCCCCTTAAGCTCAATGCCCTGGTCTTCGGCCAACTCGGGCATTACACAAGAAAGATCCTCACTGAACCTTGCCCTTGCGTAGAGCCCATCAAGCCTGGCTATCAGGGACTGACAGTACTCTAGGTCACCGGCAAGGCCCCTCACCATGGTGGTAAGATCGGTTAATATTCGGTATTCCTCTTCCGCCTCTTCCTGGGCCACTTCTGCCATCCGGTTATTGTCTTGAATTACCTCAAGGGGCTCAACAAAGCAGGTGGTCCGGGTCTGGGAATATTGGTGGATTATCCCCTCAACTCGTGATCTGTGATCGGTCCTCAGGGGGATAACATACCTGCCGTCACGTATTGTCACCAGATTCTCATGCCCTTCACCCTTGAGCCCGGCCGATCTCTGGATACCTTCCAGTCTCTTCTGGAGATCGAGTCTTAGCCGCACCTTTTTTTCCCTGATCCTCCCCAATGCAGGACTCGCCGAGTCCTTTATTGCGCCGTTTGAAGAAATGGACCCCTTTAACGCCTGCATAAGGGGCTTGCAGTCCGGCATATCCCTTACTAGCTCGTAAATGCCGGGGCACAAGGATCTGTTGGCCTCAATGGACCTCTTTGATTGCCGGCAGGCCTCCAGGACCTGGAGAATAGATAAGAGCTCCTCAGGCTCCAAGCATGATCCCTCAGGAAGGGATCTTTTCAGGATAGGCGTTATCTCTTCCACCCCTGAAAAGAAAAAAACCCCCTTCACCTTCAGAAGGAGCCTCAACTCTGAGACCAGCCTCAGCTCGATAACAACTTTTCTGGGGTCATTGGATGGTTTGAGGGCTAGGCAGTTTGAACGGCCCAGTGCACAGGAGGCATAAAGGGACAAGATATCAAGCAGGCGGTAATACTCAAGAACCCGATAGGTATGCTCAATCATGCAGGCTCTATCAAATATCGGTATGATGCCTTAGCTAAGCAATTTCCTGGCTATCTCATTAACCTGTTTGCCCTGGACCTGACCTGCCATCCTGGCCATTGCCACCTTCATGACCTTTCCCAGGTCCTTTGGGCCTGTTACTGAGAGCTCAGAAATAATCTCCCGGAGGGTCTTCTCGATTTCCTCCGGGCCCAACTGCTGGGGCAAATATTCATAGAAGATCTTAACCTCTTCCTCTTCCTTGAGCGCTAAGTCCTCACGGCCCCCAGCCCTGAACTCTATTATGGCCTCCTTGCCCTTTTTTACCAAAGAGGAGATAGTGGCATGGATTTCCTCATCCTCTAGTTCACGCCCCTTTTCAACCTGCTTATTCTTTAGGGCGGCCTTAAGCATCCTCAGGCACGAGGTCCGCACCTGATCCTTTTCCTTCATGGCCTTCTTCAGGTCCTCTGTGATTTTATCGTTGAACTGCATGATTTGTTGGGTCCGATGTCCAAAGTGCGATGTCTGATGTCCAAAGTCCGACGCCAAAGGTCATTGGAAGGCATTAAGCCAATCTTTTCTTATATTTTTTTATTTTAGAGATGTCAAGCATTAAATCGCCCTGACAGATCTTCTGATCCAGCGATTTCATTCTTCTTGCAAGCCCTTATGGCCTCTGCCAGGTCAAGGCTCCTGTCATACAAGGCCCTGCCAGTAATCATTCCGATCACACCATCCCCTGAAAGGGCCAATAGGTCTAGGACATCCGAGATCTCCGAGATCCCACCGGATGCGATCACAGGGATCCGGATTGACTTGGCCAGGGCCCTCGTCCCCTCCACATTGGGGCCTGTCCTCATGCCGTCCCTCTGGATATCAGTGTAGATGATCGCAGACACCCCGCTCCCTTCGAAGCGCCTTGCGAGCGCCACAGGGCTGAGGCTGATTTCCTCTCTCCACCCCTCCACGGCCACCTGCCCTTCCCTGACATCTATTCCAAGGATGATCTGCCCTGGGAATCTCCGGCAGGCCTCCATTAAAAACTCCGGATCCTTGTGGGCCACCGTGCCCAGGATTAGATAACGGAGCCCAATTTCAAAATAGGCCTCCAGGGTAGGCATATCCCTTACCCCGCCCCCAAGTTGTACCGGCATCGGAACCGACCTTACGATTCTCTGGATGACCTCCTTATTTACAGGCCTTCCTTGGACCGCCCCATCCAGGTCAACCAGGTGAAGCCTCTCAGCACCACACTCAAACCATTTCATTGCCATCTCTTCAGGGGCGTCCGAAAACACGGTCTCTTCTGACATCCTTCCCTGCCGGAGCCTGACACAGCAGCCATCCTTGATATCAATGGCTGGAATGACGATCAATTATCTACTCCCCACCCCCCCTGGTAGCTGCTGACATCTCTGCCACCAGTTTCCCGAGCCCCAGCATGGCCAGCTTCTGAGCGGTCATCCATACGCCGCCGCCTTGGATGAAGGTCCCAAGATCAAAGATATTCTCAGACAGGGATCGCTGTGTCTTATCGAATCTCCCCTTCCAGAGAATTGCTCCGTCGGCCGGCCTTACGAGATGGAGATCAAACGCCACAGAGGCAGGGCGGTTGACTGCATAATCTCCCCCCTCCCGCTCTCGCCACCTATAGATATAGCCCGCCGCCACAGCATCCGCTCCAAACCTTTTTCCTACTTTCCGGAGTATCTCCAAAGGCCCCGCTCCCATGTCAGACTCCAGGCCCGCAATGCCGGCCAAGACACCTCTGGCCTGATTCGGGGATATGAGTTGGTATCTCTTTTCCTTTGCCAGCATTTCAAAGAGGGACTCATTCATTTCTTGAGTGACATTGTTTGGAACCGCTTCAGCAGAAAAGATGGCCCCCGTCAACGGGTCACGGACCACCTCGGGTTCCCCCCCTGGGGATATGGCCGCCCGGAAACCAACCACAACCACATTTTCTACGATCGGCAAGGTGCGCTCTTCCTCAGGAGATGGCGTCCTCTTGAGGTTACAACTGCCGCCCAGAAGGAGGCATGCTCCAACCAGAGGGCATAAGAGTGTTAGGGACCTTGTCAGAGCCGCCTTGCCCATATTAATCCCCTTCCGCTATAAGAGCCCTTTTGTTGAGGGCACGTCTCCGCCAAGCCGTCCCTCGAGAGTGCCGGCCTGATCCAGCGCCCTGCCAAAGGCCTTGAAAATGGCCTCAGAGATGTGGTGGGGATCTTCTCCCGCTATAAGATCCACATGCATGGTGATGCCCGCGTTAATAACCAGGGCACGAAAAAACTCCTTGATCAGACCTACGTCGAAATTCCCGGTGGTCCTCTTCCTCAGTGAGACCCTATAGGAAAGGACCGGCCTATTGGAGGTATCTATGACGACCCTCGCAAGGGCCTCGTCCATGGGAACAGTAGCTTCGCCGAATCGCCTTATCCCCTTCATCCCGCCCAGGGCGCCTTTTAGGGCCAACCCAACGCAGATACCCAGGTCCTCAACCGTGTGATGATCGTCTATACCCGTGTCTCCTCTGGCATCCAACTCCATATCCATAAAGCCGTGGGCCGTCATCAGGGTCAACATGTGATCCATGAACGGGATCCCGGTAGAGATCCGGGATCTACCGCTACCATCAAGGTTGAGTCTTAGATGGACCTCCGTCTCCTTGGTCTTTCTCTCTATCTCTGACTCTCGCCCCATGTCTATCTTTCTATCTCGGTAAAAAGTCCTCTTTTCTGACCTTTTAGGAGACCATCAGTCTTGAGCAAAATAAATGGTGGAGATGAGGGGATTCGAACCCCTGACCTGTACGTTGCGAACGTACCGCTCTCCCACCTGAGCTACATCCCCACTTAACGATTTCGGAATGCGGATTTTGGATTGCGGATTGCAACTATTCTTCTTTTAAATTTTTAGTATATAATTCTTTTTATTATTAAATCAATCCCTTTTTGTTCCTTGGGCCTGGAACCTTGGCTCTGTCATCTTTCTTTTCAATCCGCTTCCGCTTCCGCTTCAACATTAACGGGGGATCGAAATCGTTTGACATTCTATGTGCTTGTGCTAAAAATAATAGCGTGCCCCCGTAGCTCAGGTGGATAGAGCACCAGATTCCTAATCTGGGTGCCGCGTGTTCGAGTCACGCCGGGGGTACCACTTCCGGCACCAGGAGGTGCAGGCCGAGTCTATCCTCCCTCGGATCTGCCTTACTGCCGCTCCGGGCAATCTGCGAAAGGGGGTAAGTTTAAGGTTGACTTGGGTTATCTATTTTGTTAAAAGAAAAGTTTATGTTTTACAAGGAGTGAGAGCCTATGTATGCAGTCATTAAGACAGGCGGCAAACAGTATCAGGTGGCCCCGGGCGATGAAATAAGGGTCGAAAGACTGCCGGGTGAGGCAGGGGACCCTGTGGAATTTGATATGGTCATGCTCACGTCTGATGGCGAAGATGTCAAGATCGGTAGGCCTTACCTGGATAATTCGAAGGTTAGCGGACGTATCGCTCGACAGGGAAAGGATAGAAAGATCGTGGTCTTCAAGTACAAGAGAAGAAAGGGCTATCGAAGAAAGAAGGGGCACAGGCAGCAGTTTACGCTGGTCAGGATCGAAGATATCAAGGCCCAGGCCCAATACCCCACAGTGTGAGAGGTAAGTACCATGGCACATAAGAAGGCTGGTGGAAGTTCAAGAAATGGAAGAGACAGTGCCGGTCAGAGATATGGAGTAAAAAAATTCTCAGGCCAGAAGGTAGTGGCTGGAAACATCCTGATCCGGCAAGCGGGGACCAAGATACATCCCGGCAACAATGTAGGCCTTGGAAAAGATTACACCATCTTTGCCAAGATCGACGGAATCGTTGCCTTTGAGCGTCTTGGTAAGGCCCGAAAAAAGGTTAGTGTATACGCCGCCTAGGCAACCTTGCCCCTCGCCTGAAACCTAAGATGGGCTTCTTAGATGAAACTGTAATTACGGTAAGATCGGGGAACGGAGGGAGGGGCTGTGTCAGTTTCAGGAGAGAAAAATTCTTACCCAAAGGCGGGCCGGACGGGGGCAACGGCGGAAATGGCGGCAGCATCATTGTAAGGGCAACCAGGAGGCTTCATACCCTAACCGACTATAGTTCACGCAAACTCTTTAAGGCCCAGAATGGCAGACCCGGAAGGGGAAAAAACCAGTCCGGGAAAGATGGTGAAGACTTAATTATTCAAGTCCCCGTAGGCACCACTATAGAAGATCCCGATACAGACGAGGTTGTTGCCGACCTAGTCGATCACGAGCAAGAAGTGATTCTCGCCTCAGGGGGAAAAGGGGGCAAAGGGAATCACCATTTTGCCTCCCCCACAAATAGGGCACCTCGAATCGCCCAAACAGGCATTCCCGGCAGCGAGAGACGGGTAAGGCTTTCTCTCAGGTTCTTGGCCGATGTAGGCCTCATTGGGCTCCCAAATGCCGGCAAATCGACCCTTCTCGCCCGTATCACCATGGCCCGTCCCAGGGTGGACTCTTATCCCTTTACAACCTTACATCCCAACCTTGGCATCCTGGCCCCTGACGATCGGAAGAGTCTGGTCATTGCCGACATACCCGGCCTGATTGAAGGGGCGAGTAAGGGCCGGGGCCTGGGGCATCGCTTTTTGAAACATGTTGAGCGGACTACCTTACTGCTGCATCTCCTGGACATTACCTACCCGGTTGGTCAGGACATCCTTGAGGACTTTCACGTCATAATGGATGAAATGACGGCCTATAAGACATCACTTGCCCAAAAGCCCCAGATGGTGGTAATCAACAAAATGGATCTCTATTGCCCGGAAAACAGGGACCTGGGGGAGTTGGGGGAGGCACTTAAGGGGTTGGGACTAGACTACCTGCCCATCTCGGCATTAACTGGTGAGGGCATCGAAGAACTAAAAGTGATGATCTTGGAGAAATGTGAGCAACAGGGTGGCCAAGGCTCAAAGGTATGGGGCGAGAATTGAAGAAAGTGTTGAGGAAAGACATTCTTAGATCAATAAGAAGGGTTGTGGTCAAGGTGGGAAGCGGTGTCCTGACAGGCCCAGACGGCCTAAATATTGTCGTCATTGATCAACTAACAACGGACATCTGCGCCCTTAGGAAAAGAGGTATTGAGGTCATTTTGGTATCATCAGGGGCCATTGCAGCCGGCCTGAGGAAGATTGGTATCACAAAGAGACCCCAGTCGCTATCACAGCAGCAGGCCATGGCAGCCATTGGGCAGGGCAGCCTTATTATGGCATATGAAGAGGCCTTTGGCCGTCACGGATACAAGGTCGCCCAGATATTACTCACCCGTGATGATCTTACCCATAGAGGCCGCTACCTGAACGCCCGAAATACCCTCTTTACACTCCTCACGTGGAAAATCATCCCCGTCATAAACGAAAATGACACCGTGGTAGTGGAGGAGATAAAATTCGGTGATAATGACAACCTCAGTGCCATGGTGACCAACCTGACTGAATCACAGCTCTTGGTGAATCTCACCAATATTGATGGGCTCTATGATAAGGACCCCAGGGTTCACGCCGATGCCAGGCTCATTGAGGTGGTGGAGAAGGTGGATCGAAGGCTGAAAAGATTTGCAAGCTCTATTCCCGGATTCCTGGGGACAGGGGGCATGGCAAGCAAGGTCATGGCAGCCCAGAAAGTGGCCCTCCGGGGCGTACCCACTATAATCGCAAATGGCCAAAAACCCGGGATCCTGGTTCAGATATTTTCGGGTAAAAAGGAGGGTACCCTGTTTCTTCCCCGGGAGGTGCCCATTTGCAGCCGAAAGCACTGGATAGCCTTCACCAAATCACCCAGAGGGAAGCTCGTCATTGACCGCGGGGCAGAAAAGGCCATCTTGGATCAGGGCAAAAGCTTACTGCCATCAGGCATCTTGGATGTAGAGGGTAGATTCAGCCTTGGCAATTCGGTCCTGTTGATAAATGAGGCAGGCGAAGAGATCGCTGTGGGTATGGTCAATTACGATTCAAGTGATGTCAAGAAGATCATGGGCGCCAAGAGCACTGAGATACAGTTGAGACTGGGCTTCAAACATGACGATGAAGTGATACACCGGGACAACCTCGTCCTGACTGAACAAATGGAGGAGGGGTAGGAGATATGTCTCTTACAGATAGGATTGAGGCCATGGCCAAAGGGGCAAGAGAGGCCTCCAGGGAGTTGAGGAGGCTTCAAAGGCCCCAGAAGGACGCTACCCTTGGGCTGATGGCGAAAAGACTCGCTCAGAGACAGGAAGAGATAATAAGAGAGAATGAAAGGGACCTCTCCGGGGCAAGAGATGCAGGTCTTTCTCCTGCCATGATCGATCGCCTTAGACTGGATGAAAAGGTCATTAGAGAAATGGTGGAAGGCCTCAGGGAAGTTGCCAGTCTGCCGGATCCGGTAGGACAGGTGCCCGGCATGTGGAAAAGGCCAAATGGTCTCCTTGTAGGACGGGTCAGGGTACCCCTTGGTGTTATTGGATTTATTTATGAGTCGCGCCCAAATGTTACGATCGATGCGGCAGGTCTATGCCTTAAGTCTGGTAATGCCGTGATCCTTAAAGGCGGATCTGAGGCGATCCATTCCAATATCCTACTCGGTGATATTCTAAGGGATTCGCTGAAGGAGGCGGGCCTGTCCCCAGAGGCCATCCAGCTGGTGCCAACCACCGACAGGGAGGCGGTGAAGATCCTGATAGGTCTGGATGAATATGTGGACGTCATTATACCCAGAGGCGGGGAGGGCTTGATACGTTTTGTTACCTCCCATTCGCGAATTCCCGTATTGAGGCATTACAAAGGGGTATGCCATATATATGTGGATGAATTCGCGGATCTTGAAATGGCAGAAGATATATGTTTCAATGCTAAAGTCCAAAGGCCAGGGGTCTGCAATGCCATGGAGACGTTGCTGGTACACCAGGGAGTGAGCCGGGATTTCCTCCCCCCCATGTCCAGACGGCTTCAGGATGCCGGGGTCGAGATAAGGGGGTGCCCAGGGACCTTGCAATGGGTGCCGGGGGCAAGACCAGCCGCGGAATCAGACTGGCCTGCCGAATTCCTGGATCTTATCCTGGCAGTCAAGATCGTCCAGGATATGGATGAAGCCCTTGACCACATTGAAAGATACGGCTCCAGGCATACCGAGGCCATCATTACTAATGATTATAACCGGGCCAACCGCTTCCTTGGGGAGGTGGATTCCTCGGTGGTCCTGGTCAATGCCTCCACCCGGTTCAATGATGGAAACCAGTTGGGGCTTGGCGCGGAAATAGGGATCAACACCTCAAAGCTCCATGCCTTTGGCCCGATGGGCCTCGAGGAGTTGACAACCACAAAGTTCATTGTCTACGGACAGGGACAGACTAGGGGCTAGGGGGCTCTATTGAGGCTTGGGATCTTGGGCGGGACCTTTGACCCGATTCATCTAGGCCACCTGCGCGCAGCAGAGGAAATAGGCCAGGGTCTCAACATTAAAAAGGTGTATCTGATCCCGTCTGCATCCCCGCCCCACAGGATCCGGGGACCGATTGCCTCGTTCCATCACAGGTTCAAAATGGCGCAGATGGCGGTGGGAGACTCCAGCCGCCTTGAGGTCCTTGACATGGAGAACAGACGCCCGGGCCTCTCCTATTCAATTGAGACACTAAGAGAATTCCGCACTCTCTTCAGCCCAAAGGCTGAAATCTTTTTCATCCTGGGCACAGACGCGTTTCTTGAAATCAAGACATGGAAAGACTACCAGAACCTTTTCGATTATGCCCACTTTGTGATAATTCAAAGGGCCGGGTTTCAGCCGGAAGGCCTGGAGGCCCTTCTGCAAGGTCTGGGCGTGGATGCCAGAAAGAGCGATCAGCCTCACATCTGTACTGTACCCTCAGGCAATCAGATCATGCTAATGAAGCCCACCCTTATGGACATATCTTCCACCCGAATAAGGGAAACGGTCGCCCAGGGAAGATCCATCCGCTTCCTGGTGCCGGAATCGGTGAGAGTTTACATCATGAAGAACAGACTTTACGCGGATTATGCAAGCCCTTGAGAAGGCAAGATTGTGCCTAAAGCTAATCATGGAGAGGAAGGCCATTGATCCGCTCCTGCTGGAGGTAGAAACGCTCACCTCCATAACAGATTTCTTTGTCATTGCCAGCGGAAACTCGTCCAGGCAGGTGCAGGCCATTTCAGGCCACTTGCAGGAGGGGATGCGGGATGCCGGCTTCAGGGCCTATGGCGTAGAAGGGGGACAGAAAGGGCACTGGGTTTTGTTGGACTACGGGGACGTTGTAATCCATCTCTTTTATCAACCTGTTAGGGAATTCTACGATCTGGAAGGCCTTTGGATTGAGGCACCAAGGATCAGCATTGAGGACCCTTAGGGCGTGAGGGCTTAGACCATGATGCCAAGAAGCACCTTGCAAATAAAGACCTTTCTTCTGGCAGTTGTCCTGTTTTTCTTGCTTTGCCCATCTAATTTTCTTACCACCCATGCCCTTGCCCTTTCAATTGAGGACGAAAAGGCGATGGGGCAAAAGCTCCTGGCCCAGGTACAGG
This sequence comes from Pseudomonadota bacterium, assembly GCA_043808585.1. Lineage (GTDB taxonomy): Bacteria > Desulfobacterota > DSM-4660 > Desulfatiglandales > Desulfatiglandaceae > CAYVMN01. The sequence continues at coordinate 23,255 of JAZDES010000207.1, read as the reverse complement.
GCCAGTTTGAACTACTAGATGATGCCTTTGCCGATCAATACATAAACAACCTGGGCCACTATCTTATCTTACCGGTAGAGACAAAATTTTTTCCCTTTCACTTCTATATCATCAAGGCGAACAACATTAACGCATTTGCGGGCCCGGGGGGACACATCTTCATCTTTTCGGGTCTTATAGATGTGGTGGACACAGTGGATGAACTCGCAGCGGTAATCTGCCATGAAATTGGCCATATCTCTGCAAGGCACCTCTCAAACAGGTTAGAGCAGGCCAAGAAGATCGGGCTTGCCACACTGGCGGGGGCCCTGGCGGCAATCCTCATCGGTGGTGAGGCCGCTGGCGCCCTTGTGACAGGGTCCTTGGCCGCAGGAATTCAGGCCCAACTCCACTATAGCCGGGAGGATGAGCGCCAGGCAGATCAATTGAGTTTCAAGTATATGAAACCGGCAGGGTTTGCCCCTGACGCAATGATAGATTCGCTTAAGAAGATCGAAAAGGGGAGCTGGTTTGGCACGGATAAAGTCCCTGCCTATCTCCTTACCCACCCCACTGGCCCGGAAAGAATGGCCAACCTCGATACCATGCTGAGCGGTTACAAACCAGGGCCTCTGAAGGACGAAGTGAGGCAATTTAGGAGTCTTTTTCCCATCTTCAAGACCGTTGTAGCGGCCAGATGCCTTGCCCCTGAAGATGCGGAAAGGATGTTTCGGAGACAATTGGAAAAGGCCCCGGATTCCTCCTTGCCCCATTTTGGTCTGGGAATCGTTTACATAAGGGACTCAGAATATGGAAAGGCAATCCAGGAGCTAGAGAAGTCACTGAAGGATAGACCCGATTTTCTCCCTATTTTGAGAACCCTTGGAGAGGCCTACCAGATGAATGGGCAGGACAAAGAGGCCTTGGCAGTCCTTCAAAAGGCCCTGAAACTCGATGAGGAGGACAAGGCCACCCAATATTTACTTGGGCTCTCTTACGAAAACCTGGGGCAGTATAGCGAGGCCATACGCCTTTTCGAAAGATTGGCCGCACTTGGCCCTGTGAAAAACGACGTCTATTATCACCTGGGCCTTTCCTACGGAAGGGAGAACAGGTTGGGACGTGCCCACTACTATTTTGGCCTCTACTTCAAGAATTTGGGGGAGGTACAGAAGGCCAAGTTTCACTTCCAAAAGGCAATGGAGTCATCGGGCAACGACCAAGCCCTTAGAAGAAAGATTCAAGAGGAGATAAAAGGGCTTGGGAGTGTGTAGGGGAATTACTTAAGATGTCTCTTTGCCTCTTGGTTCCCCAACCGGGCCGCCATCTCAAAGTCGGCGGTTGCCTCGGGTTTTTCCCCATTGGCCATGTGGACCAATGCCCGGTTGTAGTACAGGTCGGGGTCATTGGGACTTATCTCGAGGGCCTTTGTATAGTCCTCTAAGGCAAAGGCATTACTTCCCAATTGGTAATAGACATTTCCCCTGTTGCAATATGCGTCCTCAGAATTGGGGCCCAGTTCAATGGCCTTGTCGAAATCGCGGAGGGCCTTGAGAAACCTCCCCATCTTCACGAATAATAGGCCGCGGTTGTAATATGCATCCCTATTCATTGGATTAATCCTGATGGCCTTTGAATAGTCATCTACTGCCTGCTCCAGGTCACCCTTTGCTGCATACAACCATGCCCGGTTATAGAAGGCATCCGAGTTTTTGTCATCCTCCATGATCACCTTATCTATTGCCTTGATCTCCTCCTCATAATTCACGGCCTCCTGATCAGGCCTCTTTTTCTCAGATCCTGGCTGGGTAATTGCCCTCTTTTGTCTCACCATCTCTTTCACGGGGGCACCTGGCTTATCTTTCGGACCCTCTTTGCCAATCACTGGCATCCGGGCAATTTGGCCGGCGCCCTTAATGTATATCTCATATTGGTGCCATGCATAGAGGCCAAGGAAAATGAGAGGAGATAGACCTATGAGCATAAGGATAGCGACGACTACCGGGTTTGTCTTTACAGGCGGAAAATGTGCGATCCCTTCTTCATCACCCACCGCAAGGCCATTGGCCTGCCATCTGTACAACATGCACATGGCCCATGGCAAAAAAAGACCAAATGTGACGGCATTTAGGACGCAGCAGATCAGAGACACCTTCACGAACCCACCGAAGCTAGCCCCAAAGGACGTCTTTTCTCCCCCATACATGGTATGCTCTTCCTTCCACGCATAGAACCTGTAAAGCCCGAATAGATAGTAAATGCCTAAGGTCAAGAGGGGAAGGATAATGAGGTGTATGAGGTAGAATAGGAAAAATGATCCACCCCTCCCGGTGAAGCGACTCGGGGAACTCGCAACAATGGTGTTTTCAGCCTTCCAGCCAAGGAGCCGGCATATGGCCCAGGGACCATAGAACCCGAGGGTAATTACGGTCAAGAAACCATTTATCAGGAGAAGTACCAGCAGCTGGCCCCCCGTCCCTGAGAAGGTGACCGGTTTGCCGTTGATGGTGGTGTGAGAGGCCTTTAGTCGAAAGAGCCGAACGCAGGCCCATGGGGCATAGACACCCAGGGTGAAGGCGCCCAACAAAAGGAGGTGAATGAATACGGTCGAAAAATACTGCCCCCCCACTCCGCTGAATTCGCAGTTTCCTTTGGGCATCATCCGCTCCCGTCCATCGGCTTAATCCCTGCCGCCTGAAACCCCTATTCCGGGACCAAACTTGGAATACCTTAGGCCTGTGGCTTCCCTTGCGTTGAAAGGAACTCAATTACCTTCATGTCTGGGGGAGGAAAGGAATAACTTGTAAGATCATTCGGATCTACCCATCGAATCTCCTGGCATTGCAGTGCCCTTGCCTCACCCCCAAGGCTGGTACAGTTGAAGACATGGAGTGAGATTACCTTGGTGGGGTACTCATGATCGACCCTCAAGAGGGCCTCCTCTGCCCTAACCCTAAGGCCAAGCTCCTCTTCCATCTCCCTCTCGAGACAATCTTGAAGACCTTCATCCCCTTCCGTCTTGCCCCCCGGGAATTCCCACAACCCTTCAAGGTGGCTTCCCTTGGGCCGTTTCGCGATCAGGACCCTCCCCTTGTCCCAGACCAGCCCTGCCGTAACATGAAAATGGGGCTTTCTATTCTGTTCTCTCACCTTCAACCCCTTTGAACCTCAGCCTCAGATATGCCTCCGATGCCTCCTCGTGGTCGGGTGCCAGCTCTAGGATTTTCTTAAAGGTATTCAAGGCAGCCCCCCGCTGGTTGCGCTTCTCTTGGAGCCTCGCCAGATTGAGCAACAGGTCAATGTCCTTTGGCCTGAGTTCGTGCATCTTCTCCAGCTGCTTGACCGCAAGGTCCTCCTTCCCTGTCCTCAGGTAGGCGACCGTAAGATACTCCCTAAGGGCTGCCTGCTTGGGGTTGGCCTGGACCCCTTTTTCCATAATCGATATCATCTTTTCATATTCTCCACGATCCTTTAGGTACTCGAACATATAATCGTAGAGGTCAAGCTCCCTTGGCTTCAGTTCAATAAGGACCTCTGCCTCCCTGAATGCCATCTCGGAATTCTTTTGCCTTATGTATATATCAAACAGGATCTCCCTGACCGCTGCGTCCTTTGGGTGAAATTTGATATACCTTATCAGATAAGGCAAAGATTCATTTAAGGCCCCATCCTCATATTCGAGTATGCCCATATTGAATATGATCGTTTCGTTATCCGGGGCCAGAGAAAGGATCTTTTTGTAGACCTCCTTCAGGTTCTTCTTGTTACCGCTCTTCTCAAATACCTTGGCCATCAACATAAGGGCCTCAAGGGAACCCGGTCTCTCCTTCAAAACCTCAGCCAGGTATCTTTCCGCCTCCCCAGTGCTCCCTTTGGCTATCAAATTCCTGGCCAGTTTCATGCGGCCTTCCAAATCCTCTGATCTCAGTGCCACCGCTCTCTTCAGATATGCCTCTGCCTTTTCCCTCTGACCCGTTTTCTCATAGAGATAAGAGAGATTGTAATAGATATTTGCATCTTTTTTATCCATTCCTACAGCAGCCAGATAATTGGAAATGGCCTTGTCCAACTGGCCTGTCTTTGTATAGAGGTATCCCAGCCGTTCGTAAATCGGCAGCCTATCGTTTTCATGAATTTGCTTGACCAGGGCCTCATATTCCTTTTCGGCCTCCTCCAGTTTTCCTTCCTTCTCCAGGAACTCGGCCAGCTTGAGTCTCACCTCCAGATTCGACGGTTCCAGCACAACAAGCCTCTTTAGGACCGAAGTCATATTGTTCTTTGCCTTGGTGGCGGTGTAGATCTCCAGGAGTTCGGTGAGCGTATTTTTATCTGGTCTTTTCTGGGCCATTTTTTCAAGCATCTCTGTTGCCTTTTCCAGGCGACCGAGGGATTTGTATTCATCAAGGAGCATCCTTTCAAGTTCCCTGTTGCCGGGAAAAATCTCAAGTGCGCGCCCAAGGACGGCTATCCTCTGCTCCTTGTTGATGGTCCTGTTGGCCTTGTCCAGCCAGTCCTCTGCCCTGGGACTTACCTCCCAGATCATATACCCTAGATCCTCATTACGATATTTTATCTCGATCCGAAATCTATAGTGATCAAATATATTTTTGTTGAGAAGGAGGGTCGAAACAGCCATTTCTTTGTATCTGAGGGCATTCACGTCCAGGTGCTCTGCAACCAAACGGAAACCGAAGTTAAAGAGGACCCCCGTTGAGATATTTAGGATCTTGATTTTGCGAACGCCCAGGTCGAGGAAGATGCCAACGGAGATCTTTTGGATCTTGACCCTGTCCGTAGGATTAAAGGTGAGTGTCTCCCCTGAGAAGACCTCATGGGACTTACCATTTACAGATATAAGGATATAGTTGAACCGGGGGGAGGGGAGGAGTTTAATCTCTGGTAAGAGATACCATCCAGCCGCCAGAATAACGAGCACCAGAAGGATTGCCACCCACAAGGCCGGCCTTCGGTATGCTGGTTTTTTCCTTCTCCTTGTCAGCAATCGACAACACTCGGATGATTAGCGATTGATGATTCGAGAATCAAAATGCTGTTACTGGGTTATACCCTTGGCTTGGCAAATTGTTTGTTGAAAAATGCCTTGTCTTTGCCCCTTTCACGGAACCTGCCTTCCCAGATTAGGAGGACCGGGCTTGCCACAAAGATGGAGGAATACGTCCCCACGATGATGCCCACCATCATTGCAAAGGCAAAATCGTGGATTACTCCACCGCCCAGGATAAAAAGGGCCACGATTACGATCAACGTGGTTGAGGAAGTTAAGATAGTGCGGCTGAGGGTCTCATTGATGCTGGCGTTCATGGTCTCTTCAAATGGGCGCTTCCTATTGCGCCTCAGGTTCTCTCGAATCCTGTCAAAGACGATAATGGTATCGTTCAACGAATATCCCACGATGGCAAGGAAGGCTGCAATGATGGATAACGATATCTCCCTCTCTGTCAGTGCAAAGGCCCCAACCGTGATGAAAACATCATGCATAAGCGCAATAATTGCGCCAAGGGCATATTTTAATTTCAAGAAAAAGCATAGGCCCAGGGTCACAAGCATAGCGATGATTATAAGCCAGGTGACGCCTACGCCAAGACTGGAGGAGATATAAACCACAACCGCCAAGGACAAGGCCATCACAATACTCATGAACCACTTGAGCTCAAATCGGCCGGAGATATAAATGGCAATAAAGAGGATTGCATAAAAAATCGCAAACAGGGCCTTCTGCCTCAAGTCCTCCCCCACCTTAGGCCCGACCAACTCCACCCTTCTCATTTCAACGCCATTTCCAAATTTTGATACCAGGGCCTTCTCAATCTTGTCGCTCAGGCCATCCAGTTGGACATCTGTCTCTCTAATCCGGATCAGGTATTCATTCTGGCCTTCTCCCGCAAATTCCTGGACGATGCTATCCTCAAGCTGAACAGACGCGAGGGCACTCTTTATCTCGGATGGGCTCCTTTTTTGTGCTAGTTTGATTTGCACTAAGACGCCGCCAGAAAAATCAACACCATAATTTGGACCGCCCCTCCATATCAGGAGGCAAATGGTTACTATGATCATCAATGCGGAGAAGGCAAATGCAATTTTTCGCCTTCCAATAAAATCAATATTTATTCCAGGTTTTATAAATTCCATTCATATACTCAGCTTTCTTACTTTCCGTTTTACGTAAAAGTAGTCGAAGATAATTCTTGTAACAAAGATGGCCGTGAATAGACTGGCTACAATGCCGATGCTCAGGGTCACTGCAAAACCCCTGACCGGCCCGGTTCCGAACTGAAATAACACAAGGGCAGCGATCAAGGTGGTTACATTGGCATCAAGGATCGTTACCAGGGCCTTTCCATATCCCCCCTCGATAGAGGCCCTGGGCGGCTTTCCCAATCTGAGCTCCTCCCGGATGCGCTCAAAGATCAACACGTTTGCGTCAACAGACATACCGATCGTAAGGATGATGCCTGCAATTCCAGGAAGGGTCAATGTAGCCCTGAAAAATGCGAGCCCTGCCATGATAAAAAGGATATTCAGGAATACGGCCAGATCAGCAATGACCCCCGAGAGCTTATAATAGACCGCCATAAAAAGAACAACTATGACGCCTCCAATGAGCATGGAAATAAAACCCTTATCTATCGAATCCTTTCCAAGCGATGGACCCACCGTTCGCTCTTCCATTATCTTGACCGGCGCAGGAAGGGCTCCCGCCCTGAGGACTATCGCCAGGTCCTTGGCCTCATCCATTGTGTAGCGCCCCGTGATCTGGGCCCTCCCTCCCGAGATCTTATCCTGTATCACAGGGGCCGAATTCACCTTGTTGTCCAGGACGATGGCGAGTCTCTTCTTGATGTTCTGCCCCGTTATCTGCTCAAAAATCCTTGCACCCCTGGCGTCAAATGAAAGGGATACATAAGGTTCGTTATACTGTTGATCGATCTGGACCCTGGCATCTGTCAGATATTCTCCCGTGAGAACCGTCCTCTTCTTTAGGAGGTAGGGAACCTTCCTTTGCTGACCGGTCTTCGGATCTATGGCGATCTGGTACAAAATTTCGTCTCCAGGGGGAATATTTCCCTTCAGGGCCTCTTCAATGCTATGCTCGTCATCAACCAGCTTGAATTCCAAGAGCGCCGTCTTGCCTATGAGGGCAATGGCCCTCTTAGTGTCTTTCACGCCGGGTAACTGGACCAAAATCCTGTGATCCTTTTGTGGCCTGATATCCGGCTCGCTGACTCCGAATTGATCTACCCTGTTTCTGATGGTCTCTAAGGCCTGATCCCCTGCCATCCTCATGATATGGGCCTTCGCCTTGGGAACCAAGACCAGGTCAAACACTGGCTTGCCTTCACTATCAGAGGCTGTCTCCACTTTGAAATCAGGAAATCTTTCCGCTATCAGGCCCAAAAAGGCCTCTTTGTCCTCTGGCCGCATGAGTGCAAGGGAAATCCCTTTCGTGCCGATCCGATTCAGCTCACTATACCTGAGCTTGTTTTTTCGCAGTTCGTGTTTCAATTCATCTACAACTCTCTCCAGGTGGCTCTCGACGGCCTTCTCGGCCTCTACCTCCAGGACTAGGTGCATCCCTCCCTGTAAGTCGAGCCCAAGATGAATTTTATCTCTGGGAAGAATGCTTGACCACCACATTGGGAGGTCGCTACCAAGGGAAGGGAGCAGATATATCAATGCAGCAAAAACCGCAAATAGGGCGATCCCCGCACGCCAGCCTAAGCTTTTTAACACTTGCTACTCCATGATATTCGATAGCTGTTAAGTTTACAGGCCGAACTCATTTACCTGGTATCCTTGTTGAGTCAAGACCCAGTCAATGGAATCTATTGTCGCTCGTCTGTTTTAGGTTCTCGAAACGATGTGGTCTAACTCTTGCCAGCCACCCCGGAAATCGAACCTCTTGCGACCTTCACCCTCACCTTCGGGGCAATCTCCATTGTCACCACATCATCTGTTATGCCGGTTACCAGTCCGTGCAGACCTCCGGAACTGACCACGTGATCCCCCTTTTTTATGGTGGCAAGCAACTGCTTGTGCGCCTTGGACTTTTTTTGCTGGGGCCTTATGAGGAGAAAATAGAAAATTGCGAACATCAGTATCAAAGGTAGGAAGGCGCCAAAGCCACCTGCGCTGCCTTCGCCCCCGCCTGCACCTCCGCCACCCATAGCGTAAGCCAAGAAATTCATTTCAAGACCTCCTGTTAATTTATGTGAATGTACCTACCCCGGATAAGCCGGAAGATCGAAGATTGACAGACTCGTAAAAAGCCCCCTAGACCGTCACTCCCGCGGAGCCTGTCCTCGCGAAGGCGGGGAGCGGGGGTCCAGGAATCCCGCCTGGCGGGACTGGATTCCCGTTTTCACGGGAATGACACAAAAGTGCTCTGGATGGGTTTTTACGAATTCATCAATCGTCAATAGTCAATTCTCAATTCTCTAGCTATCTCTCACCCTGAAGTTCATAGAACTGAAGGCGGTAATTGTCAAACCGGTCCTCCTCAATGGCACGTCGCATATCTTCCATCAGGTGAATATAATAATAGATGTTATGGATCGTATTCAATCGATAGGCCAAGAGTTCCCTTGCCATAAATAGATGCCTCAAATAGGCCCTGGAAAAGCGGCAGCAGGTGTAACAACGGCATCCATCTTCAATCGGCCTTTCATCATCCACATATTGCACATTCCTTATGTTCACTCTGCCGGTGGAAGTGAAAAGGGTGCCATTCCTTGCATTTCGGGTAGGCATGACACAGTCAAACATATCCACCCCGTGCATCACAGCCTCTACCAGATCCTCCGGTGCCCCCACCCCCATCAGATATACGGGCCTACCATCAGGGACAAAATCCCTTGTGTCCTTGATAACCCTGTATCTGGTTTCCCTGTCTTCACCTACTGAGAGCCCTCCTATGGCATAACCATCAAAATCCATCTCGGTCAGGTCCCTGGCGCTCATTTCCCGCAAGTCGCTATACATGCCCCCCTGAATGATCCCGAATAGGGCCTGGGCCTTGCCTTTCTTTTTCTCGAGACACCTGCGTGCCCATAGACTTGTCAGCTTGACAGAGTTGAGGACATAGTCATAGTCAGAGGGATAGGGCACACATTCATCGAGGGTCATTATGATGTCTCCCCCAAGGGCCTCCTGGATCTCTATGGCCTCTTCCGGGCCAATGAAATGCCTTGATCCATCAAGGTGGGACTGAAATGTCACCCCCTCTTCGGAAATCCTCCTCAGTAACGACAGGCTGTACACCTGAAACCCGCCGCTATCGGTCAAGATCGGCCCTGGCCAGCTCATAAATCGATGAAGCCCCCCCAGTCGACCTATGACACTATGACCCGGCCGGAGGTAGAGGTGATAGGTGTTGGCCAGGATGATCCTTACGCCCGCCTCCTCCAGATCCTCAGGTGAAAGAGACTTGACCGAGCCCTGCGTGCCCACTGGCATGAAGGCCGGGGTCTCAAATCCTCCATGGGGGGTTTTGATTTCTCCAGACCTTGCCCGAGTTGTGGAGCACCTATGGGAAATCCTGAATATCAAAGAACCTTGAACCAGCATCTATAGTGAACGTCCCAAGAGACCGGCAGCACTTACAAGATCAACATGGCATCGCCGTAACTGTAAAACCTGTATCCCTTTTCAATTGCCGCTTCGTAAGCCCTTTTTATCAATCCCAAACCGGCAAAGGCCGACACCAGGAAAAGGAGTGAACTCTTTGGCAAATGGAAGTTGGTTATCAGTACGTCCACAACCTTGAAGGTAAACCCAGGAACAACCAACAGGTCAGTCTCCCCATCTCCCGGCCTTATGTAACCATCTTTGCCAACCGCTGTCTCCAGGGCCCTTACCACAGTGGTCCCTACTGCAACTACCCTTCCGCCCCTCTCCTTGGTCTCCTTTATAGCGCCTGCGGCCTTACGTTCAATTGAGTAGAGCTCTTTGCCCAGCCGGTGCCTCCTGATATCCTTCGTCCGTACTGGCCGGAAGGTTCCATATCCCACATGGAGGGTCACGGAAGCGATGGATATACCCGCCGTCTTGAGCCTCTCGATCAACCCTTGAGTAAAATGGAGCCCCGCCGTTGGCGCTGCCACCGCCCCTTTCCTCTTGGAGAAGATGGTCTGGTACCGGTCCTCATCGAGCCTTGAAAGGGGACTGCCCTCCTTTCGCCTAATATAAGGAGGCAAAGGCATTTGCCCTTCTTCTTCAAGAAGGGAATCGATCGAACGATCCCCCTTGAATGCAATTCTGACAAGCCCGTTGCCACCTATTTCTTTCACCTGGCCCGTAAGGCCAGCACCCAAGAGCAAAACAGCATCTTTCTTTGCTCGCTTGGCCGATCTCAGGAGACACCAGCGGGTTTCAAATTCCTCTCCGGTTGAGCTCTGATGTTCCAGTACCAATAGCTCAACTTTCCCCCCGCTCTCTTTCCGACCAAAGAGCCTTGCCGGAATCACCCTGGTGTCATTTACAACCAAGAGATCACCTGGCCTCAGCAGCCCTGGAAGATCGGTAAACATCTCATCCGAAATGGATTTCTTTGGCCGATCTACCACAAGTAGCCGAGAGGAATCTCTCCTTGGAGCTGGAACCTGGGCAATGGAGGCTTGAGGTAAATCGTAGCTGTAATCTTCTATTTCAAACATCTAGAAACTTAAACAAATGAGAATAAACAAGATGAATGTCAAAGTCAAATGATTTTATACTTTTCTCTGGCATCACTGTCAACCAATGCAGACCTCATCTATCCAGTCCACCGGGCAAGTTCTCACGGCCTTCTATCTGATCTATTCCCTTTCGAAGGTACAAAAAACTCTGGCACTTTTCAAAAATTTGATCTATCTATAGCACTTAACAAAAAGTTTTGGGGTAATCATAGGTCTATCACGTTAAAGAGAGTCTGGGGGAACGAATAATGGCATAAGGTACAAGGCTTAAGGCTTAAGGCCAAAGACCAACGGATCAAGGTTTTTCCTTTCCCGATGAAATCGGGACTAATGCCTTATGTCGTATCGCTACCACTCATTCTTTGAGGATATTCCACCTGGGTTGAGCAGTTCGGCGTTCAAGGTTTAGTCAGGGGCGTTTTTAAAAAGGAATATGTTGCGTGAAATACAAACTCGATCTCCTGTTAAGGTCCACCATAGATGAGTGTTTTGAGAAGGGTGTACTCAAGAAAACGCCCCTTCCCGATTATGTAATAGAAATCCCCAATAACCCGGCCCATGGGCACCTTGCCACCAATCTGCCGTTGACACTTGCATCAAGTCAGCACCGGTCACCACGGGAGATTGCAACGATCATCACCGACCACCTGAAAGATGAACAAGGTCTTCTCGAGAACTCGGAAGTAGCAGGCCCGGGCTTCATAAATTTTTTTATTAGGGCCAAGGAATGGTATCGCATCTTATCACACATCGTCAGCCTTAAGGGAGCTTACGGGCAAGACAGGGTTGGAGACGGACAAAGGGTCCTTGTGGAGTTTGTAAGTGCCAATCCAACAGGACCCCTTCATCTTGGTCACGGTAGGGGTGCGGCCTTGGGGGATACCCTCTGCAGGGTGCTCTCCTTTTGTGGATATGACGTGGTCCGGGAGTTTTATATCAATGACGCAGGGCAACAGATCAAGATCCTGGGGGAGTCGATCTTTAGCCGGTTCAAGCAGTTGAATGATCCCGAGTACCCCTTTCCGGAAGACGGATATCAGGGCGATTATGTCTTGGGTTTGGCCAAGGCCATATCTGAAGAGGTCAACCTGGAAAGACTGACAAAGGAAAAGGCTATCCATGTTTGCACAAAAAAGGGAAAGGAGATAATGTTGGAGGAGATCAGGCAGGACCTCCATCGCTTTAGGGTGGCCTTTGACGTCTGGTCCAGTGAAAATGAACTCACCTCATCCGGTCTGCTGCAAGGTACCCTGAGCGCACTAAGTGAAAAGGGCCTGCTATATGAGCATGACGGGGCCCTGTGGATAAGAACCACCGACTTTGGAGATGATAAGGATCGGGTCATCCGAAAAAAGGACGGACAATTCACATATTTCGCCTCTGATATAACCTACCATTTGGAAAAACAGAAAAGGGGCTTTGCCAAGGCCATTGACATATGGGGGGCAGATCACCATGGCTATATCCCACGCGTGAAGGCCGCACTTTTATCCCACGGAATCCCGGAGGACTGGCTCTCTGTCATGCTCATTCAGCTGGTAAAGCTATGGAAGGGCGGTCAAGAGTTAAAGATGTCCAAAAGAGCGGGGAACTTTGTCACCCTCCAGGAATTATTGGACGAGGTCGGTGTTGATGCCGTGCGTTTCGTCTTCCTCACAAAGAATCATGACTCGCCACTTGATTTTGACATAGATATGGTAAAAAAGGAGGACAGTGATAATCCGGTCTATTATGTCCAGTATGCCCATGCACGGATATGCAGTATTTTCAGAAAGGCTGGGGAAAAAGGAATTTCCATCCCGGAAAAACCTGATAGACTACTCGATCTGCTTTCGCTGGATGAGGAAATGGCCCTTATAAGGGCCATGGCCGAATTTCCCACCATTTTGGTGGAGATCTGTAAGAAGCTGGAGCCGCACCGTCTGACCTATTATCTGACTGACCTGGCCTCGTCCTTTCACAAGTACTTCAACATGGGCACAAAGATCCCTGAGTACAGGATCGTTACCCCTGAGAGGGAATTGAGCGCGGCAAGGCTGATCCTTGCTGAGGGAGTAAGGACTGTCATAGCCAATGGGTTGAAACTTCTTGGCATCAGTGCCCCACAGAGGATGTAAAGCGTAAAGAGGGCAAAGGAGATATGCCCCCCAAAACAGGCAGCCCCCCCCAAAAAAGGGTCAAGAGGTATCAGTTTGAATTTTCTCGCACCTCCCTGGTTTTCTGGGGCCTGGGCATGTTCCTCATTCTGGCCTGGATGTTTGCATTGGGCATTCTGGTTGGCCGAGGCCTTTTCCCTAAAGGGTTTGAGGCCTTGACCGAACTGAAGTCCCAAATCGTCAGATTGCAGAATATGGTCAGCCGAAAGGAGTCCTCAGGGCTGGAAGAGATAAAGGGTCAGGCGAGGGAGCCAAAGTTTGCATTCTACGATGAACTTTCGGCCAAGAGGAAAGAGACACCAATAAAGGATAAGAAAAAAACTTCGACCTCGGAGGCCAAGAAAAAACCTGTTGAAGTGCAGGGTAAAGAGACAACTGGATCGGAGACTGGCTGGGTATATGCCCTCCAGCTGGCCTCCCTTGAGACTGAAACCAAGGCAGCCAGCATGATAGAGCGATTGACGAATCAGGGCTACCCGGCTTATTCATATAAGGCCCACGTAAAGGGCAAGACCTATTACCGGGTCAGGTGCGGTACATTTACGACCAGGAAAGAGACCGACTATTATAAAAGCCTCTTGTCGAGAGAGGAAAGAATAGATAGTATTGTGATCAGGGTCCGGAAATGAGGGATGACTGCCATGCCTATCAGAAAAGCGGTTACAGGAGATGTTAAGGCCATTCACAAGATCCTGAATCGTTATGCAGAAAAAGGACTCTTGCTGCCTAGATCACTGAGTGAACTCTACGATCACCTACGGGACTTTTTCGTCTTCGAGGCCGACGGTTTGTTGGATTCGATTCAAGGTGGGTGTGCCCTGGGTATATGCTGGGAGGACCTGGCTGAAATCAAGTCCCTGGCAGTGGCAGAGGCCTACCAGGGTAAGGGGCTGGGCTCCCAGCTGGTTGAGGCCTGCCTTGACGAGGCACGCCGTCTTGGTTTAAAGAGTGTCTTCACCCTCACCTATGTCCCTGACTTTTTCACAAGACTCGGATTTAGGGAGGTGGAAAAATCAGTGCTTCCTCACAAGATATGGGCCGATTGCCTCAAATGCCCAAAGTTTCCAGATTGCGACGAAAAGGCCTTGATGATTGAGCTCTAGGCCATACTGATCTCAAAGCCCGGCTTGGACTGGGTCAGGAGGAAAAAGATGTTTGGCATAGGAATGCCAGAGTTGATTATTATTCTGGTTATCGCTTTAATCGTCATTGGTCCGAGCAAACTGCCCGACCTGGCCAGGGCCCTTGGCAAAGGCATGGCAGAATTCAGGAAGGCCACTCAGGAAATCAAGGAAAGTCTGAATGTGGATGAGGAACTGAGGGAGGCGAAGGAGGATCTGGTGGATTCCATCAGCGGGTTGGATAAGACCCTTAACCTGGAACCCCCCACGCCCACTGAAGAAAAGGGCCAAAGGTACGGAGACTACGACGAGATGCTGCAGGACTACGAAAAGGCAAAAAGCGAGGCCGAGAAGGCGGATGAAAAGCCGAGCCCGACCGAACAAACCAAGGAGAAGGCCAACCATGGTCAGTGATGAAAAGCAGCCCTTTATGAGCCATCTTGAGGAGTTGCGCAAGAGGCTTATTGCCTGTGCCATCTCTGTGGGCGTCGCCTTTGTCATTGCCTATATTTTCTCTGAACGCCTCTTTCAACTGCTGATCCTACCACTCAGGCGGGTTATGTCAGAGGATCAGCAGCTCATCTTCACCAATCTGCCTGAGATGTTCTTCGCCTATCTGAAGGTGGCCTTTATTGCAGGAATCCTGGTCTCGGCCCCTTTTATCTTTTACCAGATCTGGCTCTTCGTGGCCCCAGGCCTGTACCAGAAAGAAAAGAGATATCTGATCCCTTTTGTCGTATTTTCAACGATCCTTTTTGTGGGAGGGGCCCTCTTTGGCTACTTTGTCGTCTTCCCCTTCGGTTTCAAGTTCTTTATGGGGTTTGCCAATGAATATGTAAAGGCCCTCCCCTCGGTCAAGCAATACCTTTCTTTCTCAATAAAGCTGCTATTTGCCTTTGGAATCGTCTTTGAACTCCCGGTCGTCATCTTTTTCTTGGCAAAGATGGGGATTGTGACCCCCGTATACCTGAGAAAAAAACGTAAGTACGCCTTACTTCTGGCATTTGTCTTTGGGGCCGTCCTGACCCCCCCCGACGTGATCACACAGTGCATGATGGCAGTCCCTCTGGTAATGCTGTATGAAATCGGAATCGTGGTTGCCAGACTTGCCCGGAAGAAAAAAGATGAGGATAAGGGGGATGAATCTCAGAAGACCCCTTAATTAATGATAGGGCATCATTCGATTGCCGGCGATGGTAAGTATTAGGGGCTTTTTCAACACTTCTCCTTGGGGATCGAATGATGTTCGGCCTGTTACACCCGGAAAATCGGCCCCTTTGACTAATGCCTCCTGGAGATCCTTTCTTGTTCGAACACCTTCCTCTGACATGACCTCTTTCAGAAGCCTGATCGTATCGTACCCGGTGGCTGCCAGAAGCCCCGGGTCTGAACCAAAATTCAACCGATATTCTTCGAAAAATGCGGTGACACCAGGCTCTGGGGAAGTTTCGACAAACCCAGAGGGAAAAATGGCGCCTTGGACATAGTCCCCTGCCGTCTCCATTAGTTTAGGCGATTGCCAGAGGCTTGTCCCCACAAGTGTGACATCCAAGACATCATGATAGGCCAACTGGGGGGCTATCATGGCCACCCTTTCAAAATTATCCGGTATAAAGACCGCATCAAAATCTACAATCGACTCCGGTTCCTTCGGGTATAACTCACTTTCTTCCGCCTCTGGTGTCCTCTCCTCTTCAAGCCTCTTAACCAAGGATGCGGGCCTCGGATAGTAAAGGCCCGTCATTTTCCTTATCTGATCGGCAAAATCCGTATCAGCAGGGTCATACGACTCCACTGCCGTTACCCTCCCGCCCACGGTCTCTAATCCATCCCAAAAGAGATTCATAAGATAGCTGCCGTAATTGTTGTTTGGATACAATATAGCAAATCGCTTGATTCCCATCTCGTATACCGCAATATCAATGAGCCTCTCCACCTCCTGTGAAGGGGTAAGGAAATTGCGAAATACCATGTTCCCTTCACTAACAATCCCCTCCTTCTGGGTAAGTGCTATCATGGGGACGCCTGATGCCTGCGCCGCTTTGGCAACAGCTACGGCAGTCCTGCTGGAAAGTGGACCGATAATGGCCATCACCTTTTCCTGTTTGACCAGTTCTTCCAGCCCTGCCAGGGCCTCGTCTGGCTCTCCCTTGGTGTCCTTTATCACCAACTCCTTGATTGGGCCATCCCATGCGTTGCCAGCGATTCCCATCCCCAGTTGGATTCCATTTAGTACCTCCTCCCCATAGACGGCAAAAGGCCCGCTCAATGGCAAAAGGCAGCCTATTACACCTCTTCTGACCGACATCTCCGCCCGGATCCGCTCTAGCATTTGCCGACTCAGTGAAACCCATGATTGATCCCCAGTAGATCTCTCGAGAGACGTGGCTTCTCTTCGTGCCCCTTCCAGATCACCCCTCTCCAGATAGATGCTGGCCAACCTGTAGTGGATCTCCGGTGCAAAATCGGTCCCCTCTGCGTATCGCGCCAGTTCCTCAAGCTCTACCTCGCTCCTGCTGGCATTTGCCGCCCTCCCCATCTTTTGGTTCAGATCTGCCTGCCTCTGAGGGTCATCCAGCCCCTCTTTCTTGGCCTTGAGCCACCATTTAAAGGCCTTGGGCATATCCCCCAATGCCCAATAGCTATCCCCCAGGATCAACAATATGTCCCCCTTGGAGAAATGATGGGGGTATCTCCGGAGCCATTCCATAGCCTCATCTACCGAACGCTGATAGTCGCCCAGATTAAAGTAGGTCTTTGCGATCTGATACTCCACCTTGGGCAACTTACTATAATCGGGGAATTCCTCAGAAATCCTCTTCAAGAGGCTCAAGCCCCTATCGTATTGCCCCGTCTCAAGATAGATCTCGGCCATCCGTTCAAGTACAAACGGCACCTTCTTGCTTCTCGGTTCCTGCTCAGTATACGCGAGATAGGCCTTTAAGGCCTCTTCAAACTCCCCCAGCTCCCTGTGGTTCTCCGCCTGGGCAAAAAGGTCCGGCCGGACCTCCTCCTTTACCTCCAACCTGGGCGGGGCCTTTGGCTGGCAGCCGGCCAAAAAAAAGGCTACCCCCACCACCATGGCGGGGATAGCCCCATGGAAAAGGGGAAATCTAAAGATCACTTCTTGACTTCCTCGAAATCTGCATCAACAACCTCTTCGTCCCGCGAGGGTTCACCCGAAGATCCGGCACCGGCAGCACCCCCTGCATAAGCCTCCTGCTGGCTGGCCCTAGCGTACATCGCCTCTGCCAGTTTGTGCGACGCCTGGGTCAATTCTTCTGTGAGACGCTTGATCTCGGCTGTATCATCCCCTTCCATGGCCCTCTTGAGATTCTCAATGGCCCGGTCGATATCCCCCTTTGTAGATTCATCCAGCTTGTCCCCGACCTCCTTAACCGACTTCTGGGTGGAGTAAATAAGGGAGTCCGCCATATTCCTGGCGTCTATCAGCTCCCGCTTTTTCCTGTCTTCGTCAGCGTGTAGCTCGGCATCTTTTACCAGCCTCTTTATCTCCTCCTCGCTCAGGCCGCTTGAGGCGGTAATCTTGATAGACTGCTCCTTTCCTGTCCCCATGTCCTTTGCAGAGACATTCACAATCCCGTTAGCATCAATATCAAAGGTCACCTCGATCTGGGGCATTCCCCTTGGCGCAGGGGGTATACCCAGCAGCTGGAAGCGTCCGAGGGTCTTATTATTGGCGGCCATCTCACGTTCACCCTGAAGCACATGAATCTCCACTGCGGGCTGGTTGTCCGCGGCTGTCGAGAAGATCTGGCTCTTCTTGGTGGGGATAGTGGTATTTTTTTCGATCAACTTTGTAAATACACCGCCCAGGGTCTCTATACCTAGAGAAAGAGGGGTCACATCCAGAAGAAGGACATCCTTGACCTCACCCTTCAAGACACCGGCCTGAATTGCCGCACCTACGGCAACTACCTCATCGGGATTTACGCCCTTGCTGGGGTCCTTGCCGAAGATCTCTTTTACTTTTGCCTGGACCTTGGGCATCCTGGTCATGCCGCCCACCAGGATCACCTCATCAATTTCACTGGTCTTAACCCCTGCGTCTTTAATGGCCGTCCTGCATGGTCCTTCCACCTTTTCGATCAGGTCGTCCACTAAGGCCTCCAGTTTCGCACGGGACAGCTTTATGTTGAGGTGTTTTGGACCGCTGGCATCAGCCGTAATGAACGGCAAATTGACGTCTGTCTCCATAGAACCCGAGAGCTCAACCTTGGCCTTTTCTGCCCCTTCCTTCAGCCTCTGAAGAGCCATCTTGTCGTTTCGCAGATCAATCCCCTGGTCCTTTCTGAATTCATTCGCAAGATAATCGACTATCCGAAGATCAAAATCCTCTCCGCCCAGGTGCGTGTCCCCGTTGGTCGATTTGACCTCAAACACACCTTCACCAATCTCCAGTATGGATATGTCAAAGGTGCCCCCGCCAAGGTCAAAGACTGCGATCTTTCTATCTCCCTTCTTATCCATACCGTAGGCGAGGGATGCTGCCGTGGGCTCATTAATGATCCTTTCCACCTTAAGCCCTGCGATCCGTCCCGCATCCTTGGTGGCCTGCCTCTGACTGTCATTGAAGTAGGCCGGCACCGTGATTACGGCCTCCGTGACCTTTTCTCCAAGATAGTCCTCTGCGGTCTCTCTCATTTTCTGCAGGATCATTGCGGATATCTCAGCGGGGCTGTAATCTTTACCCTTGATCCTGACATTGGCATCTCCGTTTGATGCCTTCCCAATCTTATAGGGGAGCACCTTGATATCCCTCTGCACCTCCGGGGAATCATATTTCCGTCCTATAAGTCTCTTAACCGCGAAAACCGTATTCTCGGGATTCGTCACAGCCTGTCGCTTGGCGGTCTGGCCAACTAATCTCTCGTTGTTATCGGTAAAGGCCACCACTGAAGGCGTGGTCCTGCTTCCCTCTGCATTGGCAATGACCACAGGGTCGCCACCCTCCATCACAGCTACGCACGAATTGGTTGTCCCGAGATCGATTCCTATTGTCTTTCCCATGTCTTCGCCTCCTTAACACTGCCGCCCTTGACCGTTAAGATACAAGGAACATGATTTGATTTATTTTTCCATGCATCCCTGGTCTTGCACGATCGGGATATATCTCATTTAAGGCTAAGCCTTGTTCTTGCTAATAATCACCATCGAAGGGCGTATGAGCCTCTCATTCAGGAGATAACCCTTTTGAAGTTCTTGGATTACCGTGCCTGGCTTCACAGAACTGTCATCTTGCTCAGATACGGCCTCGTGGAAATTTGGGTCAAAGGGTTCTCCCACTGACTTCACTTCTTCCAAACCTGCCTTCTCAAGGGTGTCCATCAACCCCTTAAGCGTCAACTCCACCCCTTCCTTCAGGGAATCAAACGAATTCCCGGCCTCGCAGTGGGCTATGGCCTTTTCAAGGTTGTCTGCAACAGGCAGCAATTGCTTTATCAGCGACTCATTTGAGAATTTCGCCAGCTCGGCCTTTTCCTTTTGGACCCTCTTTTTTACATTTTCAATCTCTGCCTGAGAACGGAGGTAAAGGTCAAAATTCTTTTCTGCCACCTGCTGGACTTCCTTGACCTTTTCAAGCAATTCCGCCTTGGCCATCTTCTCAAGAGGAATTTCCCGAGACTCACGAAATTCTGTCTCAACCCCCGGTTCGCCCTCTCCTTTTTTGTCCTCTATGTATACCTCTCTGGCCTCTTTTTCCTTTTCTCCTTCTTTTATCATGATAGGCTGAACCACGCTCCACTCCTTACAAACAGCATCATCCACTTTGGATCGCAAAAACTATGCGAAACGTTAAGCATCAAAAAAAGCTTTGTCAAGAGAACGGTTAGGCACTATTCGGAACTTTCTCTAGCATTGCTATCTCCCTGAGTTTATTTATCAAATGGGGGGCGTATGCCTGGGTAAGAAAGCGGATTTTCGCCTCGGTGGATCCGGTGGGCTTAATGAAGAGCCCATCAGCTCCTTCCTCGAATACGGCCACGGCATCACTTATCAGTGACTTCCTGGTATAAAAGACCGCGGGGACACCTGAATAATAGTCCCTGGCCTTTTTGAGATTGGAAAGCCCATACTTCCTGTTCTGCCCAATTCTGCCACACACCTCCTCAAAGAGCTTACGCCAGCTATCCACAATCGCAAACAGCCTTTTCAGGTACTCATTGACCACATCCCCCTTATTCTTATCCAGCCCCTCATAGACCTGGTCAAGGCCGGGAAAACCGGCGATCTTCTCTTCAAGTTCTTCCCTTGTTGTGAGGGATGGCTCCAGCACATCCTCATCTTCCCCCCACAAATCCAGCAGAAATAGCGCAGGTGATCTTTCACCCAGTGCCTCCCTTACCTCCTCAAAGGTGTATACCTGAAGAAACTCCAGATCTGGGGCACAGGGCGCGATCTCATTTCTCACAAGATCATGCTCAAAATCGGAGTCATCTATGAAGCAGATAATAGGTTTCATTCTCTCTTACCCCTCTAGCCCCTTTCCCGTAAGCCTCTCCAAGGCCTCCAAATACTTTTCTCTTGTCTTCTCTATGATATCGATCGGCAGTTTTGGGGGAGGGGGCTTTTTCGGCCAGTTTATCTTTATCAGATAATCCCTCAAGAACTGCTTATCAAAACTCTTCTGCGGTCCCCCGGGGGCATAGTCATCCATAGGCCAGAATCTTGAGGAATCCGGTGTCAGCGCCTCATCTATCAGGATCAACCTGTCGTCCTTGATACCAAACTCAAATTTGGTATCTGCCACAATGATGCCTTTCCCAGCGGCAAAATCCCTTCCAAATCCATATAATTGGAGACTAATCTCCCTAACCTTCTCCGCCATCTCCCTTCCCAAGATATTTACTGCCGTTTCAAAAGACATATTCTCATCGTGCATGCCATCTGCCGCCTTGGTAGATGGTGTAAAAATAGCCTCGGGCAACCTATCAGACTCGAGCATGCCCTCTGGAAGCGGTATCTCACAGACACTTCCGTTTTGAAGGTATTCTTGCCAACCGGAGCCCGAAAGATATCCCCGGACAATACACTCTACTGGCAAGGGTCTTGCCTTCTTGACGAGCATACTACGACCTTCAAGCTCCTGGGCATGTGGGCGGCAGACCTCTGGATATTCATACGGATCGCTACTAACCAAATGATTCTCAACGATCGGTTCAAGCTTTGAAAACCAAAAAAGCGATATCCCTGTAAGGATCTTCCCTTTATCAGGAATCGGGTCCTCCATGACCACATCAAATGCCGACATACGATCGCTTGCAACAATCAGCAACTCATCACCGATCTCATAGACATCCCTGACCTTGCCGCGCTTAAAGAGCTTGAGCCCTTCAAGGTTACTCTCTTTCAAAACGTCTGAACCCATCTTCCCATCTCCTCTCAACTTCTCATCTTTTCGAATCAGCTGCACTTCGACCTCCCCCTTGCCTCGCCTTCTCTCTATCCATCAGCCTTTTCAGGTACTCCTTGTAGTGTCCTAGGACACTGTTTCGAAATGCCACGGTCTCGGCGTAAGGCGGAATGCCATTATATTGCTTGACCCGATGTGGTCCGGCATTATAAGAGGCCAGGGCAAGGCTTATGTCTCCCTTCTGAATCTGCATCATCTCGGAGAAATATCTGTAGCCATGCTCGATGGCCTTGGAAGGTTCAAGTCGATCATCACTCCCTTTTTCAAGTAGCTCCCTTTTGTAGCGGGAAAACAACTGGGCACGCTCCTTCCCACAATCAAGCGCCTTCTGCATATATTTCCTCGCAAGCCTGGCGTATTTCAACCTGTTCTCTTCAGTAATCTGTGAAATAAGGGCTATTGCCTTTTGCCTCAACTTCCGCTCCCCCGCAAGGAGTGATACAGCCTCGCCAAAATAGGATGGTTCAAAAATATTCTTCATTCCCAGGGCCTTTGCGGTCTTTGGCATGATCTGGGTAAGACCGGCAGCCCCCACATAGGATACCGCATTGGGAGAGAAATTAGACTCCCTTCTGATTAATGCCAAAAAGAGAAGAGGGTCCACACGATATTGGTCTTTCTTGTGTTTTTCATATATTGACTCGACCAATGCCGTATAACGCGCACCAGATCCTTCGACAATATCCTCCCAACCAGAGGCTGGATTTGATCCCTTCTTTTGCCCATGTTCGTCAAGGTCGAAGCCTCTTAGCACCTCAGGAGAGGCCTTCGTTATAAAATCCGAAAAGACATAGTTGACAAATTCCACATTTTCCGGGGTAAGTGAAGCAGCCTTCTCGCTCAGTCCCTGACATCGATTATAGAAGAGGCCGACGGCATCCCTTAGATTATAGGAGGTATCCTGGAGACATTCTCCCAGCAATTTTTTCGTCAGTTTGGAACACCCGTCTTTGTCCAGTCTTCCATCCAGCTTAGGATCCAGTCTGGATCTGTACGCCTTCATGTGTCTCTGTGCCGAGCGAAGTGCCTCGTTGGAGATGAGGGCCATGTCCCCTGCCACATCTTCGTGTTGTCCCTCGAATTCCTCACTTTCCTGGCTGGAGATGGCGTCAAGCGCCCGTTCACGATACTTGTCGGCCTTCGTGAAAAGCTCTTTGGCCTTGAGATAGTCCGGATCTACTGGCACGCTAAAGCCAAAGGAACGGGCAACCTCAGGCCTTATCCTCAAGATCCCCTCCTCCCCCCTGTAAGATCCTTCTGACAGGCTTCTGTTATGCTTCTCGCTGTTATAAGCTATAATGCCTTTTTCTAATAATAGGAAATCACCGAAGGCGACAGGAGGAAAAAGCACGTGAGACATGACGAGAAATATTGTGACAGATAAATACGACAAGGTCTTTAACAACTTTTTCCGGAAATGCATATGTGATCTCAATCGAAGATTTATTGGCCCTTGAAGATCTTTATTCCTTGCATATTAACAGAAACAAGGGCAACTTTAAAGCCTTAAAACTTACGCGGTGTTCTACCTTCGAAGATAAAATACCTCGGATAAACCGGAACCTAACCCCATTTGTGACTTTCACAGAATGTAACACTTTAGCGTTTTGAAAGAAAGGCAGAGGACCGTGAGGGTCTTTTTTCCTCTCCCCTGCCTGTGTCCCGATTACATCGGGATATTTAAAGGTAAGGGGGCGTGCTCCCGATTACATCGGGATGAAAAATTTGGGTTACGTCCTTTGAAAAAAAGACCCTCACGGTCTGTCATCTTACTCCTCAGTGTTTTCAAAGCGCTAAAGTATTATCACAGAATAAGTTGGATCATGCCTTGAGGGAATTGATAGGGGCCTGATATTGACATTCACCATAA
>JAZDES010000206.1:0-3600 GCA_043808585.1 Pseudomonadota bacterium | reverse complement strand
GTTTCTGCCAGGCAGGGGAGAGGGCTCTTCATAGGGACATCCTCTTATGGGGCTGTTGCGTAACGAGGTTCAAGACCTCACTGCCGTTCTTTGAAATGATGCCGTCCTTTACGTCCTTTGGAAAAAAGACCCTCGCGGTCCTCTACCTTTCTTCCAAAAGGCTAAAGTGTTACGCTGTTTCTTTAACTGATGGTTGGATGGAGATTATTCGCCAGACTTGCCGGCAGCCAGGGTTACACCTAAGCCGCGCCATGTCTGAAGGCCGTGGCAAGTGATACAGCTTTTCACATAGGCCCTGGGAGGCCTTACTCACGAGGGAGGGTTTCCTTGAATAGAAGGGCTATCAGCATCGAAATCATGGCGCTAACCAGGCAGATCAGAAAAACATCCTGATAACTCGTCACTGGATACACACTGCTGTCTTTGGCACCCCCCGATAAAACCGCACCGAAAATGACTTGATAAAATGGACCTCCCAAGAATGGAAAGAGGTTCACCAAACCCACTGAAGTCCCGGCAACTCCGAAGGGAAAGAGTTCCTTGGTGTATGCCACAATAACTGGGGCTAGGGCTGTAGAGGACAGACATAGAAAGAAAAAGAAGACATATAGCAAGGAATGAGGCAGCCTATCGGTGAAAAGATAAAAGACTCCGCAGACCATGATCAGGAGGAGGTTGGAGCCGATGAGAACCGGCTTTCTGCCGAAGCGATTGGACATTATCCCTAAAAAAGGACTTCCAACGACAAGCCCGACAGCAGACATTGATAGGACTGCTCCGGCCCCTGTCTTGCTCAGGCCGTACACGTGCATCAGAAAGGGGCCTCCCCAGAGCCCTGCCAATGCAAAAAATATCCCGACAACAAAAAAGGACCAGGCGGCTATGGGCCAAAAGCGCCTTTCAGTCAAGACCATTTTGAGTCCCTGCAGAATGCTCACCTTCGTGCTCGTCTGATCTTCTCGAGAGGAATCGATAGCAGGCAAACCCCTGTCCGTCGGCCGATCAAAGACGAATCTATAGACCACGAAGGCCATTACTAGGCTCACCAAACCCACGACTACGAAGGTCATCCTCCACCCAATGAGATTGCTCACCCACGCCAGCGGAGCGGTTGATAGGAGGACTCCAATACCGCCCATGGCCATAAAAATACCGCCCATGGTGGCGAACTTACGGGGTTCGAACCACTCGGTCAGGAGTTTGTAATTGGAGACAAAAACGGTTGAGACACCAATCCCAACTAGTACGCGGCCTACTATAGCCAAGCCAAAAATTGAAGTAAGACCCATCATCGCAGAGCCCAAAGCAGCCAAAATCAAGAAAAGGGAAACCGTCTTGCGTGGGCCCCAGGAGTCCACCAGAAGGCCTACAGGCAGTTGCATGATTGCATATGGGTAGAAGTAAGCTGAACTCATCAGGCCCAGGAGGGTTCCACTTACTTCGAAGTAGTCCTGAATATCAACGGCAATAACAGCCGGACACATCCGGTGGAAATAGACCATGACATAGGTCAAAGATATAATTCCGAAAACACTGTATCGATAATATCTCCCTTTTTCGATATCGAGGCCGCTTTGCATTATATCGTCCCTGGGTTACACAATTATTATCATTTTCTTGAACGAAGTTTCTCGGTCTCAGGCAAGTCCAACTCCAAGGTCTCAGTGGCAATGGCCACTCGATATATCTCCCTTGCCTGGGCAAGACTCACCCGGCCGTCTATCACGTCCCTCAGAACCATCTCAACGTCGCGCTCCTCCGGCGGGTAGAATCCGCCACCTCCGGGGAGTTCAAGGACGACCTTCTGACCAGGCTTGAGCAGATACTTGGTCTTGGCGTGAGGGATGGTTCCGTCATCCAGATAAAGGCGACCCTTTCTGCCAGGAAGTCCCCCTTTGAAACCCTTGGCCGCAAAAAGGATACGGTCATACATGGGCGAATGCTGGACAGGTTCGTTGGAACGAACTTTGAGGACCATGCGCTGTCCCAGTCCGCCCCGGAACTTGCCCGGTCCGCCACTGTCCTGGATCAGCTCACGGCATTCCAACAAGATGGGGGATACGTTTTCCACCAGCTCTACCGGCACGCCGTGGATACCGCTGGGGAATGCAGTGGCCGATAGTCCGTCCTTATTAGGGCGTGCACCGGTTCCTCCCGCCGAAAAAAAGGCGTAACAGAATGGCTCGCCCCGTTCGTCCGTCCCGTCGAACTGGGTGATCCAGAGCCCCTGGGATCCTTCCGCAATAACCCGGTCTGGCAGGACGTGGCTCAATGCGCCGAAGACTGCGGCAGAAAGAAAATGCCCGATAATATGACGCGCGCCCACAGCTGCCGGACGCTTGCAGTTGAGGATACAGCCCATGGGAGCTATTACAGTGACCGGCCGGAAACTCCCCTCATTATTCGGTACTTCAGGGCTAACTGAGCACTTTATAGGGTAGGTGGTATATGCATGGGTATAGTTATAAACCACATTGATTCCGCGATTCGACTGGGGTGAACTACCGGCATAGTCAGCGACCATACGGTCCCCTTCCACGGTGAGGGCGAGCTTGATCAGGATGGGCTCCTCAAACCCGTCCACCTCGATCTGGTGCCGGTATGTGCCGTCGGGAATGGAGCGAATGGAGTTCCGCATCGAGAATTCGCTTCGCTCGATAACGGCCGCTGACAGCCCATTCAGATCCCAAAGGCCATAGTCCTCCATCATCTCGACTAATTTCTTCCCGCCTACCTCGTTGGCCGCGATCATGGCGTGGATGTCCCCCAACACCGGCTCCGGCACCCGAACATTTGCCTCAATAATCCTGATGAGATCCTCGTTCATCTGCCCTTGATCTGCGAGTTTCATGATGGGTATTGCAAGGCCCTCCTCGTACACGGAATTCGCATCAGCGCCCAAGACCCGGCCGCCTATGTCCATGACGTGGCAGGTATTGGCAAAAAGCCCCACGGCCCTCCCCTTGTAGTACACGGGCGTTACCACGGTAAGGTCATGATAATGGCCTGAGGCAATCCAGGGGTCGTTGGTGATCAGCACGTCACCCTCATGGAGGTTGGCTAGGGGATATTTCCGAAGAAAATGGCGAACACACGTCGCCATGGTGTTTATGTGGCCTGGAGTGCCGGTCACTGCCTGTGCAAGCATGTTGCCCCGTTCGTCGAAGACGCCCGCTGAGAGGTCACCAGCTTCGCGCACCACGGTTGTAAAGCTGGCGTGTATGAGGGCTGCTGCTTGTTCGTTGACAATAGATATGAGGCGATTCCAGAGGACCTCTAAACTAATAGGATCGAAATGGTTGACGCTCATGGCTATGTTCCTTGTTACTCCAATTGGTCAGCCTAAACTTGAAACTCTGTAACACTATAGCGTTTTGAAAGAAAGGCAGAAGACCGCGAGGGTCTTTTTTCCAAAGGACGTAAAGGACGGCATCACTTCATAGAACGGCAGTGAGGTCTTGAACCTCGTTACGGAACAGCCCCATAAGAGGATGTCCCTATGAAGAGCCCTCTCCCCTGCCTGGCAGAAACTGTATTGAAAGGTAAGGGGGCGTGGCAGAGGCTGTGAAGAGTTTGGGTTACGTCCTTTTGAAAAAAGAC
>JAZDES010000205.1:0-12379 GCA_043808585.1 Pseudomonadota bacterium | reverse complement strand
TTCCAACGAGCAGCCCGGATAGTAGATATACTTCATGGTTTTGCCTCCAGTTCCCTGACCTTTTCAAAAAGCCTGTCGAACCTCCCCTCAAAGTATTTCAGTTTGCCCTTTTCGTCTCTTACGGGTATCAGTATGGGCAGCTGGAACGGAATCTTGCCTTTTTTCATTAGCTTTAATCCCAGGGAAGTAAAACCCAAGGGGAGAAAAGGGTCTTTCAGTGAGAAAAAATAGCGGTTTATGAACTCCATCTCCCTAACCCGGCCGTAGCGCTCGACCGTCTTAATAAAGGCCTCATAGAACTCGCTGCTTTGCTTGTGCTTTTTGATTCCCTGGGCTGCCGCCAGACGCTTGAGAGAACCCATGGTCTCGGTGAGCTTGAGACCGCGGGGGCATCGCAGGGTGCAGTAATAGCACGCGGAGCATAGGTAGAAAGTCTCGCTGTTAAAGATCTCATCTGTTTCCCCGAGTTGGGCCAACCGCCACAGGTGCCTGGGAGTGAGATCCATGCCGAATGAATTGCCGCAAGAGCCGGTACATGTGCCACATTGCATGCAGGCCCGGACGTTTTCTTGCACAGACCCAAGGAGATCCGATCCACCGGCCGGTATGCGAAGATCAATCTGTTTTTCGCTCATCTAGTCTAATCTCCTTTATTGCATTTCGCCTTCTAAACAAAATTCTCCAGCGCTGCATCTATCACTTCAAAAATTTGCTGGTCCTTGTACCCCCTTAGCACGGAAGCACTGTTGGGACAGACTGCTGCACATGATCCGCACCCCTGGCACATCAGCTCGTCCACCACAATCTGATCTTCCTCCTCATCGTACACCCGGGCTCCGTATGGGCAGAATTCGATACACCTCTCACAGAGGGAGCACAGGCTTTGACGCACCTCGGCCACAACGGCCCCTGCGGCCACCCGGTTGCTGCTCAGTATCCTCAGGGCGCGTTGAGCGGCCGCCTCCGCCATGGCAATGGACTCCTTGATAGTACGGGGAGAGTGGGCCAGACCGCACATGAAGATACCTTCCTTTATGAAATCCACAGGCCGCCATTTGGACTCGGCCTCTTGAAAAAACCGGTCAGGGTTCACTTCCAGGCCGAGCAATTCGACTATCCGGTTACCGTCTGCGGGAACCACCCCTGTGCTCAGCACCACCAGGTCCGGCTCAAGACGCCACTCCCGTCCCAGAATCGGGTCCGGTGCCGACAGGCGGACTCTGCCGTTTTCCACACCTACCTGAGGTTTTTCGTTAACTTCGTAGGGCACAAATATCACCCCTGCCTTCCGCGCCTTTGTGTAGTAGGTTTCAAGGAAGCCGTAGGACATGAGATCCCTGTAAAAGATATATGCCTCGATCTCTGGATTCTGTTCCTTGAGGAAAAGGGCGTTTTTAAGGGCAGAGGTACAACAAATCCTGCTGCAGTAGTTGCGCGGCTCCTCTCTCGAGTCCACACACTGAATCATCACCACCGACTTCAGCTTTGATGGATCTATCCCCCCTTCCGCAAGTCTTTTTTCCAGTTCGTGTTGCGTGACGATCCCTTCACTCTGCCCGTAGGCATAGCTCTCTGTCCGGGCCTCCTTTCCCCCGGTGGCCAGGATTATCACGCCATGTTCCAACGTCTCCCCCTTACCATCCTCCTTCTCAATAGTCGTGGCAAAGCGTCCCGCACGTCCGACGGAGTGAATGACTTCGGTCTTTTTGTACACTTTGATCTTGGGGTGTTTTTCCACCCGGGAAATGGTTTCTTCCAGAAGCTCCTGAGGGGACTGGCCGTCAATGGTCCTGTACAGGTCCCGGAGATTCCCTCCCAGCTCCTCCTCCCGCTCCAATAGACTAACCTCAAAGCCATGATCCGCAATGGCCAGGGCGGATGTCATCCCGGCAATTCCTCCCCCCACAACCAGGGCCTCCTGGATTGTCCGGGCAACCGGCGTGGGGAGAGGATCCTTTCGTCTAAGCCTTCCTATGCCCATGGCTATGGTCGTTCCGATATCCTGATTTACCAGGTTCCTGCCCCCCTCGGTGTTGACAAATGTCGGGGTGCGGATGTCCACCACATCCATCAGGTCCGGATCCAGCCCCACTGCTTCGCCCAGCTGGCGTTGCTTTCTGGCGTAAACATACGGCATGCAGGCTGCGATCAGGATACGGTTTGCATCGCCATCTCTTACCTTTTCCTCGAGCTGATCCCATCCCTCCTGCGTGCAGATCCGATCGATAAGATGAACTTCACCCACTGCCTCCCGCCTTCTAAGCCACTGTACCAGGGGATCCAGATCCTCCGGCCGGCCTATGGTTCCTCCGCAGGTGCACAACGACACCAACACCCGCGGGATCTCTCGGGAGACATCCCTGTACCCGGTTTCCGTACCGGGTTCCACCGCCAGCCCGCCTCCTGTGGAGTGGATAAGCCTGGAGGCCCCAAGGCTTGCGGAACTTGCCTGAATCACGGATTCGGAGATATCCCTAAGTCCGGAAAACGACCCTCCGACGAAAACGCCCTTCCTGTTGGTCTTCGACAGGGAGAAACCCTCAGTCTGACAGAACCCCCAAGGATTCAGATCGATACCCGTCATCTCGGCCATTTCCTTCGTGCCCTGAGGTGGTCTCTGGCCGGTAGTAAGCACTACCAGGTCAAAGGTCTCTTCATTTTTTCTGCCCGTCGTATCGGCGTATCCAATTTTCAGCTCCCCATCCGGCCCCGCGGATTCGATGGAGTGGACCCGTGTCCTCTGGAAACGAACCCCGTGCTCCTTCTCCGCCCGCTCCCTATACCGCTGAAAGTCCTTTCCGAAGGTCCGCATATCCATGTAGAAAATGGACGTGTCTACTTTCCCCTCGCTCTTTTCTTTTGCCAGCAAGGCCTCTTTGATGGCAAACATACAGCAGGCCGAGGAGCAAAAGTCCGCATCCGCCTGTTGGTCTCGTGACCCCACACACTGGATCCACGCGACCTTACGGACCTCTTTTCCGTCGCTGGGTCTCAAGAGCCTCCCTTGATTTGGGCCTGTACCGCTGATCATCCGTTCGAATTCGATACTCGTCACCACGTTCGGAAACACACCGTAGCCATAGGTGTTCTTACCTGTGCCAGGGTCATAGCACTCAAAGCCTGATGCCAGGATCACGGACCCCACCTCAATCTGGCGTTCTCCGGCCCCGTGAATGCTCTGATATAAATGCACCACCATGGGGACCAGTTTGTCCGGATCAAAGGGCTTCATCAGGTAATCCAGGGCCCCCATCTTCATGGCTTCCACAGCGGTTTCCACTGTCGCATAGGCCGTCATCATAACAACCGCAAGGTCGGGACGGATATCCCTTGACAGTCTGAGCACCTCCACACCGTCCATCCCCGGCATCTTGATGTCGAGGAGCATAAGGTTAAAGTCCTGTTCAGCCACCTTTTCCAGGGCCTCGGCCCCGGACTCGGCCATATCTACCTGAAACCCTTCATCCACGAGCCATTCCTTGAGGGAATCGCGAACCACCAGCTCATCGTCCACTACCAGTATGCGAAACTGCTGACGGGCCTCTCTTCCAAATTCGATCGCATTGGTGGGACAGATCTTTTCGCACTCACCGCACAAGGTGCAGGAGGTCATGTCCACGATATAGGTATTGGGAATGTTATGGGGAACCGGGAGATAAACCGCCTTTCGCTTGGTAAGGCCGGCATTGAACTCATCTGGCACCTCTACAGGGCAGACCCGTGAACACTCCCCGCATCCGATACATCTCTCCGGGTCCACCATGGAAGGTCTTTGACGTAGCGTAACCAGAAATTTTCCGGGCTCTCCCTCCATGCCCACCAGCTCCGTGGAAAGCATGATGTCAATGTTTTCGTGAAACAGACCCTTTCGCAGACAGTATTGAGACGAGGCGTCACGCTCTACGAGGGGAAGCATCTTGCACATCCCGCAGTGATCACTTGGAAACTGGTAGTCTAGCTGCGTAAGTATTCCTCCCAGGTGGGCGGCCTTGTCGATGAGCGTCACATGGTAGCCCTGTTCCGCCAGATCCAGTGACGACCGGATGCCGCTGATCCCGCTTCCTACCACTAGAGCTGAACCGATCTTTTTTTTCATATTCTACCTCATTGAGGGTCGCTGATTACAGGTCGAAAAAAATCCACAATCCAAAATTTCAAATGGATCTAATCTTTACCCCCGGTAACTTCCCGAAACTCTCCCTCCCTGAACACGGATAATGGCGGGTCTTCTTCAACGTTCCGGCCCGCCTCGTAGTTAAAGGCCCTCTGAGTGAAGCTGGCAACGGTTCGGAAGACCTCCATGACAGGGATATTATTGGGACACGCGTTGGAACACTGGCCGCATCCGATACAGGCCGTACTCATGTGGGCCAGCCTGGTCATATGGTAGAATACCGTGTCCGTTGGCATCTTGATGATCCCTTTGCGCTTTGCCCACTGCAGATACTGGGAAGGTTCGTGATCAAAGACGTCGGTGACGAAGACGCACTCCTTGCAATAACACACGGGGCAGGCCACCCGGCAATTGTAGCAGTTTACGCAATTGCTCAGGTACGTGGTGAGCTTCTTAAGATCCGAGACGGCCTCGCTGGTCTCATCAAACATCTTGTCGCGATAGGCCACACGCCCGGCAATCAGATCCTCCACAGCCTTTTTTCGCTCGGCGGGCTCTTCTCCTTGCGGAAGTCCCAGTTTGCCCAGCACCTCTTCCCCCGCGGGCGTCCGGGCCTTCACAAATAGGTGTTTGCCGGTATCCACGCCGAGCAGAGCGATGAGCAGATCTGCCGTATCAGGGATAGGGTGCTCGCAGGCCTTGCACGCTGGTGAGACGTCAATGCCTTCCCAGGTAGTTCCCTTTCCGGAGCGCACGTTCTCGTAAAACCTGAGGGTGGACTTGGCTCCGTCATTGCCCGCAAAACGTAAGTAGTCCACATTGCTGTAAGCACCGTAGCAATCCGTTCCCACCAGAACCACTTCATCCATTCTGCCCTGTTTGAGTTTGACCAGTTCGACGAATGCCCGGATCTCACAGGGACGCAGCACCACCGCAATCCGACCCCCAATGGGACGTCTCGTGAGCTTGGAAACCACCTTTGCCGCGTTTATGGGAAATACAGGGGCCAGAGGATCTACCCCGTTGATCCTCCCGACATCCGTCACCAGGGTAGGCATCACCACATTCTTCATGGGCAGGCGCTGGGGCAAAAGCAGCGCACTCATATCCCCGCTCTGGAGAAGTGTCTTAAAAAAGTCCTGCAGAGCGGCAAGGAGGTTCTGATCCTTCACCTCAATCTTTGCTGTGTTGGCCATTGATTTCCTCCATAATGAAAGTCATGACGAATTGGTAAAAAATCAAAAATTTTCTTTTTCAGTCATTCCCGTGAAGCTTGTCCCCGCGAAGGCGGGGAACGGGAATCCAGGAATCCCGCCTGGCGGGACTGGACTCCCGCTTTCGCCGGAGTGACGGTCTTGGAGGCTTTTTACGAAGTCGTCAAGTCATAACCGATAGCTTTTTCCGGCCTTGATCTTTTCAGTCCTAAATCCAAAATCACAACACCATCTGTTCCCTGACCCCGCTCGGACCAAGCCCCTTGACCTCGGCCACCATTTCCTTGACGGTGTGTGCAAAATCGACGCCCTCACTGGCCCCGATCCAGGTGAGTTTCAGCCTGCGCTCGTCCAAACCGAACCTCGGCAGGATCTCTTTGAGCAGCTTGACTCGACGTCGCGCCTTGAAGTTCCCGTTGATATAGTGGCAGTCCCCCGGATGACAGCCGCTGATGAGCACGGCGTCAGCCCCCTCCAGCAAGGCCTTGATGACATACTTGGGGTCCACCATGCCCGTGCACATCATCCGGATCAATCGTAGATTCGGGGGATACGTCAATCTGGAAGTTCCAGCAAGGTCAGCTGCTGTGTATGTACACCAGTTACAGACAAAGGCGATAATCGTCGGTTTGTACTCGGACATGTTCACCTCCAAAAGCGTTTATATCCTGGCATGCCAGCCGGAAAGACCAGGTCTTTCCCCGGTTCTCTCTCCGCAACCTGCTAGATGCCCACGGCCGAAATGGCATCCATGATGCCCTCGATCTCCGCAAAAACCTGTTTGTTATTGAAATGTTTGCTGCGGGCGGCACCGCTCGGACAGAAACCCGAACAACTCCCGCACCCCTTGCAAAGGGCCTCGTTGATCACGGAAACCCCCCTGCGCTCATCAAAGTCGATTGCCGAATACGCGCACAGCTTGATGCAGGTCTGGCAACCCGCACACACGTTTGGATCGATCCATGAGGTTGTGGGAGGGATTTCAACTTTTCCTCGGGTGGCCAACTGAAGGGCGTGGGAGGCGGCGCCGGAGGCCTGCCCCACCGTGTCCGAAATATCCCTGGGGGCCTGACACGCTCCTGCCAGAAAGACTCCATCCGTAGCGGTGGAAATGGGGGCCATCTTGGGGTGTTCCTCCAGGAAGAAGCCGTCCTGGCCCTGGTTTATCCCAAAGATCCGGCCCACATCACCGGCATCCTTTCTGGCCTGCATGGCCGCACACAGGATCACCATGTCTACAGGGTTTCGGTATCGTTTGCCCACAAGGGTATCTTCGCCGATAACTATCAGCTTACCCTTCTCTTCCGGTGTGATCGCCCAATCCGTGATTTCAGCGGGTTTCCCCCTGATGAAGGTAATCCCCTCCTCCTGGCACCTCTTGTAGAACTCCTCGTAACCCTTTCCGAAGCAGCGCATATCGATGTAATAGTCATAGACCCTTGTGTGGTGACCCACCTTGTCCTTAATAAGATGGCCGTATTTGAGCGCATACATACAGCATACGCGAGAACAATATTCGTGATAGTTATTGTCTCGGCTGCCAACACAGTGGATAATGGCCACACTGTGCGGGGGCCTTGTAAATTCACCCCTTTCGTCCCTCATTAAAATCTTACCGTCTGTAGGACCTGTGGCATTATTGAGACGTTCGAATTCAAGGCTGGTAAAGACATTTGGGTATTTCCCGTAACCGAACTGTGTCATAGGACTCGGATCCATGAGGTCATAGCCTGTGGCCACAATAATGCTACCCGCCTCGATCTCGCGCATCTCAGGTTCCATTTTGTGGTCAACGGCCTTGGCCTCGCAGGCCAGGACACATTCCATGCACTCGGAACAGACCCCGCAATTGAGGCACCGATTGGCTTCCCTTTGTGCCTCCTCTTCCCCAAATCCCATATCCACCTCGACGAAATTGGAAACCCTCTCCCTAGGTTCCCCAAAACTGGCGTGTGCCCTCCTCTCTTTTACCACATCTTCAGGGATTTCATTCCAATCTCGGCCGGGAGGTTCCTGGGCCTTTAACTCTTGCTCATAGAGTGTGAGGTCTTCGCCCTTGAGGTAGCGATCTATGGCCTCGACAGCCTTGTGGCCTGCGGCCACAGCTTCAATCACCGTGGCCGGGCCCGTAACCATGTCTCCTGCGGCGAAGAGATAGGGGAGTCCTGTCTGCATTGTATAGGCATTTACTTCGAGGGTTCCCAATCGAGTCGTACTCAAAGAGGCAGCATGCTGTGTCCATTCTATGTCCGGCTGCTGGCCAATGGCCGGAATGATCGCATCGCATTCGATAATGAATTCAGAGCCCTCTACCGGAACTGGCCGTCTCCGCCCGCTTGCATCCGGTTCGCCTAGCTCCGTCTTTATGCACTCAAAACCGGTGACTTTCCCATCGGATCCAAGAACGCGTACGGGAGCGGTCAGGTAATGGATCTTCACATCTTCATCCAGGGCTCCCTCGATCTCTTCCGGATAGGCAGGCATCTCCTCACGGCTTCGCCGATAGACCAACGTGACCTCCTGGCAACCCAATCGCTTTGCTACACGAGCCGCATCAACGGCCACGTTGCCACCACCAATTATCAGGACCTTATCGCCCGGCTTCTTGCGGTTCCCCAGATTTGCTTCCCTCAGAAAGTTGACTGCATCCAGAACACCCTCAAACTCATCCTCACCTGGAATATTGGTTTTCATACCTTTGTGTGCCCCGATGCCCACAAAGACCGCATTGAAGCCCTCCTTTTCCAGGCCTTCTAGGGTAAAATCTGTACCTAGGTGTTGCCCGGTTCGTAATTCGATACCCAGCCTGAGGATGGCGTTTATTTCATTGTCCAGCACCTCAGGCGGGAGACGGTAGTTGGGGATACCGACACGCAGCATGCCTCCAAGAACCTCGAGGGCCTCAAGAATGGTCACTTGGTACCCTCTAAGCCGGAGATAGTACGCTACGGTCAGTCCGGCAGGCCCCGATCCGATTACGGCTACCTTTTCGCTTCGGTCTTCAATTTGGGGAAGGGGAAGCTCCTCCATGTTCACCTGATCGGCAGCAAAACGTTTAAGATCCCTTATGGCTATTGCCTCATCCACTTCAAGCCGTCGGCATTGGGCTTCACATGGGTGTGGGCAGACCCTCCCCAGCACACCCGGGAGGGGCAACCTCTCCATGATGAGCTGGACGGCCGCCTTATACTTGCCCTGACCGATGAGCTGAACATAGCCCTGTACGTTTATTCCGGCCGGGCAAGTAACCACGCAGGGGGCCCGGTCCAGTTTTTCAATGGCAAAAGTAATGGGCACGGCCTGGGGGAATGACCTGTAGATAGCGTTTCTTGTGACAAGTTCTTCATCCCACTCGCTTGGCCTCGTTACAGGGCAGACATTCGCACATTCGCCACAGCCGGTACACACCGCTTCTTTCACGTACCTGGGTTTGCGCAGGATCTTCACTTTATAATTACCAATAAAACCGGAGACTTCTTGTACTTCGCTATACGTTAGAAGTTCTATGTTGGGATTCTGCCCAACAGAAACCATCTTGGGCGTTCCTATACAGGCCGCACAATCCAGGGTCGGAAAGGTCTTGTCAAACTGGAGCATATGACCTCCAATGGTAGGCTGCCTCTCCACCAGGTACACCTTGTGCCCAGCATTGGCAATGTCCAGAGATGCCTGCATACCCGCGATACCGCCGCCGACCACCAGGACATCGGGATGGACACTCACCTCCCGTGCAGCCAGGCTCTGGTGGTAGTTGACGCGGTTCACCGCGGCCGCCGCAAGGCTCTTTGCCTTTCTGGTGGCGTCATCCGCATCTTCTGTAACCCATGAGACCTGCTCTCGAACCGAGGCCATTTGGAACAGGTAGGGATTGATGCCAGCTCGCTGACAGACCCCCTGAAAGGTCTTTTCATGAAGCCTTGGGGTACATGAGGCCACTACCACTCTGTTCAGGTCCAGTTCCCTGACGTCCTTTTCGATCATCTCCTGCCCCGGGTCCGAACACATGAACTTGTAATCACGGGCCACCGCCACATTCTTGAGACCCCCGACAAATTCAGCGACTTCCTCCACGCGAACCTTGCCGGCGATGTTCACGCCGCAATGGCAGATATAAAATCCGATCTTTTTTGGCATTGTTTAACCTCTCGAAATTTAGGGCTCAAATCTCCGCCGAATTCCGCTGAAAAAATCCCATATTTCTTATAGGTCCGTCTATCTTCTAAGAATTCTTAGGAGGCTTTTATAGCCGCACGCCTCTGATAGCGTCAAGCAAAAAATACCTTGAGGTCTGTCTGCCAGCTGCCCCTTTTTCGCGCTCAGCTAAGTCATTGATAATACGGGTATTAATCCCTCTCTTTTGAGGTACATTACCAGTTTGTTAAAATTGTGTCGATATACTTCAATTGTCATTCCAGCGCAAGCAGGAACCCAGAACGGAGAACTTGGAATGGTGATCGAAAAATAATTTGTAACCGTTCACGGGTTAAAAGTCTGAGGGTTCATGGTTCAGAGGTTTAGGGTTCACTGAAAAGCTGAACCGTTGAATCGTGAGTTCTCGATGAAGAAGGCATGAGAATAGAACGATTTGAGGATATTGAGGCATGGCAGTTGGCCCGAGAGAAAAATTCGCAATGGTGGGACCTGTATGTCGATATGTGCCAATAGACTGGATTCCCGCCTTCGCGGGAATGACGCGGTAGCCTTTCGATATTAACAAATTGGTAATCCTCCCCTCTTTTGAGATTCTTCGCAACAACGGACCCAAGATGAAAACCAGCGATAAAGGGCCTCTATGGATCGGGACAAATTCAAAACTAGTTGGGGTAAAAAAGGCGAGTGATAGCCTTGGAGGAGTGTTGTCAGGTTAAGGGTGGGGTGAAGCTGAAACCTTCAGATTGAGAGGGCATTTCTCCCCTTTTCCCAAACAGCCTTCACTGCACGGGCGCCTTCAGAATCTTCATCGTATTCAAAGATGGTCTGTCCTTGAACCATAGATTTCGTAAAAAGAGGATCAAAGGGAATCTGACCCAATGTGCCCACACCATTCTCCTTTGCATATTTCTCTATTGCCCGTGTTTGATCAAGGTTGAGGTCAAATTTGTTCACACAAACCATTGCAGGGACCTTGAAATGGGCAGCTAATTGAGCCACCCGTTCCATGTCGTGTATTCCGGAAACGGTGGGTTCGGCAACAATAAGCACGGCCGACGCCCCTCCTATGGAGGCGATCACCGGACATCCCACACCGGGTGGGCCGTCAGTTAAGAGGAGCCCCAATCCTCTTTCTTCTGCGAGCTTTTGGGATTGCTGCCGCACGAGGGTTACCAGCTTGCCCGAGTTCTCCTGGCCAACCCCCAGTCTCGCATGAATCATAGGCCCGAAACGAGTATCAGATCGAAACCACTGACCACACGTATTCGGGGGAAAATCGATCGCCTTTTCAGGACAAAAATAGACACAAACACCGCACCCTTCGCATTCAAGGGGATCAACCTCGAAGCCATCGCTGATTGCGCTCCACCTGCATAAGTCCCTGCATTGACCACAACCGGTACACCTCTGGGGATCAATGACGGCAGTATTTCCTCCCTGGAAATCATGCCCTTCCTTAATCTGGGGGTCGGTTATGAGATGAAGGTCCGGTGCATCCACATCAGCGTCGCAAAGGACCATGTCTCTGGCCAAGGAGGCGAACGCCGCCACTAGGCTGGTCTTTCCGGTACCACCTTTTCCACTTATAATAACCAATTCCTTCATTTAGCTCCGCCCCCTGTGCTAGTCAGTCAACAACTCGACCATCCATCCGTCTTTATCCCAAAAAATTCCGAAGGACCGCTTCACCAGGGCCATCCTCTCATTCAAAGACTTACCCCTTCAACGAATCAACAATTCCTTTCATGCGACGATACAATCCCAGAAACTGCTCTTTGTATTCCGGCATAACCTCCACGAGGAGATCACCCCTTGAATAGATTTCTGCAATACTTCGGTCAAAAGGGATCTCCATCAAAATTGGAAGGGTTTCCTCCTGGGCATAGGCTTTTACCTTATCGTCTCCCATATCAGCTTTGTTAATGACAAGCCCGGCGGGAATCCCAAGTATTTTTACAACCTCAACCGCCAGTTTAAGGTCATGAAGGCCGAATGGTGTGGGCTCAGTGACAAGCAAAACAAAATCAGTTCCCTTCATGGCAGTAATGACCGGACATGAGGTCCCGGGAGGTGCGTCGATGATGGTCAGTCTAACGGGATTGGTGAAGGAACGGACTTTTCTGATCAGCGGGGGTGACATGGCCTCCCCAACCCGCAATCTCCCATGTACAAATTCCAGACCGTCTCTCTTTCCCCTTTCAATAACCCCCAATTCCCGGCCCATCTCGCTGATTGCCTTTTCAGGGCATACCTCCATACAGCCGCCGCAGCTATGGCAGAGTTCATGAAAGGGCAATACGGTTTCACCGATCACGACAATCGCCTTGAACTGGCATATTTCGCCGCATTTCCTGCAGAGGGTGCATTTTTCTTCGTCTACAACGGGAACCGGCGTTGTTGCCGTCTCTACTGCCTCAATGATCGGCTGTATGAAGAGATGGGCGTTCGGTTCTTCCACATCACAATCCAACAACTGGACGCCGGCTCCAAGAGAAATGGCCAGGTTTGTGGCAACGGTTGTCTTTCCAGTCCCACCCTTTCCGCTTGCGATACTGATGATCATTTCCAGACTAAGCTCTTGTCATGTATGTCCCACATTCAGGACATTTGATCTCAAAACAGGGATTACCGCGCTGGTGAGATGATTTTTTCCCGCAGTTGGGGCAGATGCATTCTCCTCCCGGGCCCAGGCCCCTGCCTCCACCCCAGCCTCTCCCTTTACTGGATGGGTCTTGGCCTCTCCCTTTCCCTCCGCCTCTCTTTCCTTCTCCTATCGGTGTCATCACATACCCCCTTTCGTAGAATTCATAATTGAAAATTCCTGATCGTCATCTTTCTTAGCTGTGAAAAGCGGTCTCTTTACTATCGCGTGCAATGATTCCTTCTACCATTCTATTAA